>NZ_JAFBBT010000001.1:2400000-2771935 GCF_016907335.1 Curtobacterium herbarum
GACCGAGGCCGCGCTCACCTCGGCCCGGGACTCGCTCGCCATGAACCCGCGCGGTGGTCGGCACCGGACGATCCTCGACCGGGACGTCGCCGTCGCCGAACACCTGCGCGTCCTGGTCACCCGGGTCACCGGCATGACCCGGGCCGTGCGGGACAACACCGCACCGGACCTCCGCGCCGACCCGATGGTGGGGCGGATCGCCACCGAGGTCGCGCGCATCGGCTCCGACGTCCGACGCCTCGGCGCCCAGATCGAATCGGAGCGGTTGACGCCGGGCGAGCTCGCCGAGGGGCCCGAGGACACCGCGCTCGAGCACGCGCTGACGGCGCCGCTCGCCGTCGTCCGGCCGAACTCCCGGCACTGGGTGCTCATCGGCGCGCTGCTCGAGGATGTCCGGCGCGTGCGCGAAGAACTGCTCGGCGAGGACGACTGATCGCCAGCGCGGGCTGCCGCGCCTTCGGTCAGTGGACCGGTTCGTCCATGCCGCACGCCGCCTGGTGGGCCGCCTCGAGGACGTCCGCCCACACGCCGGCAGCCGGCCACGACGGGTCGGAGGTGACCACCTCGACGTCGGCGAACCGACGGATCTCGGCGACCACGGCCTCCCGGCCGGCGGCCCGCGCAGCGCGCCCCGCCGCATCCGGCACGGCGGTGTGCAGATCGGCGACGACGCGGTCGCGATGTGGTCCGTCGAGCGAACCGAGGTCGACGACGCCCTTCCAGGCGGAGTCGAGTTCGGCGCGCAGTCGGACGATCTCCGGATGGTCCGGGTCGTACATGATGCCCCCAAGTACAGGACGGTCTGTCGGGTACAGCGTCCGGGCCGGAGCATAGCAACGCGACGGGATCGGCCAGTACCGGCGGGTCTCGGCTTGTCCACAGGGCGCAGCGGAGGCCCGGACCTGCTGTGACGGTGTTCAGCCCTGTCGGGTGGCGATCCGCCCGCGCGACCCGGTTCGGTGCCACGATGGTGGCGGGAGGTCCAGATGCGCTTGTTGGTGGTCGAGGACGATGACGAGATGCGCGCGCTCATGGAGCGCGGGCTCGCCGCAGAGGGATACCGCGTCACCGCGGTCGAGAACGGCGTCGAGGCGCTGATCGCGCTCGGTGAGCAGGCGTACGACATCGCCGTGGTCGACGTGATGATGCCCGGCATGTCCGGGTTCGAGCTGGCCCGACGCGTCCGCGAGCGAGAGGACCCGGTCCGGATCCTGCTCGTCACCGCACGGGACGCCGTCGACGACCGGGTCTTCGGGCTCGACGCCGGCGCCGACGACTACCTCACCAAGCCGTTCGCGTTCGCCGAACTGACCGCTCGCCTGCGGGCGCTCGGTCGTCGCGAGCCGGTCGGTGCACCCCGCACCATCGAGGTCGGTGACGTCTCGATCGACTCCGAGGCCCGTCGCGTCTCCATCAAGGGCCAGCGGGTCGCGATGAGCCCCACCGAGTTCGCGCTGCTCCGGCTGCTCGCCCGCTCGGTCGGGACGGTCGTCGACCGGCCGAAGATCCTCGAAGAGGTCTGGGACGGCTCGCAGCACGTCGACCCGAACGTCGTCGAGCAGTACATCTCGTACCTGCGGAAGAAGCTCGTCGCGCAGGAGGCGACGGTCGCCATCAGCACGGTGCGCGGCCGCGGCTACCGGCTCGACCTCATCGGCGCGTGACGACCGCGTGACGCGGTCGGACGGGGCGGCACCCGCGCGGCGGACCCGGTGGACGCTGCGCTCGCTCTCCCTGCGCTCCCGCATCACGATCGGGTCGACGGTCATCGCGGCCGTCGTCATCGCGCTGCTCGTGGTCGTGATGCGGCTACAGGTCGTCAGCGTCGTCGCGCGGGCCACCGAGACGCTGCTCGACGCCGACACCGACCCGTACGTCGCCACGCTCGAGGTCGACAGCAACCCGAACCTGTCGCCGCCCGGCAACGCCCAGTTCGTCGCCGTGGTGTCGCCGACGGGTGAGATCACCCTGTCGTCGATGCCCGGCAGTCTTGAACAGGCACTCGGCAGTCTCCGCACCGCCCCCGCCGGCACCTCGGTCATCGACGTCGGCAAATCCGAGTACCGCGTCGTCATCGAGCACCCGGTGAACCAGGCGGGACGCTGGACGGTGGTCGCCGCCCGCAACTCGCAGGCCGAGGCGATCGTCGTCGACGACCTCACCACGACGCTGTCCTTCACGGGGCTGGCGATCCTGGTGGCCTTCGGCGTCGCGTCCTGGGTGCTCGCGACCACCACGCTGCGTCCCGTCAACCGGATGCGCCGCGAGGCCGAACGGCTCTCCGTCGCCCCGGAACGCGCCGAACTGCCGGTCGGTCCGGCACAGGACGAACTGGCGTCCCTCGCCACGACGCTGAACGCCTTCCTCGCCCGCACCCGCCAGGCCACCGAGCGGGAACGCCAGATGGTCTCCGACGCCAGCCACGAACTGCGGACCCCGCTGGCGATCCTCACCACCCAGCTCGACCTGGCCTCGCTCGACGGCGACGACGCCCAGGCCCTGGCCGCCCACATCGAACGGGCGAAGAACAGCGTCGCGCGGCTCTCGCGCCTGGCCAACGACCTGCTCACCCTGTCCCGCATCGAGGAGTCCGAACGCCGCTCGGCCGACGGCGCCACGGAGACGGCGACCGCCTGGTCGGACCTCGGCGACGAGGTGATGGCCGCCGTCGACCGCGTCCGGCTCATCGCGAGTGCCAAGGACGTCACCGTCGACTTCGAGCTCGACCCGCCCGTCGCGGTCGGCGGCTCGGGCCCCGGCATCGGCGGCGGCACGACGGAACCGCAGTACCGGCTCGACACCGGCGGGATGGCACAGCTCGTCACCAACACCGCCGGGAACGCCGTCGCCGCACTCCCCCGCGGCGGCAGCGTCCTGGTCACCTGGCGCACCACCCCCGGCGAGGGCGTGCTCCAGATCACCGACGACGGGCCCGGCGTCCCCGAGTCGTTCGTCCCCGTCGCGTTCGACCGCTTCACCCGCCCGGACGAGGCCCGCACGTCACGACGCGCCCCGGACGCAGCACCCGGCATCCCGATGCCCGGCGGCTCCGGCCTGGGACTGGCGATCGTCCGCGCGGTCGCCGAACGGGCTGGAGGCTCGGCCACCCTCCGCAATGTGCCCGCCGGCGGGCTCGAGGTCACCATCCGCGTCCCGGAGGTGCGGACCACGCCGAGCCAGGCGCGCTGACGGGCTGACGCGAACCGGGCCACTGGACGGCCGGTCGTGGGACGGCCGGTCGTGAGCCGGCCGGTCGTGAGCCGGCCGGTCGTGTGCCGACCGGTCACTGGAAGTCCCGAGACCGGGTCCGGACCGCGAGGGGCAGGTGCTCGATCCGGTCCGCGACCAGGTTCACCACACCGTCCGGCGACCGCTCGAGAATCCCCCGCACGACGACCGCCGGCGACTCACGGGCCACCCGCCGGTACTTCCCCCAGACACCGACGCTGCAGATGACGTTCACCAGGCCGGACTCGTCCTCGACGTTGAGGAACGTGATCCCCGACGCCGTCGCCGGACGCTGCCGGTGCGTGACGATGCCGCCGACCTCGACCCGCCGGCCGGTCTCCGCGGTCCGGGTGTCCCCGACGCTGAGCACCCCGCGGTCCGACAGTCGCTGCCGCAGGTGTGCCATCGGGTGGTCGTCGGTCGACATGCCCGTCGACCACATGTCCGCGATGAGGACGTCCCCGCTGGTCATCTGTCCGAACAGCGGCGGCTGCACGACGACCTGGGTGTCCGGCAGCTGGTCGGCCCGCTCGGCCGCCGCCTGCGCCGCGGACCACATGCCGGCCCGACGGTCGATGCCCAGGGACTCGAACGCGTCGGCGGCGGCGAGTGCTTCGAGCTGCGCCGTGGTGAGGCCGACCCGTCGTGCCAGGTCGGACATGTCGGTGAAGGGCCCGTTCGCCCGCCGCTCGGCCACGATGCGCTCGGCACTGCGTCGGCCGAGCGAGGCGACCTCGGCCAACCCGAGCCGTACGGCGAACGCGCCGTCCCGACGGTGCGCGGCGGTGTCGTCCGCGGCGTCCCGGTCGAAGGGCAACACCGGCGGCTGCTCCGTCGCCAGGCACGCGTCCCCCAGGCCACCGGGCGCGGCGGTCCCCGCGGCACGGTCGGGGTCCTCGACCGGCTCGAGGGTCGCATCGACGTCCGAGCGCAGGATGTCCGGCCGCAGCACGCGGACCCCGTGCCTGCGGGCGTCGGCCACGAGGGTCTGCGGTGAGTAGAAGCCCATCGGCTGCGCCCGGAGCAGTGCCGCCAGGAAGGCGCCCGGGTAGTGCAGGCGCATCCACGCGCTGGCGTAGACGATGAGCGCGAAGCTGATCGAGTGGCTCTCCGCGAAGCCGAAGTTCGCGAACGCCTGGATCTTGGCGTAGATGGTGTCGGCGTCCTCGCCGTGGATGCCGTTCTCCGCCATCCCCCGGTAGAGCTTGTCCCGCAGCCGGTCGATCTTCTCGAGGCCCCGCTTGGACCCCATCGCCCGACGGAGCAGGTCGGCGTCGTCCCCGGAGCAGTTGCCGACCGCGATCGCCATCTGCATGAGCTGCTCCTGGAACAGCGGCACGCCGAGGGTCCGTTCCAGCACCGGTTCGAGGGCCGGGTGCAGGTACGTCACCGGCTCCTCACCGGTCCGGCGTCGGATGTACGGGTGGACCGCGCCGCCCTGGATCGGCCCGGGACGGACCAGGGCGACCTCGATGACCAGGTCGTAGAACCGCCGGGGCAGCAGCCGGGGCAGCGTGCCCATCTGCGCGCGGGACTCCACCTGGAACACCCCGATGGTGTCCGCACGGCAGAGCTGGTCGTAGACGCCCTGCTCCTCCTTCGGGATGGAGTGCATGTCCCACCGCTCGCCGCAGTGGTCGGCCGCCAGGTCGAACGAGTACTGCAGCGCGGCGAGCATGCCGAGACCGAGCATGTCGAATTTCACGAGCCCCATGTAGGCGCAGTCGTCCTTGTCCCACTGCAGCACGGTCCGGCCGTCCATCCGGGCGTGCTCGATCGGCACCACCTCACCCACGGGCCGGTCGGTCAGGACCATGCCGCCCGAGTGGATGCCGAGGTGCCGCGGGAACCCGAGGACCTGTTGGGCCAGGTCGACCACGGGCTCCGGGATGTCGTGGTCCTGGCTCTCGGTGACCGAACCCCACCGCTCGACCTGCTTCGACCAGGCGTCCTGCTGCCCGGGGCTGTGGCCGAGCGCCTTCGCCATGTCCCGCACCGCGCCCTTCGGTCGGTAGGTGATGACGTTGGCGACCTGTGCGGCGTTGAACCGGCCGTACTTGTCGTAGACGTACTGGATCACCTCTTCTCGCCGGTCGGAGTCGAAGTCCACGTCGATGTCGGGCTCCTCGTCGCGCATCGACGACAGGAAGCGTTCGAACGGCAGGCCGTACCGGATCGAGTCGACGGCGGTGATCTCGAGCAGGAAGCAGACCGCCGAGTTCGCCGCGGACCCGCGTCCCTGGCAGAGGATCCCCCGACCGCGGGCGAACTGCACCATGTCCCGGACGATCAGGAAGTAGCCGGGGAAGCCCTTGTCCTCGATGACGGACAGTTCGCGTTCGATGCGCTCCCGCTTGTGCGCGTCCACCCCGTCGGCGTCCCCCGGGTAGAACCGGCGGGCCCCCTGCCAGGTGAGGTCGCGCAGCCAGCTCATCGGCGTGTGGCCGTCCGGCACGTCGAGGTCGGGCAGCCCGGGCTTCGCCGTCCGCAGTGCGAACCCGAGTTCGTCGGCGAGCTCCACGCTCCGCTCGACCGCACCCGGCCACCGTTCGAACCGCCGTGCCATCTCGGCGCCGGAGCGCAGGTGCGCGGTGTCCGCGGCGGGCAACCACCCGTCGATCTCGTCGAGGCTGCGGCGGGCCCGGACCGCGGCGAGGGCGGTCGCGACCGGGAACCGGTCCGGGGTGGCGTAGTGGACGTTCCCGGTCGCCACGACGGGCAGCGCGTGCCGGTCGGCCAGGAGGGCCAGGACGTCGTTCCGGGCGCTGTCGAGCGGGTCGCCGTGGTCGGAGAGCTCGACCACCACGTTGCCGGTGCCGAACCGGTCCAGCAGCGCCCGCAGTGCCTGCTCCGCCGCGCTCTCGCCGCCGCGCTCGAGGGCCTGGCGGACGCTGCCCTTGCGACAGCCGGTGAGCACCCGCCACCGCCCGCCCGAGCGTTCCGCGAGGTCGTCGAGGTCGTACCGCGGCCGCCCCTTCTCGGAGCCCGCGGCGAGGTGCGCGGCGGTCACCGCGCCGGCCATCCGGTGGTACCCGTCCTGCCCGTCGGCCAGGAGCAGCAGGTGCGAGCCCTCGGGATCGGGGACGCCGTTCTGCGGCTCGGTGAGCCCGAGCGACAGTTCGGCGCCGTAGACCGTGGTGATGCTCGGGTACGTCTCGGCGACCTCGGCCATCCGGGCAGCCCCGTAGAAGCCGTCGTGATCCGTGATCGCCAGCCCGCAGAGGCCCAGGCGTGCCGCTTCTTCCAGCAGGTGCTCCGGTGGGCTCGCCCCGTCCAGGAAGCTGAAGGTCGAGTGCGCGTGGAGTTCGGCGTACGGGACGACCGGGGCAGCGTCCGGCGTGGCGACGTCCGCCGGCCGGTACGGTGCACGCTTCCGCGACCAGGCCGGGCTGTCACCACCGTCGCCCTCGGGGGTCGTGCCCGGGCTGCGCTTGTCCGAGAGGGCACGCTCGAACTGCGACCACGGGATCGGCGGGTTGTTGTACCCCATCAGGAACCGTCCTTCACGTCGCGATCGCCTCTGCCCACCAGCGGTGGTCGGCGAGGACCAGGTACCAGGCACGCCCGTCGTCGTCCACGAGCTGCAACCGGTGCAGTCGTCGTCCGCCGGACTCCCACCAGCGCACGACGAGCGGCCAGGGCCCGGCCCAGGCCGTGACGGCGGAGAACCGACCCCCGCGGTCGCCGTCGGAGCGGAACCGTCCGGGCGCACCGGTCAGGGTGCCGCGCTCGTCGACGTCCACGGCCCCGCCGTCCGCCGTCACGACGTCCACCGGTCGGGGGCGGTCGAGGACCGTCGCCGGCGGCGGCCCCGGCAGCTTGCCCGGCCACGGACGGTCCCGCACCACGGCCAGCGCACGCTCACCACCGGCCGGGGCGTCGCCCCAGGGCACGAGCACGATGCGTTCGGCCAGGGTGCGACCACCCCCGATCCGCGGCGTGACGACCCCGTCGTGCCCGACCATGCCCTGCACGCGGGCCAACCCGTGGTGGACCCGTTCGTCCGGGCCGGAACCCCAGAGCCCACGCTCGTGGTTCGCCAGGTCGTCCACCGCGACCGGTTCGAGCACGACCGTGGTCACCGGCGCCTCGAGCCCGGTCGGGTCGACCCCGCCCGCGAGCTGCCAGCGCACCCGGTCCACCACGTCGGCGGCGTCGAACCACCGCGGGTGCGCCCAGACCCGTTCGAGCAGGACGTCCCGCTCGTCGACGATGCCGACGCGGATCGTCGTCGCCACGAGCCCTGCGCTCCGGAGCTTCGCCGCGAACTCGTCGGCGGACCGGCGGAAGGCGAACGCGATCTGGTCAGCACGGTCGAGCGGCGGCTCGAAGGACGCCTGGACCTCGAGGTCGGGCGGGACGTCCCGCGCGGCGACCTCGCGCGGATCACGGCCGCCGGCGAGCCGGTGCAGGAACGCACCGGGCACGCCGAAGCGGTCGCGCACCTGTTCGTCGGTGAGCGCGGCGAAGTCACCGAGCGTCGTCAGACCGAGGCGTCCGAGCACCATCGCGAGGTCGGGGTCGCCGAGCACCCCGAGCGGCAGCGGGGCGAGGAACGTGCCCGACCCGCCGACCGGCACCATCCGGACGCGCTCCCCCGGCCGGGTCGGCCGTGCCCGGGCTGCCTGCTCCGCCGCGAACGGGGTGTCCGCCACACCCGCACGCACACCGGGAGCGCCGTGGTCGGCGGCGATGCCGGCCAGGATCGTCGCGGCTGCCCGCTCACCACCGTGGTACCGCGCCGGCCCGCGGGCACGGAGCGCGATCGTCCCCGGGCGCAGGACCTCGACCCCGGGCGCGGCCGCCTCGATCGCGCGGATGACCGGCTCGAAGGCCCGGTGGTCGAGGGCGTCGTCGTAGGGCTGCGTGACGAGCTCGGTGCAGCGGGCCTGTGCTTCGCGGACCCGCAGACCGCGCACGACCCCGACCTGTCGTGCCGAGGCGGAACTGGCGAAGACCATACCCTTCGCGATGAGGGCGAACGGCTGCTCCGGCGGTGCCCCGGCAGCCCGGGCAGCCGCGATGACCGGCCAGTCCGGGCACCAGAGCACGATCGTCCGGGTCGGCGGGGGTTCCGGCAGACCGGCACCCCGGCTGAGTGCGTCGGCCCGGACGGCACCGGCACCCGGCAGCCCCACCCCGGGCAGCCCGGCTCCGGCAGCCCCCGCTCCGGCACGCCCGGCCCCCGGCAGCACGGCACCACCACGCGGTCCGGCGGCCGACGCCCGGCGCCCGCGCGGGCTCACGAGGCCACCGCCACGGGACGCAGGACCCGTCCACCGGTCACGGCAGCGGCCGGCGCCGCAGCACGCACCGAACCGTCCGCCGCGGGCAGCAGGAGCTCGGTGCTCGTCGGCCGGACGGCTCCGGCACGGCCGGATGCCGTGACGGTCACCCGACGTTCGGTGAGGTACCCGTGCCCCTGGCCGATGCCGCTCCAGCGCGACTCGGTGACCCGCAGGGTGACGTCGGCACCCGGCCAGGCGCCGAGCGCGACGAGGGCGGCGCCGCGCTGTCGGAGCCGTGCGGAGAGCCGGGCGACGTCACCGGGCACCACCCGGCCGAGCGGTCGGGTGAGGACGATCTGTGCCACGTCGGCGAGGGCCGCGGTGACCGCGAGCCACTGGTCGCCCGGGTCCGGCACCAGCACGAGTCGTTCCAGGTCGATGCCGGCCGCGGCTGCGGCTTCGACGCCGAAGGACGGCACCCCGACCACGGCGCACCAGGCCCCGGACGCGGAGGCCGCCTGCAGCATGGTCTGGGCGAGCAGCACCGACTCCGGCACCGAGTACGTACCCCCGGCGCGGATGGCACCGCCCGGCAGCAGCGGCGCGAGGGCGTCGGCGGTGGGCAGCCCCTCGGTGTCCACGCGGGTCGCTTCCATGTCGGCGACCCGGGAGCGCAGCGAGGTGATCCGGTCGAGCGCAGCCCGTGCCGCGCCGACGTGGTCGGAAGCGCGGGCACCGGCAGCACCAGCACCAGAACTGGAACGGGCAGCACCGTTCCGCCCGATGTGCTCCCGGTCCCCGCGTCCGCGGTCGCCACGCTCATCGGACGACCGGAGTACCGCCGCCGTCTGCATGCCCTCATATTCGAACATGTGTTCGATCATGTCAACCGGCACCGACATCCGGTGGACAACTGGTCGAACACCTGTTCGACCGGTCAGGAAGCCTCGACTACCAGTGCGCCGCGGCACCGATCCCGCCGAGCACCGACCGGGTCTTCGTCTCGACCTCGTCCGCCTCGTCCGCCGCCGTGGAGGCCCACGTCACCGCACCACCGGCCCCGAGCGACCGACGCCGGACGCTGCCGTCCGGGTGCAGCACCGTCACCAGTGTCCGGATCGCCACCGACAGATCGACCGCCCCACTCGCCGAGAAGTAGCCGATCGCCCCCGAGTACACCCCGCGTGGCGCTCCCTCGAGACGGTCCGCGATCGCCGCCGCACTGCGCTTCGGCGCGCCGGTCATCGACCCCGGCGGGAACGCGGCCCGCACCACCTCGGCCCGGGAGGCCCCCTCCGGCAGCACCCCGGCGACCGTCGACACCAGCTGGTGCACGCTGGCGTACGATTCGACGTCGCAGAGCCGCTGCACGTGCACCGTGCCCGGGCGCGCCGTCCGCAGCAGGTCGTTCCGCAGCAGGTCGACGATCATCACGTTCTCGGCACGGTCCTTCGCACTGTCGACGAGCTCCGCGCGTGTCGCGGCGTCCGCCGCCGGGTCCGGGTGGCGGGGACGGGTGCCCTTGATCGGTTCGGCGAGCACGCCCCCGTCGGCGTCGATGCGGAGGAACCGTTCCGGCGAGCGGCTGGCGATCCGCAGGTCGCCCCAGCGCAGGTAGGCGCCGAACGGCACCGGGTCACCCGCTCGCACGCGTCGGTACTCCGCCAGGTACCGGTCGCCGTCGCGGCCGAGCGGCCCGTCCGGCTCCGCCTCCGGCACCGCGAAGGCGGTCGTCAGGCACACCTGGAAGGCGTTGCCCTCGCGGATCTCGTGTCGGCACGCGTCCACGGCGTGTTCGTAGGCGGTGCGGCGGACGCGGCCACGGGCCTCCCGGGCGCGGCCAGGGGCCACCGGGACGCGGTCCGGGGCCTCCGAGACGCGCCCGGCGACGGACGTGCCGCCAGCCGGGAGGCCCGGGCGTGCCCCCGTCAGGTCGTCCGACGTCGTCGACGCGCGCACCTCCGCCAGCCACGCCCGGTTCGCCCGCGACTCCCTGGGCGCGTCGTCGTCCACGAGCGCGATCGCCCACGCGGGACCGTCCGCGTGCACCAGAACGGCCCGGTCGACGAAGCGGAGGTCGGCGTCGGCGTGTCCGTCGGCGGTGCGGTCGGGTCCGTCGACCTCGCGGCCGAGTTCGTAGCCGAGGAACCCCACCCAGCCGAGGGCGAACGCGCACCCCGGCACCGGCTCGTCGAGGGACGGGGTGGCACGCAGCAGGTCGTCGAGGACGGCGAAGGCCGGGCGGTCCTCGGTCCGGCTCGGTCCGAACCACCGGGCGGCCGGCCCGGACACGGTGACGTGGGCGACCCGGTCCTGGTGCCGGAGCCGGGCGGCGAAGGGGCCGTCCGACACCGCGAGGACCGACCACGCCGCACGACGCGCAGCCGTCGCAGGCGAGCCTGACGGCAGCGCGGAGTCGAGCCACACCAGGTCGGCGGACCGGCTGTGGGCGAGCTCGCCGAGGTCGCGGACGTCGGCGACCCGCTGGACCACGATCCGCGGTGAGCCCGCGGCACGGTCCGGCGTGACGCTCAGACCGCCGAGATCGTCCACGTGGCGGCGTGTGCGGCGCCGGGCTCGAGCACGACGAGGCCGGCGTCGACGTCGGCGGCGAAGGCGTCGGCGTTGAAGGCGTTCGGGGCGCACGTCATCGGCTCGACGGCGAGGCCGGAGCGGTGGTACTCGGGGACGACGTGGTCGGCGGTGTGCACCTGCGCCCACCCGCAGTCGGTGCCGAAGGCGACCCGGACGCCGTGCCCGTCGGCCGCGGTCACGGTGACGGCAGCGGTCCCGTCGGCGTCACGGTCGAAGCCGGTGAAGGCGTGGTCGATGAACCGGCTGCCGATGGTCGTCGGCTGGCGGAGGTCGAACTCGTCGTGCACGGGCACCAGACCGGTCGGGATGAGCCGGTCCTCGGTGACCTCGAGCACCTCGGCCGCGGGGAGCGTCAGCGTCCAGTCGTCGACCGTGCCGGCGCCGGCGACGAGGTAGGGGTGCGGCCCGGTCCCCCACGGAGCACGGTCGTCCCCGGTGTTCGTGCCGGTGATGGTGGTGTGCAGGCCGTCGGCGTCCAGGCGGTACTCGACCCGGACCTCGACGCGGGCGGGGTAGCCCTCCTGCGGCTGCACGGTGGTGGTGAGGACGACGCGGTCGGCGTCCTGCTCGAGCACGGTGAAGTCGGTCCAGGCCACGAGGCCGTGCAGGGCGTGCGACCGCTTCGGCTCGGTCAGCGCGAGCTCGTGCTCGACCCCGTCGAAGGTGTAGCGGCCGTCGACGACACGGTTCGGCCACGGGGCGAGGACGGCGCCGCGGAAGACCGGGCGGACCGCGTCGGCGTCGAACGTGGTGACGAGGTCCCGACCGTCGTGCCGCAGCGCCCGGAGGGTGGCTCCGACGCTCGCGATGTCGGCGGTGTACCCGCCGGCGGCGATGGACGTCTGGGTTCCGGACCGGGGTGCAGCGCTGCTCATGCGCTCAGCGTATCGGGGAGCGATCCCTCGACGAGGCCGCTGCGGCATCCGAGCCGGAACAGTGGAACGACGAAAGCCCGCAGCCAGATGCACCGACGGTCATGCAGCGGCGGAAGGTGGGGTCTGCACCGAGCAGCGCGGACACCGCCTCAAGCTCCACCAAACAGAGGTTCGGCCGCCGATAAGCAAGCGAAAGAGCGCTCCAAAGAATGTGTCACGTCGCACCACACTTGAAAGTGATGGATTCAACCTGGCAATGTCAAACCTCGTATTCCTTCGTGCTTGCAAAGATTTCAACGTACCCAAACCCGTCCGCACTTGTGCTGACTAGTTCTGCCGGTCAGCACGGAGGAAAGTTCGGAGCGCGGGGGGAACGAGGTTCGAGCGTCGGGCGCTCCCCTGCAGAAGATTGCCCGACACCGGGATGAAGTGTCGGGGCCTCAGATGGGTGGGAATCAAATGCGAAAGAAGTTCGTTCTGGCGGTCATGGCAAGTACCGCCGCCGCGCTGAGCGTGATGGGGATGGCCGCCCCAGCGACCGCCGCGGTGACCACGGACCCGGGTGCTGCGGTGGGGACCACCATCACGGTTCCCATGACGTTCGATGGGTACAACTCGGCTCGTGCCGCGAAGTACGGCTACGACGTGCGTACGACCTCGGATGGGTACCAGTACGCCGTGCCGGCCGGAACCCCCGCGGGGAGCTTCACCGGGGCAACGCCGCTCTACAAGAAGGGCGCCCCGACCAAGACGATCACCGCTGCAGGCGGAGTTCACGTGGACGACACGGTGACGGGCGACTGTGGCACGTCGTACGTCGAGTGGCTGTCGAAGACCGAGTTCAAGACCGGCTACACGATCTATCCGTGGGACGGCCCCTCGCTCGGACACAAGTGGAACGTCGTCGTCGACGCGCCGCACGACATCCTCGCGTACAACCTCAACGGACTGCCGCGGACCCCGCTGACCTGGTACGCCACCCGCACCACGGAGATCCAAGCGAGCAAGGGCCAGAAGGTCCACGCTCTCGCCGGTGGCACCGTCGAAACGCCACTGCTGGACTGCACATCGGGCCAGCCGCTGGCGACCTACACCAAGTAAGGACCAACACCCATGCACGCCAGCCGCAACAGCGCCCCGCGCACGACCATCCCGGACACCACCGCAGAGTTCAACGCCTTCGGCGGCGCACTGATCCAGCGTGTCCCGGACGGACCCTACGAGACGGCCGGCTACGCATGGGAAGGGGGCGGTCGTGCCGGTGGCATCACCACCGGCACGACCCTCTACTACGACGCACGCCACACCGACGGCATCGCACGACACTCCACCACGGACTCGGAAACAGCCGACCTCATCACCACGCTGCACGACGCACTCGCCAACGCAGGCGATGGCGCCCCCGAACACACGCGCCAGGACGTCGCCGCAGCAGTCGCCGCCGCCACGTGGGCGGAAGGCACGATCGTCATCGATGCAACCCCGCTCGCCGCACGGAACACGCACATCCTCGGACGCGAGGTACTGACCGCAGTGAGGCACGGGCACACGATCATCGCGATCGGCGATCCTGCGTTCGTGGCAGGACCCTACGAGACCATCACAGCATTGCCTGCGGTGGGCCTCGGTCAACGACACTGGTGATCCGGCACACCCCCGCGAGAGGGGACTGTGTGCAGCCTGGCGAGTCCGGACCGAACGATGACTTCGTGGGTGCTCTGGCTGTCCGTGCATCCCCCTGTGCGCTGCGTACCGAACACTGCACCACGGGCACCGGAGGTTTCGTTCCGAGGCGCTGATGCCGCCGGCTGGTCCGACCGAGGCCAACTCCGGATGTTTCCGGTCGCGACCGGGGCATACATCGGCACTTTCTTGGTCGCACACGAAGAAACCCCCGCGGTTCCGAGGAACTACGGGGGTTTTGGTGGATCTGAGGGGACTCGAACCCCTGACCCCCTGCATGCCATGCAGGTGCGCTACCAGCTGCGCCACAGACCCAGAACGACCGACCCGGAGGCCAGATCGTGTTCCCCCGGTTCCCCGGAGGCACCAGTACAGCGTACACCACGCGAACACCGGGTGACGAAATCGTCACCGCCACCCGGGCGCGTCGCGCTGGTGGCCGGCGTCAGGCCGACTGTTCGGCGGCCTGCGTCTGGTCGGCCGGCAGTTCGAGCGGGATGACCGGGCAGTCCGACCAGAGGCGCTCGAGGGAGTAGTACTGGCGTTCTTCCTCGTGGAACACGTGCACGACGATGTCCCCGAAGTCGATGAGCGCCCAGCGGCCCTCGCTCCGGCCTTCGCGGCGCAGCGGCTTGGCGCCGACCTGGAGCAGGCGGTCTTCGATCTCGTCGGCGATGGCGAGCACGTTGCGCTCGTTGCGGCCGGTGGCGAGGAGGAAGACGTCGGTGAGCTGGAGCGGTCGGGTGACGTCGAGGGCGACGAGGTCCTCGGCCTGCTTGGAGTCAGCCGCTTGAGCGGCGATCTGCGTCAGTTCGAGTGCGCGAGCGGAGGCGGTCACGGATTCCTTCCGGTGGTCATCCCGACGCGGTCGCCCGGATGTTCATGATGGGTCACGATCATAGGCCAGACCACTGACCCGGCGGCCAGTTCGTGGGGAGGCCGAAGTGCGCGGGGCTCGTTCAGGAGCCGAAGAAGTTCGTCGCGACCAGCGCCACGACGATGACACCGGCCGCGACCACGCCCACGGCACTCGCGGCGACGGCCAGCACGACCGGCGTCTTCGAGTCCTTCGGCTTGGCGGCGGCGAGCACGACCTGACGCGTCGAGGTGTGGCTCGACACGGCACGGCTCGCGCGGACCGGGCTGGCGTCCGTGTCCGGCTGCTCGTCCTGCTGCTCGAGCAGGCGGTCGACCTCGGCACCGTCGATCGGCCGGTGCGACCCGGTCGAGGACAGCGAGGCGGGCAGGTCGATCGACCCAGTGAGGATGACCTCGCCGGTGGCGTTCAGCGCACCGGTCGGGTCGGCCAGCGCCGAGTTCGGCAGGATCAGCGCGTTCGTGTGCGACTCGGCGACCCGGCGCGTGCCGGTCTCCTCGTCGTGCACCTCGGCGTCGTTCGAGTCGTGCGCGAAGGTCGACCAGTGGCCGGCCGGCGGCTGGAAGGCCGTCGTCACGGGCTTCGGCTCGCGCGGCGCGTCGGAGGACGCCTGGCTCGGAGACGACGCCGGGCTCGGGGACGACGCGGGCTGCGCAGCGGAGCCCGGACGCGAGACGGGTGCGTCCGCCGGGACGACGACCGGGACCTCGTTCGTGTCGTCGTCGTCCAGGTCGAGCGGGAACACGCCGGGAGTCGCCGCGGGCAGGTCGGTGGCCGGTGCGGCGACGTCGTCGTCCGCGGCCATGATCGCGTCGGGGTCGGCGTCGTGCGGCGCCCACGTCGTGCGGTGCTGGCGGGGCTCTTCGCCGTGCGCAGCGGCCTCTTCGAGGGGCTCGATGGCGTCCGGTGAACCGTCGGCCTCGGTGGCCTGCTCGACGGCGGCGGGCTCGAGGTGCGAGATCTCCGGGTTCGGGTCCTGCCAGTTCGAGGACTCGTCGTCGGTCGGTGCAGCACCAGCCGCGGTGGCAGCAGCGTCCGGACCTGCAGCGTCGTCTCCGGGTGCATCGGTTCCGGGCGCATCGGTTCCGGGCGCATCGGTTCCCGGTGCACCCGCGTCGTCAGCGTCTGCGGACCGGTCGTCCGTGGGCCAGTCGACCCCGAGGGGCACGAGCGAGGACTGCGCACCGATGCCGGCCGCAGCGGCTTCCGCCGGCGTCGACAGCGGCGGCACCTGCGCGTCCGGAGCGGGCGTCGACGACGGTTCGGTCAGCGTGCCGAGGACGTCCTGCACGGTTCGGTCGGACGACTGCGGGGTCGGGTTCTGCAGCGGGACCGGACGGCCGCCCTGCTGCTGCGCCTCACGCAGCAGTCGCAGCTGCCGGCGGGACATGCCGCCGGTACCGGGGACGATCTCGGCCGCGGAGCCAGGAGGAACGTCGGACACACCGGTCGTCGAGCCGGCGGATCGTGGTGCCGCCTGTGCAGCCGGCGCCGCGCCGGGCGCGACGTGCGAGCCGGGGCGACGACGGGCCTCCGGCGTGGTGGAGGCAGCGGCGACGGTCGGCGGCGGCGTCGCGGGCTGGGCACCGCCAGAGGCGGCGCGCTCGCGCTCACGCATCTGACGCCGCGACAGCGGCGGCTGCGCGTCGGACGGACTCATGCAACGCTCCGATACAGATGGTGCTTCGAGATGTACTGGACGACACCGTCGGGCACGAGGTACCAGACGGGGAACCCGCTCCGTACCCGGTCACGGCAGTCGGTCGAGGAGATCGCCAGCGCGGGGACCTCGAGCACACTAACGTCCCGTTCTGGGAGTCCGGTGATGCTCAGCTGGTGGCCCGGTCGTGTCACGGCGACGAAGTGCGCCAGGTCCCAGAGACCGTCGTGGTCCTTCCAGTCGACGATCTGCTGGACCGCGTCCGCTCCGGAGATGAAGACGAGCTGGGCGTCGGGCCGCTGCTCGTGCAGGTCGCGGAGGGTGTCCACCGTGTAGGTGGGGCCGGGCCGGTCGATGTCGACGCGGCTGACCGTGAACATCGGGTTCGCCGCGGTCGCGATCACGGTCATCAGGTACCGGTGTTCGGCGTCGGTGACGCCGGACTTCATGTACGGCTGGCCGGTCGGGACGAACACGACCTCGTCGAGGTCGAAGTGCTTGGCGACCTCGGACGCCGCCACGAGGTGACCGTGGTGGATCGGGTCGAACGTCCCGCCCATCACCCCGATGCGCGGCCGACCCGTGCTCTCGAGCATCGGGTGGCGGATCAGATCTTCGAGTGGCCGAACTCGTCCACACCGGTCTCGTGCTGCCGGGTGGCCTGGAACTTGTGCGAGTGACGGTAGGCGACGTCGCGGAAGCTCCACGTGACGAAGCCCAGGAGGGTGAAGACGCAGGCCGCGACGATCGGGAAGACGATCGCAGGGACGCCGGCCGCGTGTTCTGCGGCCTCAGCGAGGAGTGACATCTGGCAGGGCTCCGATCGATCGAGGAAGACTCCGGACCATCCTAGCCGCGGATGTGTCCCTGCCCGCGCACGAGCCACTTGGTGCTCGTGAGTTCGGGCAGCCCCATCGGGCCCCGCGCGTGCAGCTTCTGCGTGGAGATGCCGACCTCGGCGCCGAACCCGAACTCCCCGCCGTCGGTGAAGCGCGTCGACGCGTTCACCATCACCACGGCGGAGTCGACGCCGGCCAGGAAGTGCTCGGCCGTGTCGACGTCGTTCGTGACGATCGACTCGGTGTGGTGGGTCGACCACCGGGCGATGTGCGCCATCGCCGCGTCGACGTCCGGCACGACCCGGATCGACAGGTCGAGGTCCATCGACTCGGTCGCCCAGTCGGCCTCGGTCGCCCGCAGCACCCCGGGGACGATGGTTCGGGTGGCGTCATCGCCCCGCAGGGTCACCCCGGCGGCGCGGAGACGGTCCGCCAGCACCGGCAGGAGGCGCTCGGCCGCCCGCTCGTGCACGAGCAGCGTCTCGAGGGCGTTGCACACGCTCGGCCGCTGGACCTTGCTGTTGAGGACGATGTCCACGGCACGGTCGATCGGTGCGGACTCGTCGAGGAAGACGTGCACGACGCCGGCACCGGTCTCGATGACGGGAACCTGCGACTCGGTGACGACGGTCTGGATGAGCGAGGCGCTGCCCCGCGGGATGAGCACGTCGACCAGGCCGCGGGCACGCATGAGCTCGGTCGCCCCGGCCCGTCCGAGCGGGTCGATCGTCTGCACGAGCTCCCGCGGCAGTCCGACCGAGGCGATGGCGTCCTGGATCCGCCGGACGAGCACCGCGTTGGTGCGCTGTGCCGCCGACCCGCCGCGGAGGACCACCGCGTTGCCGGACTTCAGCGCCAGCGCGGCGATGTCGACCGTCACGTTCGGGCGTGCCTCGTAGATGGCCCCGACGACGCCGAACGGCACCCGGACCTGCGCCAGCTGCAGCCCGTTCGGCAGCACCGAGCCGCGGACGTGCTCCCCCACCGGGTCGGTCAGACCGACGACGTGCTCGACGGCGTCCGCGAGCGCGTCCACCCGGTCGACGTCGAGCCGCAACCGGTCGATCAGACCCGAGCTGAGCCCGCTGTCCTCGCCGGCCACCAGGTCCTCGTGGTTCGCGGTGACGATCTCCGCCGTGCCGGCGCGCAGCTCGAGGGCGATCGCCCGCAGGGCGGCGTCCTTGACGGCCGTCGTCGTGGTCGCCAGCACCGTCGCGGCGGCCCGGGCAGCCGTCAGCGTGTCGACGAGGGGCATGGCCGCGGAGGCCTGCGCGGGAGCGGTGAGCGACATGACCCGATCCTAGGTCAGCGGTGCGTGTCGGACGGGAGGCGTGCCTCCCGTCCGCCCGGCAGCCACCGTCAGGTGCGTGGTGCGGCCCGGAACCAGGTGCCGACGTGCTCGCCGCCGAGCGCGCGCTCGACGAGCGCGGTCGCCGTGACGAGCACGGACGTGCCGGCCTCGGCCGCGAGGCGGGCGGCCGCGACCTTGGTGCCCGCTCCCCCTGTCCCGACGCCGGCTGCGCCGATCGACCCGAAGGTCACACCGGCGAGCTCGTCGCCGAAGGGGACCTCGTCGATGCGGGTGGCGCCGGGCTGCTCCGGCGGCTTCGTGTAGAGGGCCTCGACGTCGGACAGCAACACCAGGGCGTCCGCCTCGACCTGTCGGGCGACGAGCGCCGCGAGCCGGTCGTTGTCGCCGAAGCGGATCTCGTGGGTGGCGACCGTGTCGTTCTCGTTGACGATCGGCAGCACCCGGAGTTCCAGCAGCCGGTTCATCGCCCGCCGGGCGTTCACCCGGTGCGTCGGGTTCTGCAGGTCGCCCGCGGTGAGCAGCACCTGCGCCGCGGTCACGCCGTGCCGGTCGAGCTCCTTCTGGTACCGGAAGACCAGCACGGCCTGCCCGGTCGCCGCGGCGGCCTGCTGGGTGGCGAGATCCTCCGGACGACCCTCGAGGCCCAGGAACGGGAACCCGGTGGCGATCGCGCCGGAGGACACCAGCACGACCTCGGTGCCGCGTCGGTAGGCGCCGACCAGCGCGTCGACGAGCGGGCCGATCTGCGCCGCGTTGTCGCCGCTCACGGAGGACGAGCCGACCTTGACCACGATCCGGCGGGCGCGCGGGATGTCCGCGCGCTCCACGACGGTGTTCGGCCCGACCACGGCGCTCAGTCGCGCTCGGGCGTCGTCTGCTCGACCGCGTCGGACCCGGCGGTGTCGTCGTCCGCCCACAGACCGGCGACGCGCTCCTGCTCGAGCTCGGCACGGGCTGCGGCCTTGGCGTCCATCCGCTCGAAGTAATCCGATCGACGCTCGTTGCGCGTCGGACGGGCGTTGAGGTCGAGTCGGGAGTCCGTGCCGCGCGCGCTCGTGATGAGTTCCGCGGTGGAGGTCAGGGTCGGCTCCCAGTCGAAGATCATGCCGCCCTCGCCACCGATGACGACGGTGGACCCGGCGACGGCACCGGCCTTGAACAGACCGTCCTCGACCCCGAGCTTGGCGAGCCGGTCGGCCAGGTAGCCGATCGCCTCTTCGTTGGTGAAGTCGGTCTGCTGCACCCAGCGCTCCGGCTTGCCACCGCGGACGCGGTAGAAGCGGTGCTCCTCGCCGCCCTCGGCACGCACCGTGAAGGGCTTCTCGTCGACGGCCTTCGGGCGGAGCACGATGCGCTCGACGGCGGGCTCGGCGGCACGGGCTGCGCGGGCCGTCTCGACCACGTCGGCCAGTGCGAAGGTGAGCTCACGCAGACCCTGGTGCGACGCGGTGGAGATCGGGAACACGCGGTAGCCGCGGGACTCGAACTCGGCGGTCACGAAGGCCGCGAGCTCGGCGGCGTCCGGCACGTCGATCTTGTTGAGGGCGATGAGCTGCGGGCGGTCGAGCAGTGGGACCTGGCCCTCGGGGACCGGGTACTGCTCGAGTTCGTGGAGGATCACGTCGAGGTCGCTGATCGGGTCGCGACCACCGTCGAGCGTGGCGCAGTCGATCACGTGCAGCAGGGCTTCGCAGCGCTCGACGTGGCGGAGGAACTCGAGGCCGAGCCCCTTGCCCTCGGACGCACCCTCGATCAGACCGGGGACGTCGGCGACGGTGAACCGCGTGCTGCCGGACTCGACGACGCCGAGGTTCGGGGTCAGCGTGGTGAACGGGTAGTCGGCGATCTTCGGCTTCGCGGCCGAGACGGCGGCGATCAGCGAGGACTTGCCGGCGCTCGGGTAGCCGACCAGGGCGATGTCGGCGATGGTCTTCAGCTCGAGGCTGACGTCCCCGCTCCACCCGTCGGTACCGAGGAGCGCGAAGCCGGGGGCCTTGCGCTTCGTCGTCGCGAGCGCGGCGTTGCCGAGGCCACCCTGGCCGCCGGGACCGACGACGACGCGGATGCCCGGCTCGGTGAGGTCCGCGAGCACGTCGCCGTTCTCGTCGTAGACGACGGTGCCGACGGGCACGGGCAGCTCGAGCGTGTCGCCGCTCACACCGCTGCGGTGGTCGCCCATGCCGGGCTGGCCGTTGCGGCTGGAGCGGTGCGGCGACCGGTGGTAGCCGAGGAGCGTGGTGACCTGCGGGTCGGAGACGAGCACGATGTCGCCGCCGTCACCGCCGTTGCCGCCGTCGGGGCCCGCGAGGGGCTTGAACTTCTCGCGACGGACGGACACACAGCCGTTGCCGCCGTTGCCTGCTGAGAGGTGCAGCGTCACGCGGTCGACGAACGTCGCCATGGGTCACTCCTGTTGTGGTGTTCGGGAAAAGCAAGGGAGGAGCAGGCGCGTGGCCTGCCCCTCCCGGTGAAGCTCGTCGTCAGCGACTACGCGTTGACGATGTTGATGACCTTGCGGCCACCCTTGGTACCGAACTCGACCGCACCGGCCGAGAGGGCGAACAGCGTGTCGTCGCCACCGCGGCCGACGTTGGCGCCCGGGTGGAAGTGCGTTCCGCGCTGGCGGATGATGATCTCACCGGCGTTGACGACCTCGCCACCGAAGCGCTTCACGCCGAGGCGCTGAGCGTTCGAGTCGCGACCGTTGCGAGTGGAACTCGCACCCTTCTTGTGTGCCATGTCTGTGCTCCCGCCTATGCGATCTTGGTGACCTTGACGCGCGTGAGGTCCGCGCGGAAGCCCTGGCGCTTCTTGTAACCGGTCTTGTTCTTGAACTTCTGGATGACGACCTTCGGGCCGCGGAGGTCGGCCAGGACCTCGGCGGTGACCGTCACGTTCGCGAGCTCGGACGCGGCGGAGGTGATCTTGTCCCCGTCCACGAGGAGCACCGGCGCGAGGTCGATGTTGCCATTGTCGTCGGCCTTGATGCGGTCGATGGTGAGGATCGAGCCGACCTCGACCTTCTCCTGACGGCCGCCGGCGCGCACTACTGCGTAAACCACGTGGAATCCTTACGTAACTCTGCTTGAGGGAAGTCTCGGGTGCCCACTTCTGCGCGAGCGTCCTGAGTGACCCCGGGACGATCGGCGACGCAGGCAGAACGGCCCGCTGACACCAGGGATCGAGAATACTCGATCCGACCAGGCGGGTCAAACGCCGACACGCGTACGATCGAGGGATGACCGTGTTGATCGATCCCCCGGCCTGGCCCGCGCACGACACGCTCTGGTCACACCTGGTCAGTGACTCATCCTACGACGAACTGCACGCCTTCGCCGACCGGGCGGGGATCTCGCGGCGTGCGTTCGACCACGACCACTACGACGTGCCGCAGGACCGGTACGCCGAACTGGTGGCCACCGGGGCCTCGGCCGTGACCGGGCGGGAACTGGTGCTGCGCCTCATCGCCAGCGGCCTGCGGGTCCCGCAGCGCGACAAGCGGACGGCTGCCCGGACGGACGGCTGACCGCCGCCGACGCGACGGACGGAACGGTCGCCGCCGACACCCGGACCGGCGTGTCGCACGCCGTCGTCGGGCTGGCCGGAGCTCAGCGCGGATGCCGTCCGAGCCACAGCCACGCGGCCGTCGCCGAGCCGACGAGCATCAGGGTCATCGGCAGCCCGAGCTGCAACGGCGTGGTGACGACGTGGACGAGCAGTCCGCCGAGCCCCTGCCCCGCGTTCCCCTGTCGGACGGCGTCGTACGTCCCGCTGACGATGCCGACCAGGGCGAGTGCCACCGTGCCCGCTGCGCCCGCCAGGACGGCGCGCAGGAGCACGACGGGCAGCGGTGTGCGCGGGACCACGGGCACCAGGAACGTCAGCGCCAGGAAGGCCGCCAGGTAGTAGGGGACGCGTGCGACGAAGACGGTCTGCACGAAGGCGTCGACGAGGCTCGTGCCGCCGTGGCTCCGGAACGGCCCGACGATCGTGCTCGTGCCGAGCAGACCGATCAGGCCGGCCGTGAACTCGATCAACACGACGCTGACCACCGCGAGGGCGGCACCGGTCGTGGCCAGGGTCGACACCCCGGGCACCACGACGGGCGTGCGGCCCGCGCCGGACCCGGTCGGGCCGTGTCCGGACGTGCCCGGCTGGGGCACCGCGCGCGGCGGCACCGCACCCCAGCCGGCTCCGGGCTGGTCGCGACCCGGAACCGGGCCACGACCAGCCGGACGTTGCTCGTCCGTCACATCACTGCCCGAGGATGACGGTGCCGTCGCCCTCGGTGGGCGTCGGGTCCGCCGGGGCGCTGATGCTGCCCGAGGAGACGCGACGCGACCGCGCACGCCCCTGACCGGGCTGCTTCGGCTCCGGCAGCGCCTGCAGCACCGAGTCCAGGAGGGACTCGGCCGCTTCCTCGCTCACCCGACGCGGTTCGCGCTTGGCGACCCCGACCGGGATGTCCAGGATGGCGACGGTGGTGTCGGCCGGCGTGACCGTGGCCGACGAGCTGGCCCGACGTCGACCGGCGGGGCGCTCCTTCGGCGCTGCGTCGGCGGCGTGCTGCTCCACGACGGGAGCGGCCTGCGCCGGTGCGGACTCCGACCGTGCGGACCGGGTGTGCACACCGGTCGTCGTGGCCGGGAGCACCGCCTCCGGAGCGGGCGTCTCGAGCGGCGCGTGCTGCCGGTCAGCGGACGCCCTCTGCGCACCCGTCGACGGCTGCTGCGCGGCGTTCGACGACTGCTGGGCATCGTTCGACCCCTGCTGCGCGTCGCTCGACGCCTGCTGCGCATCACCGGCACGGCTGCCGCGCCGACGACGACGCTTCGAACCACCGGTCGACTCGCTGGGTGCCTCGGCCGCCGGGGCGACCGGCGAGGTCGGAGAGGTGGCCGTGACCGGCGCGACGGCCCCGGCGATGCCGGTGACCGGCACGTCGGACTCCTCGTGCGGGATCGTCGACGCGGCGATCCGGGACAGCGCGTGCTTCACGTCGTCGGTGATCTGGTGCGCCTGCGACGACTTCGGCTCGGCCGCGGGGGCGTTGCCGTTCGTGCCGCCGTTGCCGTTGCCACCGCGGGGCTTGCGACGGCCCTTGGTCGGGCCGGGGTCGGCGTTGTTGTCGTTGACCTTGGCGTTGACCTCGTCGAGCGACTCGCGCAGGCCGACACCGATCTTCTTGCGGGTCATCTGCACGAGACCGAGCGAGGTGACCTCGGCCACCTGGTGCTTGGTCCGGTCGCGGCTCAGGCACTCCATGAGACGGCGGAGCACGAGGTCCCGGTTCTCCTCGAGCACCATGTCGATGAAGTCGACGACGATGATGCCGCCGATGTCGCGCAGACGCAGCTGCCGGACGAGCTCCTCGGCGGCCTCGAGGTTGTTCTTCGTGACCGTCTCCTCGAGGTTGCCCCCGGAGCCGACGAACTTGCCGGTGTTCACGTCGACGACCGTCATGGCCTCGGTGCGGTCGATCACGAGCGAGCCACCGGAGGGCAGCCAGACCTTGCGGTCGAGCGCCTTCTCGATCTGCTCGTTGATCCGGTGCTCCTCGAACGAGTCCGGGCCCTGGTAGAGCTCGACCCGGTCCTTGAGGTCCGGCGCGACGGCCGACAGGTACTCGTCGATCGTCTCGCGGGCGGACTCGCCGTCGATGATGAGCTTGGTGAAGTCCTCGTTGAAGACGTCACGGACGATCTTGACGAGCAGGTCGGGCTCCGAGTGCAGCATGACCGGGGCCTGGCCGCTCTGGACCTTCTTCTCGATGGCCTCCCACTGGCTGGTGAGGCGCTGCACGTCGCGGGTCAGCTGGTCCTCGGTGGCGCCCTCGGCCGCGGTGCGCACGATGACGCCCGCGTGCTCGGGGAGGACCTCCTTGAGGATCTTCTTGAGGCGGGCACGCTCGGTGTCCGGCAGCTTGCGGGAGATCCCGTTCATCGAGCCGTTCGGCACGTAGACCAGGTAGCGGCCCGGCAGGGACACCTGGCTGGTCAGACGGGCACCCTTGTGGCCGACCGGGTCCTTCGTGACCTGCACGAGGACCTTGTCGCCCGGCTTCAGCGCGGCCTCGATGCGGCGGCCGTGGCTGGTGTCGACGGAGTTCCAGTCGACCTCGCCGGCGTACAGGACGGCGTTGCGCCCGCGACCGATGTCGACGAAGGCGGCCTCCATCGACGGCAGGACGTTCTGCACCTTGCCGAGGTAGACGTTGCCGATCAGCGACACGTTCTGCGACTTCGTGACGTAGTGCTCGGCGAGGACGTTGTCCTCGAGCACGCCGATCTCGATGGTCGAGGAGCTCGAGCGAACGATCATCTGGCGGTCGACGCTCTCGCGGCGGGCGAGGAACTCGTCCTCGGTCACGACCTGGCGGCGGCGTCCGGCGTCACGGCCGTCACGGCGGCGCTGCTTCTTCGCCTCGAGCCGCGTGGAGCCCTTGATGCGCTGCGGCTCGGTGATGAGCTCCGGCTCGCGCCGGCGCGGTTCGGCCTGCTCGCGGTCGCTGCTGCTCCCCCGGCGGCGGGTGCGGCGACGGCTGCCGCCCTGCTCCTCGCGGTCCTCGTCGTCCCAGCGGTCGGCTCGGTCGGAACGCTCGACCCGGTCGGTGCGCTCGTCGCGCTCCGGACGGTCGTCCCGGTCATCGCGGTCGTCGCGGTCGAACCGGTCCGAACGGTCGTACCGGTCGCTCCGACCAGACCGGGAGCCACGGCCGGAACGCTCGTTCCGGTCAGCACGGTCGTACCGGTCGCCGCGGTCACGGTCGTGGTCGTGGTCGCGCTCGGGGCGGGCGGGCAGCTCCGGCAGGACCGGGGCGTGGAAGATCAGGCTGAGCGTGCTGGTCGCCTTCGGGACGAACGGCTCGGCGGGTGCCGGTGCGGTCGGCTCCTCCGGACGGGAGGCCCGTCCCGCGTCCGACGCGTCGGTCACGTCCGTCGTCGGTGCGGCGTCCGTGGCCTCGGCCGGCGTGGCCTCGCCCTGGTCCGCGCCCTGGTCGATGACCGGGATGTCGCCCGTCAGGGTGCTGACGTCCTCCGGCGCGGTGCCCGCGCCCGAGGTGGTGTCGACGACGACCTCCACGGTCGCGGCGTCGACCGACGTCGACTCGGCCGGGGTTGCCTCGACGTCCGCCTCGGCCGTGTCGGTGACGTCCGCGGTGTCCGTCACGTCGGCGCCGTCGGAGGCGTCGAGCGCCTCGGCGACGTCGACCGCGTCCGCGGTCGGAGTGGGGGCCACGTCGGCCGCGTCCGAGCCGACCGTCTCGACGGCGTCGGTCGACGTGTCGGACGGGTCACGGGCCTCCAGGCCGCCGGACCGGGCGCGACGGCCGCCGAACAGGCGGGTCCGGCGCTTCGGCGCGTCGTCGGTGTTCTGGTTCTGGTTCTCGTTCTGCTCCACCATGGACTGGTGCACTCCTCGACCCCGCACTCACCCGCGAGGGTGGCGGGAACTCTCTCGTATCGGTGCGGGCGGCGACTCCGCCCCCGCGCTCGCTGCTGTCAGTGACCGATCGGCTTCTCGTCCGCGCCCGGTCGTCGTGGGCACCCGGCTCACGGCGGCTCGGCGTCGGAGGTGACGCGTCGTCCGGTCACGGTGCTCTGTCACAACACCATCACGTCCGGGCGGTGGCCCGGCAAGTTCTCGTCGTCACCCGGATCGGCCGGGTGACGCACCCATCATCGCACGCGGTCACGGAGAACGTCGGGAGGCCCGTGCGAAGATGACGCCGTGAGTTCGACGACTACTGCTCCCCGCCGTCCGGTCGCCGTCGCGATCCTGCTGATCGTGACGGGCGCCGTCGGGCTCTTCGCCGCCTTCAACCTGGTGCTGGACGAGTTCGCGAAGTACGAGAACCCGAAGAAGGTGCTGACGTGCGACGTCAGCCCGTTCGTGAACTGCTCGAACGTGATGGCCAGTGCGCAGGGACATCTGTTCGGCTTCCCCAACCCACTGCTCGGGCTCATGGGGTTCGTCGCTCCCATCGCCGTCGGGGTCGTGTTGCTGGCGGGCTTCCGCGGCACGAAGTGGTTCTGGACACTGTTCAACTCCGGACTCTTCCTGGCCTGGGTCTTCGTCACCTGGCTCTTCACGCAGACCGTCTGGTTCATCGGGTACCTGTGCCCCTGGTGCATGCTCGTCTGGGCGATGACCATCCCACTCTTCTGGCTGTTCACGATCTGGAACCTCGCGAAGGGCAACCTGCCGTTCGGCGCCCGGGCACGTCGGGTCGGCCGCGCGCTCCTGCCGTTCTGCTGGGCCTTCCCGCTCGCGAACTACCTGTTCATCGCCGTGGTGATCTTGGTCGAGTTCCCGAACGTCCTGACAACGCTCTGACCGCTCGGCAGCAACACGGCAGGGTCACGTCGCGGTGACGTGTCACCTGATTCCTGGGGTCTTCCCAGCGCAGCGACCCGGTCCCGGCGGTCGGAGCCGTTACGCTCGATCCCGATGAGCGACAACGAGAGCAAGAAGGCGCGCCGCAACGCCGCGCGCGAGCGTGCCCGCGAGGCCCGCCAGAAGGAGCAGGCCCGCCGACGTCGGAACAAGACGTTCCTGATCAGCGGCATCATCGTCGGCGCCCTGGCGGTCGTGGCGATCGTCGTGCTCGTGGTCGCGAACTCGATCCAGCCCGTCGGGCCCGGACCGAAGAACATGGCGAGCGACGGCATCCTGCTCACGGGCAAGAGCGGCAAGATCGTCCCCGTCGAGACGAAGGCCATCCCCGAGGGCGGCAAGCCGACAGCGACGAAGCAGGACGACTCGGTCGCGAACATCACCCTGTACGAGGACTACATGTGCCCCGTCTGCAACCAGTTCGAGACCGGCAACATGACCCAGATCAAGCAGTGGGTCAAGGACGGCACCGCCACCCTCGAGGTACACCCCTTCAACCTGCTCGACCGTTCCTCGCTCGGCTCCAAGTACTCCACTCGTGCCGCTGCGGCAGCCGCCTGTGTCGCGAACTACGACCCCGACGCCTTCCTCGACGTCAACACCGCCTTCTACGCGAACCAGCCGTCGGAGAACACCCGCGGTCTGACGAACGACAAGCTCGCCGACATCGCGAAGAAGGCCGGCGCGACGAACGCGAAGGTGCAGTCGTGCATCACCGACCAGAAGTTCGCCGGTTGGGTCGCTGACGCCACGAACCGCGTCCTGACCCAGCCGCTCGCCAACTCCGACGTCCCCAAGCTCACGGGCACGCCCACGGTGATCGTGAACGGCAAGCAGTACAACGCCGACAACACCACCGCGTGGAGTGACACCAGCTCCTTCGCCACGTTCGTCGAGCAGCACGGCGGCTCGAGCAAGTAGCCACCGGCCAAGGAGCCACCGGCGCAACGAGGAAGGCCCCCGCACTCGAGAGTGCGGGGGCCTTCCTCGTCGCGGCTCGGCTCAGCCGGAGCAGCTCGGCTCAGGCGAACCAGAGACCGAGCTCACGCGTGGCGGACTCGGTGGAGTCGGAGCCGTGCACCAGGTTCTGCTGGACCTTGAGGCCCCAGTCGCGACCCAGGTCACCACGGATCGTGCCCGGCGCAGCCGAGGTCGGGTCGGTGGTGCCGGCGAGCGAGCGGAACCCGGCGATGACGCCGTTGCCCGCAACACGGACGGCGACGACCGGACCGGACTGCATGAACTCGACGAGCGGCTCGAAGAACGGCTTGCCCTGGTGCTCCTCGTAGTGGCTGTCGAGCAGGTCGCGCGGCGCGGTCAGCATCTTCAGGTCGACGATCTCGTAGCCCTTGGCCTCGATCCGGCGGAGGATCTCACCGGTGAGCTGGCGGGCGACGCCGTCGGGCTTGACGAGGACGAGGGTCTCTTCGAGTTCGGACACAGCGGGACTCCCTGCGGTTCGGGGGTGGTGGTGGGTCATTCCTCGCCGAGTGCGGCTCGGCGGGCGGCGTTCTGGCGGTCGAGCTGACCGCCCTTGACGAAGCAGAACACCCACAGCGCCAGGAACACCACGCCCACCGCGACCATGAAGGGCTCGATGAACCCGGTGGCGAGGATGGCCGCCTGCAGCAGCCATCCGAACCATACACCGGCGCGGGAACCGGTCAGGCGGGACGCCAGGGCCAGGATCACGATCGCCGCGATCCCACCCCCGAAGGCCAGCCCGGCCGGCAGGGTGTGCTTGCCGAAGACGACGAGCATCGGGAAGAAGAACATGATCGCCTCGAGCACCAGGGTGATCGACAGCAGGCTCTCGCGGGCCCCGCGGTCGCGACGCGGACGGCGCGTCCGGGGTGCGCGCGGCGGCCGGGAGGCCCGTCCCGCGTCCGTCACTTCGTCCCGCCTTCCCGGTGCACGAGTTCCATCACGGCGCCGACCATGACGATCGAGCCGGCGACCAGGACCATCGCGTCCTCGGCGTCGGCGTCGTCGGCCAGGTCTCGGGCCTCCTGCAGGGCCCCGGCGAGCGACGGCTCGACGACGACCCGGTCGTTGCCGACCTCGTCGACGACGACCCGGGCGAACTCGTCGGCGTCGAGCGCCCGCTCCCCCGGCGGCTGCGTCACCACGAACGTCGCGACGGTGTCCTTCAGGGCGCGGACGAATCCGCGGGCGTCCTTGTCGCGGAGGATCCCGACGACGCCCACGACGTGGTCGGAGGGGAACGCCACCGGCAGCGCGTCGGCCAGGGCCTTCGCGCCGTGCGGGTTGTGCGCCGCGTCGACCACGACGGTCGGCCCGGTCGCGATCGGCTGCAGCCGACCCGGGCTCGTGGCGTTCGCGAGCCCTTCGCTGAGGACGTCCTCGTCGAGCGCCTGGCTGCCCCGACCGAGGAACGACTCGACCGCGGCGATCGCGACGGCCGCGTTGTGGGCCTGGTGGGCGCCGAACAGCGGCACGAACAGGTCGTCGTAGGTGCCGGCGATGCCCTGCACGCTGACGAGCTGCCCGCCGACGGCCGGGGTGTCGCTGGTGACCCCGAACGCCGTTCCCTCGACCGCGAGGGTCGACTCGGTGAGTTCGGCGGCCCGCTCGAGTTCGGCGAGGGCCTCGGGCGTCTGCGCGCTCGACACCACCGACGAGGACGGCTTCACGATGCCCGACTTCGTGCGCGCGATCTCGGCGACGGTGTTGCCGAGCTGCTTCGCGTGGTCGATGGCGATCGGGGTGAAGACCTGCACCTGGCTCTGCACGACGTTGGTGGAGTCCCACTCGCCGCCCATGCCGACCTCGATCACGGCGACGTCGACCGGTGCCTCGGCGAAGCACGCCAGGGCCAGGACGGTCAGCGCCTCGAAGAACGTCAGCGGCAGCTCGCCCTTCGCGGTGAGCTCGGCGTCGGTGATCTCGAGGATCGGGGTGATGTCGTCCCAGTTCTCGACGAAGCGGCTCGGCTCGATGGGCTCGCCGTCGATGACGATGCGTTCCCGGATGGACACCAGGTGCGGGCTCGTCATCAGGCCGGTGCGCAGGCCGTGGGCGCGGACGATGCTCTCGGTCATCCGGGCCGTGGACGTCTTGCCGTTCGTGCCCGTGATGTGGATGACCGGGTACGCCAGGTGCGGGTCGCCGAGGAGCTCGACGGCACGGCGGGTCGCGGTCAGCCGGCGTTCCGGTGCCTGCTCGCCGACCCGGGCGTACAGGGCGGCCTCGACGCGCTGGACCTCGTCGTCGTCACCGCCGTAGGGCAGGGCGTCGCCGGGCGCGGTGTCGCCGGCCGGGCCGACCGGGATCTCGATGCCGTCGGGGGCGATGTCGTCCGTGTCGTCGTCGTGCGCGTCGTACTCGTTGCTCTCGCTCATGCGCGTGCCACCTCCACGGACACCTTCGCGTCGTCGCCGACCTCGGTCGCGGAGTCGTCCGCGGCGAAGTCGGTCGCGACGACGTCGATCGTCGTCGCCAGGGTCTCCCCGGCGATCAGCTGGTCGTGCGCCCGGACCGCGTCGGCGGCGGCGGTCGAGACCCGGAGCGTCAGGGTGATGCGGTCGCCGACGTCGAGTCCGGCGTCACGGCGGGCCTGCTGCACGGCGCGGACGACGTCGCGGGCCAGGCCCTCGGCCTCGAGCTCCGGCGTCGTGACGGTGTCGAGGACGACGAAGCCGCCGCCGTCGAGGAACGCCACGGCCGTCGCGGCGTCCGCCACGGTCAGGTCGAGCGTGTACTCGCCCTCGACCAGGTCGATGCCGCCGACGGTGACGCCGGTGTCGGTCGCCACCCAGTCGCCCTTCTTGGCGGCCGGGATCACCTGCTGCACGGCCTTGCCGATGCGCGGGCCGGCGGCACGGGCGTTGACGGTGAGCTTCCGCTCGATGCCGTACTGCGCCAACGACTCCTCGGCCTGCTCCTCGAGCACCACCCGCTTCACGTTGAGCTCGTCGCGGAGGATGTCCGCGAACGGCTCGACGGCGGCGGGGTCCGGCACGACGAGCGTCAGGGTCGCCAACGGCAGGCGGACCCGCTTGCCGGTCGACTTCCGGAGCGCGAGGCCCTTCGACGCGACCTCCCGCACCCGGTCCATCGCCTGGACGAGGGCGTCGTCCGCCGGGAACTCGGCGGCGTCCGGCCAGTCGGTCAGGTGCACGCTGCGGTCGCCGGTCAGGCCCTTCCAGACCTCCTCTGTGACGAGCGGCGCCAGCGGCGCCGCCACCCGGGCGAGTGTCTCGAGGACCGTGAACAGCGTGTCGAACGCGGCACGGGCCTCCGGGGCGGACTGCGCACCGGCCCAGAACTTGTCGCGGGATCGGCGGACGTACCAGTTGGTGAGCACGTCGGCGAAGTCGCGGACAGCCTGGGCGGCCAGCGGGGTGTCGAGCGCGTCGAGGTGCGTCGTGACGTCGGCGACGAGCACCCGGGTCTTGGCGAGCAGGTACCGGTCGAGTACGTCGGTGCTGTCCGTGCGGCGCGACGCCTGGTAGCCGTCGGCCCCGGACGCGTTCGAGTACAGCGTGAAGAAGTAGTACGTCGACCAGAACGGCAGCAGGAACTCACGGACGCCCTGGCGGATCCCCTCCTCGGTGACGACGAGGTTGCCGCCGCGGATCACCGACGAGGACATCAGGAACCAGCGCATCGCGTCGGCGCCGTCGCGGTCGAAGACCTCGGAGACGTCCGGGTAGTTCCGCAGGCTCTTCGACATCTTCTGGCCGTCGGAGCCCAGCACGATGCCGTGGCTGATGACGTTCGTGAACGCCGGACGGTCGAACAGCGCCGTCGACAGCACGTGCATGACGTAGAACCAGCCACGCGTCTGCCCGATGTACTCGACGATGAAGTCGGCCGGGCTGTGGCTGTCGAACCACTCGGCGTTCTCGAACGGGTAGTGCACCTGGGCGTACGGCATCGACCCGGAGTCGAACCAGACGTCGAACACGTCGGTGATCCGGCGCATCGTCGAGTTCCCCGTGGGGTCGTCGGGGTTCGGGCGCGTCAGGTCGTCGATGAACGGCCGGTGCAGGTCGACCTGCCCCTCGGCGTTCAGCGGCAGGCGGCCGAAGTCGCGCTCGATCTCCTCGAGCGACCCGTAGACGTCCTGGCGCGGGTACGCCGGGTCGTCGGACTGCCACACCGGGATCGGCGTGCCGAAGTACCGGTTGCGGGAGACCGACCAGTCGATGGCGTTCCCGACCCACTTGCCGAACTGGCCGTCCTTCACGTTGTCCGGCACCCAGGTGATGTCCTGGTTCAGCTCGCCCATGCGGTCGCGGATCTCGGTGACGCGGACGAACCACGACGAGACGGCCTTGTAGATGAGGGGCTTGCGGCAGCGCCAGCAGTGCGGGTAGCTGTGCTCGTAGGACGCCTGGCGGAGCAGTCGTCCGGCGTCGCGCACGGCCTTCGTCAGCGGCTTGTTCGCGTCCGACCAGAGCATGCCGGCGACCTCGCCGAACTGGGACGTGAACACCCCGCCGTCGTCGAGCGAGAGCACCACGGGGATGCCCGCGGCCGCGCAGACCTCCTGGTCGTCGGCACCGTAGGCCGGGGCCTGGTGGACGATGCCGGTGCCCTCACCGGTCTCGACGTACTCGGCGACCAGGATCGTCCAGGCGTTCTCCATGCCCTCGGTCTCCGCCAGGAAGTCGAACAGGCGCTCGTAGGTGACGCCGTCGAGCTCCCGGCCCGCGATCGTGCGGGTGACGGCCTCGACTGCTGCCTCGGCGGACTCGTACCCGAGGTCCTTCGCGTGCGCGGCCACCGTGTCGGCGGCGAGCAGGTAGTGGGCGGGCAGAGTCGAGTCGGAACCGGCGCTACCACCGTCCGCCGCGCCTCCCGGCCCGGCCGGCACGACCGCGTAGGCGATCTCCGGACCGACCGCGAGCGCGGCGTTCGTCGGCAGCGTCCACGGCGTCGTCGTCCAGGCGAGGGCGCGGACGCCGGTCAGGCCGAGCGCGTCCGCACGGGCACCCGTCAGCGGGAACGCGACCGTGACGGACTGGTCCTGACGCATCTTGTAGACGTCGTCGTCCATGCGCAGCTCGTGGTTCGACAGCGGGGTCTGGTCGTTCCAGCAGTACGGCAGGACGCGGAAGCCCTCGTACGCCAGGCCCTTGTCCCACAGGCTCTTCCACGCCCAGAGGACGCTCTCCATGAAGGTGACGTCGAGGGTCTTGTAGTCGTCCTCGAAGTCGACCCAGCGCGCCTGCCGGGTGACGTACTGCTGCCACTCGTCGGTGTACTGCAGCACGGACTTCCGGGCGGCCGCGTTGAAGACGTCGATGCCCATGGCGTCGATCTCGTGCTTCTCGGTGATGCCGAGCTGGCGCATCGCCTCGAGTTCGGCGGGCAGGCCGTGCGTGTCCCAGCCGAAGCGGCGGTGCACCTGCTTGCCGCGCATGGTCTGGTAGCGCGGGAAGACGTCCTTGGCGTAGCCGGTCAGCAGGTGCCCGTAGTGCGGCAGGCCGTTGGCGAACGGCGGGCCGTCGTAGAAGGTCCACTCGTCGGCGCCCTCGCGCTGCGCGATCGAGGCGCGGAACGTGTCGTCGCCCTTCCAGAAGGCGAGGATGCCGTCCTCGACCGCGGGGAAGGACGGGGACGGGGAGACACCGTCCGCACCGTTCGACGACGGGTCGTTCGCGGGATCGCGGTTCAGGGGGTAACGCACCGGATGGCTCCTGGAGGTCGGTGGAACTGGACCACGAGGACGGAGCCTGCGCTCCGCGGTACCACCTCGCTTGCCTCGGACCGGCGCGACCGCCTGTTCGTGACCACTCTGCGTCGGGGATGGTGACGGTCCCGAACCCGTCCGGTTCTACTGACGGCCCCCGTCGGGTGCCGCGTTCTTCCGGATGACTCCCCGGTGATGGCCGGATCGATGCCTGTGGTACCCGAGTCTACCGGACGGAGCATGCTGGAGCGATGCCCTCGTCGACGTCATCCGAGGCTCCGGAGACCACTCCGGACGCCTCGTCCTCCAGCTCGGACCAGAAGCCGGAGTCCCTGCTCACCGTCCTCATCGCGTTCGGCGCGAACCTGCTCGTCGCGATCGCGAAGTCCGTCGCCGCGATGCTCACCGGATCGGCCTCGATGGTGGCCGAGGCCGCGCACTCGTGGGCCGACACCGGCAACGAGGTCTTCCTGCTCATCGCGGAACGCCGGGGCGCCCGGAAGCGCGACGTCCGACACCCGCTCGGCTACGGCCGCGAGACCTACATCTGGTCGATGTTCGCCGCGTTCGGGCTCTTCACCGCCGGCGCGATCGTGTCGATCTACCACGGCATCACCGAGCTCGGCGACACCGGACCGGCCGAGGACGTCATGCTCAACTACATCGTGCTCGGGGTGTCGTTCCTGCTCGAGGGCACGAGCTTCCTGCAGGCGTTCCGCCAGGCGCACGGTGCGGCGACGAAGCGCCGGGTGCCGGTCCTCCGGCACGTGCTGCAGTCGTCGAACCCGACGCTCCGTGCGGTCTTCGCCGAGGACGCCGCCGCGCTCGTCGGCCTGGTGATCGCGTTCCTCGGCGTCTTCCTGCACCAGGTCACCGGACTGGCCGTGTTCGACGCCATCGGGTCGATCGCGGTCGGCCTGCTGCTCGGTGTCGTCGCGATCGTGTTGATCGACCGCAACCGCCGGTTCCTGCTCGGCGAGGCCACCTCGCCGGAGCTCGAGGACGCGGTGCTCGTCGAGCTGCTCGCCCGCGACCAGGTCGAGAGCGTCAGCTACCTGCACCTGGAGTTCGTCGGGCCGTCGCGGGTCTACCTGGTGGCCGCGGTCGACCTGGTCGGCAACGACACCGAGGAGCACGTCGCCGGTCGGCTCCGGAGGATCGAGCAGTCGCTCGAGGACAGCCAGTACGTCGAGGAGGCCGTGCTCACGTTGTCCGTGCCGGGTGCGGCCGTGCTCGTGCCGACGGGGAACGACATCCCCGAGGTCGTCAAGGACGGGACCGTCGAGGACGTCGCGTCCGGCGGGGCCGGGACGCTCCGGGGCTGACCGGTGCGGGCGGGCGTGTGCCCGCCCGCACCGGTCAGCAGTCGGCGTCGGTGAACTCGAGGTCGACGGTCTTGTCCGACCCCGTGAAGACGTAGGAGTACCGCATCGCGATGTCCTCCTCGAGGATGTCCCGCGTCGCCGGCGTCGAGCAGAGGTTCGACAGCACCGAGCTGCGGATCGCCCGCTCGGAGATCGCGGTCGGGTCGGCGGCGACGCTGTAGCGGTAGTGGATCGCGTCGTCCTCGGCGTCGACCCCGGTCCACGTGGTGATCGAGTCGACCTGCTTCGGGAAGGTCGTCTGCTCGGTGATCTTCTTGACGCCCTCGTCGACGAGCTCCTGCTTCGACGGGCCACCGAACGAGGACAGGCCCCAGCGCACCAGGGCGCCCGCGACGAGGAACGCCACGATGCCGACGACGGCCACCAGGACCCGACGGCCGCGGTGGGGCTGCGGGCGACCGCCGTACGCTGCGGCTCCGCCGGGCTGCACCATCGGCGCGCCGGCACCCTGCCACGGCTGCTGGCCCCCGGGACCGGCGGGGTCCTGCGGGGGCTGCCCACCGAACTGGGGCGGCTGCTGGGCGCCGTACTGCGGGGGCTGCTGGGGCTGCTGAGCGCCGTACTGGCCGGGCTGTGCCGGGAACTGCGGTGCCTGGCCCGGGACCTGGGGTGCCTGCGACGGGAACTGGGGTGCCTGGCCGGGGAACTGCGGTGCCTGGCCGGCCGGGTACTGCGGCGGCTGCTGCGGCGGCGGCTGCTGCGCCGGGTACTCCGGCGCCGGTGCAGCAGCGTCCTGCGGCGCCTGCGCCGGGTACTGCGGCGCCGGCGTGGCGTCGCCCTCGTGACGCTCCGGGTCGGGGCCACCCGCTGCGGACGACGACGGCTGCTGATCGGGTGTGTCGGACACGGTTCCCCCTGGATTCGGTGCCCGTCCCCCTCGGACGGCGCATCCAGAACCTACCAGCGGAGCGGCCCCGGGTCAGCGCGCGTCGAGCCCCGCCACGACTGGCGTCAACGCGGCGCCGACGTACTCGACGAGCGGACGCCGACCGACGCCGTCCGTCACCCAGACCCCGAACGCCGCAGCCGCCGCACCGAGCATCGAGCCCGCCACGGTCTGCGGCCAGAGCGACCCCGGGTGCTCACCGGTCCGTCCGGCCACGAAGGACGCGACGGCCTGGTGCTGCGCGGTGACCCGGGTGGCGACGCTCGCGACGAGTTCGGCGCCGACGTCCATCACCTCGGCCTGTGCGATCGCCCACGGCACCCGGTCCGGGTCGTGGGCGCGGGCGGCGGCGAGCAGGGCGTCCTCGACCGCGCGGACGGCGCTCGATTCGGTGGAGGTCGCCAGGTGCTGCGGCAGGTCGGCCACGGCGGCGTCCAGGTCGAGCCACATGACGTCCGACTTCGCGGCGAAGTAGTTGAAGAAGGTGGCGCGACTGACCCCGGCCCGGGCGGCGATGTGGTCGACCGTGGTCTTCGTGTAGCCCTGCTCGAGGAAGAGCTCGGCAGCGGCGTCCGCGAGCACCTCGGCGCTCGATCGGCGCGGTCGACCGCCTCGTCGGGTGGGTGCGTCCATGCCCTCAGTAAACCGCTAGACTCGTCGAGCCATGATCTTGGACCCAGTACAGAAAACCCCGGCGCTGCGGCGCATCGTGACCGGCGTCGCCAGCGCGGCCACGGTCCTCCTGGCCGTCGCCGCCTGCTCCGGCGGTGGCGCCCCCGGCGACAGCAGCACCCCGGTGCGCGGCGGCACGCTGACGTACGCGTCCGGTGACGCCGAACCGACCTGCCTGGACCCGCACGTCGGCGGCAACTACCCGCAGGCGCTCCTGGCGACGCAGTACGTCGAGGAGCTGGTCGGGCTCCACGACGGCGAGCCGACGCCCGAGCTCGCCACGAAGTGGACCACGAGCAACGACGGCAAGACGCTCACCTTCACGCTCCGCGACGACGTGACGTTCACCGACGGCACCCCGTTCGACGCCGCCGCCGTCGTGGCGAACATCGAGCACGTGCAGGACCCGGCGACCGCGTCGAGCACCGGGTACCTCGCACTGCAGTCGATCACGAAGGCCTCGGCCACCGACGACCGCACGGTCACCCTGTCGCTGAGCCGCCCGGACGCCGCGCTGCTCGAGTCGTTCTCGCAGCCCTGGGTCGGCATGGAGTCGCCGAAGGCCCTGCAGCGCAAGCAGGCCACGAACTGCGAGTCCCCCGTCGGCACCGGCCCGTTCCGGGTCACCGACTGGAAGCACGGTGACCGCGTCACCCTGACGAAGAACGCCGACTACACACCGCTCGGCGGCTCGACCACGAAGCCCCGGCTCGACGGGCTGACCTGGCGCTTCCTGCCGGACTCGACCTCCCGCTACGCGGCGCTGCAGTCCGGGCAGGTCGACGTCATCGACAACGCGCAGCCCGACCAGCTCCGGGCAGCGTCGTCGAAGGCCGCCATCCGCGACCTCGACGCACCCCGCCCCGGCGCGTCGAACCGGCTCGAGCTGAACTCCGGGCACGGGGTGTTCCAGGACGAGTCCGTCCGCAAGGCCTTCATCGCCGCGGCCGAGATCGACCCCGGACTCAAGTCGCTCTTCCTCGGCACCGCGAAGCGCTCGTACTCGGTGCTGTCGAGCGTCGAGCCGACGTCGTACTCGGACGAGGCGCTCTTCGGGTACGACCCGTCGGAGGCCGAGCGTCTGCTCGACGCAGCGGGCTGGAAGGAGAACGGCGACGGCGTCCGCGAGAAGGACGGCAAGCCCCTCACCGTCACGTTCCCGGTCTCGACGAACCAGTCCGTGCCGGCCGAGCGCAGCCTGTTCCAGCAGATCCAGGCCTCCGAGGCGAAGGTCGGCATCTCGGTCAAGCTCGAGGAACTCGACCTGTCCAGCTGGTACGCCGCCCTGGCGAAGAACCAGTACGACGTCGTGAGTGCGCCGTACACGAAGGTCGGCCCGGACGTCCTGCGCATCCTCTACGACTCCGCGTCGATCACGCCGGCACCGTCCGGGTACTTCGCGAACCTCGCCCAGCTCGACGACCCGGCGCTCGACCGGTTGCTCGAACGGGCGGCGCAGACCGCGGACTCGGCCGAGCGCGCCGACCTGGTCGAACAGGCACAGAAGACGATCCTCGAGAGCCGGACCGTCCTGCCGCTCTACGACCAGCAGAACCACTTCCTGTACCGCTCGGCCGTGCACGGCATCTCGACCACGTCGGTGTCGACGCCGTGGTTCGGGACCGCCTGGCTGGCCCGCTGACCGACCGGTGGCACACAGATCGGTGGCGCGCAGTCCGCTGACGGCCGGGAGGCCCGGCTCACTCCCGTCCCGCCGCTCACCGGCCGCCGGGTGGGCGCGTTGGGTCGTGCGCCGGCTCGTGGGCGGTGTCGGGGTCCTGTGGGCGGTCGCCACGATCGTGTTCGTCGCGATACGCCTGATCCCCGGCGACCCGGCACTCGCGATCCTCGGCGGTCCGGGCTCGCAGGCCTCGGCCGAGGCGGTGGCCCAGGTCCGCCACGAGTACGGTCTCGACCGGCCGGTGCTCGTGCAGTACGCGGTGTTCCTCGGACGCCTGGCGACCGGGCAGCTCGGCGACTCCTACGCGTTCCGCACGCCGGTGTCGACGCTCCTGGCGCAGGAACTCCCGGTGACGCTGACGTTGGCGGTCGCGGGGCTCGTCGTCGCCTGGCTGCTCGCGGTCGTCGCCGCGTGGTGGTCGACGCAGCGCGGCCGGATCGCGGCGCTCATCACCACCGGGCTCTCGGTGACCGCCAGCGTGATGCCGCACTTCTGGCTCGGCAGCGTGCTCATCGTCGTCTTCGCCAGCAGCCTGGGCTGGGTGCCCGCGGTCAGCGACGGGACGGTCCGCGGGTGGGTGCTGCCGGTGCTCGTCGTCGCGGTGCCGGTCGCCGGGTACCTGGCCGAGACGATCCGTGACGGCGTGGTGGACGCGCAGCGATCGGCGTTCGCGCTCGCGGCCCGGGGTCGGGGTGAGTCCCGCGCGGGGTTGTTCGGTCGGCACCTGCTCCGGCACGCGGCCCTGCCCGGCATCGCCCTGTCCGCCTGGGCCTTCGGGTCGCTGGTGTCCGGCGCCGTGGTCGTCGAGTCGGTGTTCGCGCTGCCCGGCATCGGTCGTGCGCTCGTCACCGCCGTGACGCAGCGGGACATGCCCCTCGTCGCCGGGATCGCCCTGGTGTCGGCGGCGGCGTACGTGGTGGTGCTCGCCGTGGCGGACCTGGTGGAGCGGGTGGTCGACCCGCGCGGCACCGACCGGGGCGCCCGCCGCGTCGACCGGGGCCGCGGTGGCGTGACGTCGGACGAGGCGGTGGCGCGGTGAGCGGGATCGTCGACCCGGGCCTCCCGGCCGGACCCCGCAGTACCGACAGCGTGCCCGGCAGCACGCCGTCCCCGGACCCCGGCGTCCGCGCCGGACGCCGGTCCGAGCGATTCCGTGGGGGGACGCTCGGCCCGGCAGGGACCGTCGCGGCCGTGGTGGTGGCGGTCGCCGTGGTGGCGGCACTGTGGCCGGCGCTGCTCGGTGGCGCCGACCCGCTCGCGGTGCACCCGTCCCAGGCGCTGCTGCCACCCGGCGCGGGCCACCCGTTCGGCACCGACGAGTCCGGGCGCGACGTCCTGGCACGGGTGGTCGCCGGGACGCGGGCGTCGCTGCTGGTCGGCGTCGTCGCCACGCTCGTCGGCGGTGGGACGGGTGTGGTCCTCGGGGTCCTCGCCGGGCTCGGCGGTCGGGTCGTCGACGCCGTCGTGGGGCGTGTGACCGAGGTCGCCTTCGCCCTGCCGCTGCTCCTCGTCGCGCTCGTCGTCATCGCGGTGACCGGCCCCGGACCGGTGCCGGCGATGCTCGCGGTCGGGTTCGCCACGGCCCCCGGCTACGCCCGGATCGTCCGCGGACTGGTCCGGACCGCGCGGTCGTCGCAGGTCGTCGAGACCGCGGTCCTGCTCGGCCGCTCCCCCGCCACCGTCGTCGTCCGGCACGTGCTGCCGGCGGCGCTCTGGCCGGTCGTCGCCGTCGGCACGCTCGGCATCGGTCAGGCCGTGGTGTGGGCGTCCGCGCTGAGCTACCTCGGCGTCGGGACACCGCCCCCGGCACCGGAGTGGGGCGCGATGCTCGCCGACGGTCGCACCTACCTGGCGACCGCGCCGTGGATGAGCACGTTCCCGGGCCTGGCGATCGTGGTCCTGGCGACCGCCGTCACGGTGCTCGGCCGGGCCCTGCGACGTGCCGGAGCCGTGCGGTGAGCGGCCACGGCAGCGCCCTCGAGGTCGCCGGCCTCTCCGTCTCGATCGACGGCGTCCCAGTCGTCACCGACGTCTCCCTCCGGGTCGCGCCGGGCGAGTGCGTCGCCCTCGTCGGTGCCTCCGGCTCCGGCAAGTCCGTCACGGTCCGGGCTGCGCTCGGCCTGTCCGCCAGCGGGGCCGTCGTCACCGCCGAGCGGCTCGCCGTCGCCGACCAGGACGTCCGTGGCCTGTCGGAACGTCGGTGGCGCGCCGTGCGCGGACGTCACGTCGGCTACGTCGGCCAGGAGGCCCTGGGCGCCCTGGACCCGCTGCGTCCCGTCGGGCGCGAGGTCGCCGACACCCTCCGCCTGCACACCGACCTGTCGGCACGCGACCGCGTCGAGGCGGTCCGCGCCGAACTCGACGCCGTCGGACTCGACCCCGCACTCGCCACCGACGGCCGCACCGCGGGCACCCTGTCGGGCGGGATGCGTCAGCGTGCCCTCATCGCCGCCGCCACGATCGGCCGCCCAGGGCTGCTCGTGGCGGACGAACCGACCACGGCCCTCGACGCCGGCATCGCCCTCCGCGTGATGGAACAGCTGCGGGCCGCGCAGCAGCGGGGCACCGGGCTGCTCGTCGTCACGCACGACCTCGGGCTCGTCGCGGGGTGGGCGGACCGGGTCGCCGTGATGGACGCCGGCCGGATCGTCGAAGTCGGTCCGACGGCGTCCGTCCTGGAGGCCCCGGTCCACCCCGCCACGCAGGCCCTGGTGCGTGCAGCCCGGTCGACGCCGGCCGCGGGTACTGCCGGTCCTGTGGGTCGGCTGTCCGCGTCGTCGGCGGCCGGTCGCTCGGCGCTGCCGGTGCTCGCCGCGACGGGACTCGAGCGGTCCTACCCGGGTGTCGCCGCGGTCGCCGACGTCGCACTGCAGGTCGCGCCCGGCCGGGTCCTCGGTGTGGTCGGGGCCTCGGGCTCCGGCAAGACGACGGTGGCGCGGATGCTCCTCGGGCTCGAGACGCCCGACGCCGGCACGGTCACGCTCGACGGCGAGGCGTGGGCACCGCTCCCCGAGCGCGACCGTCGTGCACGCCGACACCGGATGGCCGCGGTCGTCCAGGACCCCGGCGCGACGTTCGACGAACGGTGGGACGTCGACCGTGTCCTCGCCGACGCCCTGAGCGGCGGATGCGCACGGCGGCCGACCGGTGCGCTGGGTGACCGCGTCGACGCCGCACTGCGGCAGGTCGACCTGGACCCGGCCGTGCGGACCCGGTCGCCGCGCACCCTGTCCGGCGGGCAGCGGCAGCGGCTTGCGATCGCCCGGGCGCTGGCCACCGAGCCGGAGGTCCTGGTCCTCGACGAGCCGGTCACCGCCCTCGACGCCACCGTGCAGGACGCGGTGCTCGGTCTGCTCGAACGGCTCCGCGACGACACCGGCGTGGCGATGGTCTTCGTGTCGCACGACCTGCGGGCCGTCCGGCGACTGGCCGACGAGGTCCTGGTCGTCGACCGGGGCTCGGTCGTGGAGCACGGTCCGGCCGAGGCGGTCTTCGGCCGCCCCGAGCACCCGGTGACGCAGCGGCTCGTGCGTGCCGCCGAGCGGCTGGCCGCCGGCCCGGCGGCCTGACGCCGGGCCGGCCGCCGGCCGCGCCGGCCGGCCGCCGAGCCTCGGCCTGGCGGACAGGTTCCGCCGTCCCGACGGCGCAACTCGCCCGCCGAGCCGAGCCGCGGGGCGGGGCGGGGCGGGCGAGGCGGGGCGAGGCGACAGCGGGCCGTGCATGCCGCCGAGCGGCTGGCCGCCGGCCCGGCGGCCGGCCGCCGGCCGCCGGCCGCCGGCCGCCGAGCCTCGGCCTGGCGGACATGTTCCGCCGTTCCGACGGCGCAACCTGTCCGCTCAGGCGAGGCTCGGCGCCGGGCGGCCGGGCGGGGGGCCGGGCCGGGCGGGGCGGGGCGGGGCGGCGGCGGGGCCGCCGGAGCGGCCACCCACGCGACGGAGGCCCGACCCACGTGACGCGGGTCGGGCCTCCAGGCAGTGTGGTGCGGGTCAGGAACCGGCGGGTGCCCTGTCCTGCGTGCCGTCGCCGACCGGGCCGTCGGCGTTCACGATCGGGATCTGGCTGGTCGAGAACTCCTTCGCCCAGTCGGACTGCGCCAGCTCCGACGTCGGGTCGTTGTAGTCGTCGATGACGCCGGCGACCTCGTCCTCGGACCCGACCGTCGGGCCGGAGCCCATGAGCGGCGTCGCGGCGGTCTCCTTGGTGAAGTACACCGCGACGAGGCCGATGACGGCCGCGAGCATCAGGTAGAACGCGGGGACGTCCTCGGCCCAGCCGTAGCCGCCGTCCTTCGCCCAGTTGATCAGCGCCGCGGTGGCGAGCGGGGTCGTCCCGCCGAAGAGCGACACCGACACGTTGAACGCGATGGCCAGGGCGCCGTAGCGGATGATCGTCGGGAACAGCGCCGGCAGGGTGGACGGCATCGTCGACGTGAAGGTCACCAGGACCACACCGAGGATGAGCAGGCCGGAGAACACCCCGACGCCCGTGCCGGTCTGGACGAGCTTGAGCGCCGGCCAGGACAGCACGATGAAGCCGATGCACCCGGCGGCGAGCACCGGACGACGGCCGAAGCGGTCGGACAGCCGGCCGCCGAACGTGATGACGACCATCATGAGCAGCATCACGACGACGATCAGGATGAGCCCGAAGGTGGCGTTCTGACCGAGGTTCTGCTCCAGGTAGGTCGGCATGTACGACAGCAGCATGTAGTCGGTCACGTTGAAGACCAGGACCAGCCCGATGCAGATGATGAGCGAGCGCCAGTTCTCGGCGAAGAGCTTGAGGAACGGCGTCTTCTGCGACTCGCGCTCGGCGGCCTGCTCCTGCTGCTTCTGGAAGGCCGGGGTCTCCTCGAGCTTCAGGCGCAGGTAGAGCCCGATCAGGCCGAGCGGGCCGGCGATGATGAACGGGATGCGCCAGCCCCAGCTGAGCAGGGCGTCCTCGGACAGGCCGAACTGCAGGCCGGTGACGATCGAGGCACCGAGCACGTAGCCGGCGAGCGTGCCGAACTCCAGCCACGAGCCCATGAACCCGCGGCGCTTGTCCGGCGAGTACTCGGCGATGAAGGTCGCGGCACCGCCGTACTCACCACCGGTCGAGAAGCCCTGCACGAAGCGGGCGACGAGCAGCAGGATCGGTGCCCAGACGCCGATCGTGTCGTACGACGGGATCAGGCCGATCATCAGCGTGCCGGCGGCCATCAGGATCATCGTCAGCGCGAGGACCTTCTGCCGGCCGATCTTGTCGCCGATCGGGCCGAACACCGCGCCACCGATCGGGCGGACGATGAACGCGGCGGCGAAGAACCCGAAGGTCGCGACGATGTTCGACGCCGGGTCGCCCTGCGGCAGGAACACCTGCGAGATCGTCACCGTCAGGTAGGCGAAGATGCCGAAGTCGAACCACTCCATCGCGTTGCCGAGGGCCGCCGCGGCGACGGCACGCTTGAGCATCGACTCCTCGACGACGGTGACGTCGTCCTCGGTCAGCTTCCGTCGAGCACGCTTCACGGCGCCCTTCGTCCGCAGCGGGCGGTCCCCGTGCTGCTGCTTGGGTGTGTCGTTGGCTGGCAAGGTGTTCCTCCGGTGTGCTGTGGCGTCCTTCGGGCTCCCGGCGGGTCGGCCGGGCATCCGGCGAGACAGCGACACTGGCATCCTGCGAACCGCGCTCGCCGGACAAACCCCGGAAGCCTACCAGGTGGGCTGTAGCGCCCTGGCCCACCGGTACGCTGAGGATCGCACCCGCACCACGCGGGGACACTCAGGCACCTCATCACGGACTCGGTGCCGCACATGTGAACGGAAGGCGCAGCCATGACCAAGCCCATGCCCGACAAGCCATCGGTGGACGGACTCGAGCAGGTCTGGGGGCCGCAGTGGGAGCAGGACGGCACCTACCGGTTCGACCGCGACGCCGCGGGTGACCGGTCCGCCGTCTACTCGATCGACACCCCGCCGCCGACCGCCTCCGGCTCGCTGCACATCGGCCACGTGTTCTCGTACACGCACACCGACCTCAAGGCCCGGTTCGAGCGGATGCGCGGCAAGCACGTCTTCTACCCGATGGGCTGGGACGACAACGGTCTCCCCACCGAGCGTCGCGTGCAGAACTACTACGGCGTCCGCTGCGACCCGTCGCTCCCCTACGACCCCGACTTCACCCCGCCGTTCGCCGGCGGTGACGGCAAGTCGAGCAAGGCGGCCGACCAGCTGCCGATCTCGCGCCGCAACTTCATCGAGCTGTGCGACGAGCTGACCGTGCAGGACGAGCAGCAGTTCGAGGAGCTCTTCCGCACCCTCGGGCTGTCCGTCGACTGGACGCAGTCGTACCGCACCATCGACGCGACCTCCCGCGCCAGCGCCCAGCGTGCCTTCCTCCGCAACCTCGAGCGCGGTGAGGCCTACCAGGCCGACGCCCCGACGCTCTGGGACGTGACGTTCCGCACCGCGGTCGCGCAGGCCGAGCTCGAGGACAAGGAGATGCCCGGCGCCTACCACGGCCTGGCCTTCCACAAGAGCGACGGCAGCGGCGACGTCGTCATCCAGACCACCCGCCCGGAACTCCTGCCGGCCTGCGTCGCCCTCGTCGCGCACCCCGACGACGAGCGCTTCCAGGACCTCTTCGGCACGACCGTCCGCTCCCCGCTCTTCGACGTCGAGGTCCCGGTGCTCGCGCACCACCTGGCGCAGAAGGACAAGGGCGCCGGCATCGCGATGATCTGCACGTTCGGTGACACCACCGACGTCGTCTGGTGGCGCGAGCTGCAGCTGCCGAACCGCTCGGTGATCGGCTTCGACGGCCGCATCCGGTCCGAGGAGCCGGCGTGGATCGAGTCCGCCGCGGGCCGTGCGCTCTACGCCGAGATGGCGGGCAAGACCGTGTTCTCCGCCAAGAAGGTCGTCGTGGACGCCCTGACCGAGTCCGGCGAGCTGGTCGGCGACGTGAAGACCATCAACCACCCGGTGAAGTTCTTCGAGAAGGGCGACAAGCCGCTCGAGATCGTCTCCACCCGCCAGTGGTACATCGTCAACGGCGCCCGTGACGAGCAGCTCAAGCAGACGCTGCTCGAGCGCGGCGACCAGATCGCGTTCCACCCCGACTTCATGAAGGTCCGGTACGAGAACTGGGTGGGCGGGCTGTCCGGCGACTGGCTGATCTCGCGCCAGCGCTTCTTCGGCGTGCCGATCCCGGTCTGGTACCCCCTCGACGCCGACGGCAACCCGGTGTTCGACCAGCCGATCGTCCCGACCGAGGCGCAGCTACCCGTCGACCCGTCGTCCGACCCGGCCCCGGGGTACGACGAGTCGCAGCGCGGTGTCGCCGGTGGGTTCCAGGGCGAGCTCGACGTGATGGACACCTGGGCGACCTCGTCCCTGACCCCGCAGCTCGCCGGCAAGTGGGAGACCGACCCGGCGCTCTACGACCTGGTGTACCCGTACGACGTCCGCCCGCAGGCGCAGGACATCATCCGGACCTGGCTGTTCACGACCGTCCTCCGCAGCCAGCTCGAAGCCGACGTGGTCCCGTGGAAGAACGCCTCGATCTCCGGCTTCATCGTCGACCCCGACCGCAAGAAGATGTCGAAGTCCAAGGGCAACGTCGTCACGCCGCTGTCCGTCCTCGAGGCGCACGGCGCCGACGCGGTCCGCTACTGGGCGGCCTCGTCGAAGCTCGGTACCGACGCAGCCTTCGACCCGCAGAACCCGAAGCAGATCAAGGTCGGCCGTCGTCTGGCGATCAAGGTCCTCAACGCGGCGAAGTTCGTCTACGGCTTCGAGCTGCCCACCGGTGCGCACCAGGTCACCGAGGCGCTCGACATCGACATGCTCGCCGCCCTCGGCACCGTCGTCGACCAGGCCACGGCCGCGTTCGACGCGTACGACCACGCCCGGGCGCTCGAGATCACCGAGCGCTTCTTCTGGACCTTCTGCGACGACTACCTCGAGCTCGTCAAGGAGCGCGCCTACGGCACGGCCCCGGACGCCGGCCACGAGACGCAGGCGAGTGCGGTCCTCGCACTCCGCGGCGCGATCGACGTCCTGCTCCGCCTGCTGGCACCGTTCCTGCCGTACGCGACGGAGGAAGTGTGGGCCTGGACCCACGACACCAGCGTGCACCGGGCCTCCTGGCCGGTCCGTGCCGACCTGCCGGTCGACCAGGCCGAGACCGGGCTGCTCGCAGCCGTCGGTCAGGCGCTGATCGGCATCCGCGGAGCGAAGACCGCGGCGAAGGCCTCCCAGAAGACGCCGGTGACCCGCGCCGTCGTGCAGGCGCCCGCTGCCGTCCGCGAGCTCGTCGAGCGCGCGGCGGTGGACCTGGCGGCCGTCGGCCGGATCCAGGACCTGGCCTTCGTCGACGGTGACGACTTCGCCGTCGTCGAGATCGAGCTGGCGGAGCAGCCCTCGGCCTGATCCTGACGGACCGGACACCGGACGCCCCGTTACCGTGGAGACACGGGCGGGGCGTCCGTCGTCCCGGCGGACTCCGCCGTGGACACGGCTCCGCCGACACGGACTGGAGGCACGGATGCAGTTGGGAACGCGATGGAACGTCGGCGCGGAGCCGCCGGCGCGACTGCCCGAGACGATGGTCGTCGCCGTGCGCGGGGTCGAGGACGAGCTCGCCGCGCAGTCGGTGGACGCGTCGACCTGGCGGTGGACGCTGACGTTCCTGGAGGGCAAGCCGATGGTCGAGCTGGACGACGGGACGTCGATCCACCTGGACCCGCTGGGGCACGCGCAGGTGACCGACCCGGACGACGCGGGGTCGGAGGACTGACGCCGCCGCGGACACGGAGCCGGCCCGCGCCACGGGAACACCGTGGTGCGGGCCGGCTCGTCTCCGGTCGGGCACGACCGTCAGACCGGGATCGCCGAGGGATCAGGACTCGGCGAGCCAGGAGAACGGTCGTTCCCTGCCGGTGTCGCCTACACTAGAGAACGATCGTTCCCGACGCAACCCCCGACGTCGTGGACACCGAGCGGACGGAGCACGCACATGGCGACGAGCACGGTCGACCCCGAGACGGCAGCGCGCATCGTCGAGACGGCGGACGCGCTGTTCTACACGCGCGGGATCCAGACGGTCGGCATGGACGAGATCCGCTCCACCGCCGGCGTCTCGCTGAAGAAGCTCTACGCCGCGTTCCCCGGCAAGGAGCAGCTCATCGCCGCCGTCCTCGCCGGACGCCACGACTTCTGGGAGCAGGGCATCCGGGCCGCGGTCGACGCCGCCGACGGACCACGCGCGCAGCTGCTCGCCGTGTACGACTTCCTCGAGTCGTGGTTCGGGGACGACACCTTCCGCGGCTGCGGCTTCATCAACGCGTTCGGGGAGCTCGGCGCGACCTCCCCCGCCATCGCCGAGATCGCCCGCGAGCACAAGGACTCGTTCCAACGCTTCGTCGCCGGCATCACCGCGCTGGCCGTCCCCGACCCCGCACGGGCCGAGGAGCTCGCGGCACAGCTCGCCCTGCTCGCCGAGGGGGCGCAGACCACCGCGGCGATCGCCGGGACGACCGAGGCGGCCGTGCACGCCCGACGGGCAGCCGCCGTGCTGATCGACGCCGCGACACGCTGAGGCAGGCGGACCCACCGCCCGGCAGACCCGGCACCCGCCCGCTGCAGGTCCGGTCACCCGCCCGCCGCCCGCATCGCTAGGTTGGAGCGATGGCCACTCCGTTCGATGGACCGAGCACCCTCCCCTACGCACTCCCCCCGTTCGACGACGTCCGGATCGAGCACTACCGGCCGGCCTTCGACGCGGGCATGGCCGAACACCGAGCGGAGGTCGAGGCGATCGCCACCGACCCCGAACCGCCGACCTTCGAGAACACCCTGGTCGCGCTCGAGCGTGCCGGGCAGCTGCTCCAGCGAGTCGAGATGGTCTTCTCCACCATCACCTCGGCCGACTCCACCGACGAGCTCCGTGACCTCGAGGCCGAGCTGTCCCCGCTCCTCGCCGCCCACCGCGACGCCATCGTCCTCGACGGCCGTCTGTACGCACGGGTCCGTGCCGTGCACGACGCCCTCGACGCGACCGCCGGCCGATCGGAGGAGGACCGCCGCCTGGCGGAACGCACGCTCACCGAGATGACCCTGGCCGGCGCCGGACTCGACGACGCGGGCAAGGAACGCCTGACCGCGATCAACCAGGAGCTGTCGTCGCTCACCACGACGTTCGAGCGCAACCTGCTCGAGGACACCAACGACGCCGCGGTGCACGTCACCGACGAGGCCGAACTCGCGGGCCTGGACGACGGGGCGAAGTCGGCCGCCGCCGGAGCCGCCACCGACCGAGGGCTCGACGGCTGGCTCATCACCCTGCCGCTGTACACCGGGCACCCGTGGCTTGCGACGCTCACCGACCGCGGCCTGCGCCGGCGGATCATGGAGGCGTCGCTCTCCCGCGGACGCCGTGGCAACGCCTTCGACAACCGCGAGGTCCTGCTCCGCATCGTCCGCCTCCGCGCCGAACGGGCCGAGCTCCTCGGCTTCCGCGACCACGCGTCGGTCGTCACCGCGGACGAGACCGCACGGACCCCGGAGGCCGTGGCGGGCCTCCTGTCCTCGCTGGTCACCGCCGCCGTCGCGAACGCCCGCGACGAGCGGGAGGCCCGCTCCCGCACCATCGGCCACGAGGTCGAGTCGTGGGACTGGGCGTACGCCACCGAGGTCCTGCGGGGCACGCAGTTCGCCGCGGACAGCAGCGCGCTCCGCCCGTACCTGGAGGCCGACCGGGTCCTGGTCGACGGCGTCTTCCACGCGGCGGGTGCCCTCTACGGTCTGCGGTTCACCGAACGCCACGACCTGCACGGCTACAACGACGAGGTCCGCGTCTTCGAGGTCGTCGACGAGCAGGACGCTCCCGTCGGCCTGTACCTGCTCGACCTGTACACGCGCGACGGCAAGCGCGGTGGGGCGTGGATGAACCCGGTCGTGGAGCAGTCGCACCTGCTCGGCACGCTGCCCGTCGTCGTCAACAACCTCAACGTGCCGAAGCCCGCGGCCGGGTCGCCCACGCTGCTGACGCAGGACGAGGTCGAGACCCTGTTCCACGAGTTCGGTCACGCCCTGCACGGGCTGATCGCCCGGACGACGTACCCGCGGTTCTCCGGCACGAACGTCGAGCGCGACTTCGTCGAGTTCCCGTCACAGGTCAACGAGATGTGGGTCACGTGGCCGTCGGTCCTGGCGAACTACGCCGAGCACCACGAGACCGGCGCGCCGATGCCGCCCGAGCTCGTCCTGGGCCTCAGCGACTCGGCGGGCTTCAACGAGGGCTTCGGCACGACCGAGTACCTGGCCGCCGCCCTGCTCGACCAGGCCTGGCACCGGCTCAGCGCCGCCGAGGCCGCCGCCGTCACCGACGTCGAGGCGTTCGAACGGGAGGCCCTGGTCACCGCCGGCATCGACGCCCCGGCCGTCCCGCCCCGCTACTCGTCGACGTACTTCGCACACACGTTCTCCGGCGGGTACGACGCCGGCTACTACGGGTACATCTGGAGCGAGGTGCTCGACGCCGACACCGTGGAGTGGTTCCGGGAGCACGGCGGGCTGTCCCGCGAGGCCGGCGAACGGTTCGCGCGCCTGGTGCTCGGCGTCGGCGGGGCGAAGGACCCGCTCGAGGCCTACCGCGAGTTCCGCGGCCGCGATGCCGAGGTCGGCCCGCTGCTGCGTCGCCGCGGCCTCGAGTAGCGGCGCGGCCGGCTGCTCCGGTCCGCGGACGGACGGGAGGCGGTCGGCTACGCGGACTTCTCGACGCGCTTCGGCGCGGACCGCGGCACGATCGTCGGGGCCGCGTTCTCGAGGACCGACGCCCGGGTGACCACCACGCGGGCGACGTCGTCGTCCGAGGGCACGTCGAACATGATCGGTCCGAGCACTTCCTCCATGATCGCGCGGAGGCCACGGGCACCGGTCTGACGCAGCACGGCCAGGTCGGCGATCGCCTCGAGCGCCGCGTGGTCGAACTCGAGCTCGACGCCGTCGATCTGGAACATCCGCTGGTACTGGCGCACCAGGGCGTTCTTCGGCTCGGTCAGGATCTGCATCAGCGCGGCCTGGTCGAGCTTCGACACCGTGGTGACGACGGGCAGACGACCGATGAACTCCGGGATCAGGCCGAACTTGTGCAGGTCCTCCGGCAGGACCTCCGAGTACAGGTCCTGGTGGTCGGTCGGGCTGTGCAGCTGGGCGCCGAAGCCGATGCCGTGCTTGCCGACGCGGGAGGACACGATCTCTTCCAGCCCGGCGAACGCCCCGGCGACGATGAACAGGACATTCGTCGTGTCGATCTGGATGAACTCCTGGTGCGGGTGCTTCCGACCGCCCTGCGGCGGGACCGAGGCGACCGTGCCCTCGAGGATCTTGAGCAGCGCCTGCTGCACGCCCTCACCGGAGACGTCGCGGGTGATCGAGGGATTCTCGGCCTTCCGCGCGATCTTGTCGACCTCGTCGATGTAGATGATGCCGGTCTCGGCGCGCTTGACGTCGTAGTCGGCGGCCTGGATCAGCTTGAGGAGGATGTTCTCGACGTCCTCGCCGACGTACCCGGCCTCGGTCAGGGCGGTGGCGTCCGCGACGGCGAACGGTACGTTCAGTCGCTTGGCCAGCGTCTGCGCCAGGTAGGTCTTGCCACAGCCGGTCGGGCCGATGAGCAGGATGTTCGACTTGGCGATCTCGACGTCGTCGCGGTCCTCGGCGGCGGTGATCTGCCCCTGTGCCCGGATCCGCTTGTAGTGGTTGTAGACGGCGACCGCGAGTGCGCGCTTCGCCGGGTCCTGCCCGATGACGTACTCCTGCAGGAAGTCGAAGATCTCGCGCGGCTTCGGCAGGTCGAACTCGCCGCTGCCGGTGTCCTCGCCCGCTTCGGCGAGGCGCTCCTCGATGATCTCGTTGCAGAGCTCGACGCACTCGTCGCAGATGTACACGCCGGGGCCGGCGATCAGCTGCTGTACCTGCTTCTGGCTCTTCCCACAGAAGGAGCACTTCAGGAGGTCGGCGCTCTCTCCGATGCGTGCCATGCTCTCGGCCTTCCCTGGTCGACGTGGAACGCCGATGCGGTCCACGAGGTCGTCGTGGGACCGAGCCTAACCGCAACCGGGGACACAGTCGGGGACCCCTGGCCGCGTTCGCCCAGGGCGTGGTCGGCCTGGTAGCGTGGGCGGCGTTGCTCTACAAGTTGTAGAGAACGGCTCCTGGAGGAACCATGCAGAAGCGCCTCGCCACCGGCGGTGTCGTGACCCTCGGCGTCGCCGCCGCCATCGTCCTCGGCACCGCGGCCTCGGCCAGCGCCCACGTCGAAGCCGAAGCGTCGTCGACCGCCGTCAACTCGTACACCACCGTCACGTTCTCGGTGCCGCACGGCTGCGACGGCTCCCCCACCACCAAGCTGCAGTTCCACGTGCCCGAGTCCGTGATCGAGGTCACGCCGACCGTGAACCCGAACTGGACCATCGCGAAGGCGACCGAGCCCTACACGGCCCCCAGCTCCGCAGCCGGTTCCGACGAGGACGAGGCGGAAGCCGCCGCCGAGCGCGTCACCAGCGTCACCTACACGGCGAAGACCCCGCTCCCCGCCGACGAGCGCGACACCTTCTCGCTGTCGTTCGCCCTGCCCGACGGCAAGCCCGGCGACACCGTGTCGATGCCCGTCACGCAGACCTGCGAGCAGGGCTCCACCGAGTGGGACCAGGCCACGAAGGCCGGCCAGGCCGAGCCGGAGCACCCCGCACCCACGATCACGCTGACCGCCGCCACCTCGGGCGACGACGAGCACGGCACCACCGAGTCGACGGAGTCCGACGCGGCCAGCGCGAGCACGGCCTCCAGCTCGTCCACGTCCGTCCCCGCGGACCCGGACCTGGTCGGCCGCTTCCTCGGCCTGGGCGGGCTGCTCCTCGGCGCCGTCGCGCTGGTCGTCTCGGTCGCCGCCACGCGCCGCCGCGGCAGCAGCAAGTGACCGCGGGCGAGCGGCCGGACGCACGTCCGGCGGTGCGCCGCCGGGTCCGGGCCGGGAGGCTCGGTGCCGGCACGCTCGCCGCGCTCACGCTCGTGGGTGGTGCGGTCCTCGGCCTCGCCGGCCCCGCCAGCGCGCACAACTACGTCATCGCCGCGACCCCGGCGTCGAACAGCACGCTGACCGAACTGCCGAAGACGTTCGCGATCACCACGAACGACCGCCTGCTCGACATCGGCGGGACGGACTCCGGGTTCGCGTTCCGCATCGTCGGTCCGGACGGCCGGTACTTCGAGAACGGCTGCGTCGACGTCGAGGGACCGACGATGTCCACCGCGGCCGCACTCGGGAAGTCCGGCAAGTACCAGGCCGAGTGGCAGATCATCTCGGCCGACGGGCACACCGTGTCGGACTCGTACGACTTCACGTGGAAGGCCCCGGCGGGCTTCACCCCCGCCACCGGCACCACGAAGCCGCCGACCTGCGCGACCGCCGGCAACGGCTCGACCACCGCAGCGAGCACGACGGGCACGGAGTCCGGCGACACGGCGTCGACGACCTCCGACGCGCTGTGGATCGGCGCCGGCGGACTCGTGGTCGTGGCCGCCGTCATCGCGGTCCTGCTGCTCGTCCGCCGTCGCCCGGCACCCGCCGCCGACGAGGACTGACCGGCCGGGCCGGCGGGCGTCGTCCCGAGCGGTCACCACACCCCGCTCACCTCCGCCGAGCGGTCACGAATCGTCGGACTGGCCTCGCCAGAGCGACCGTTCGTGACCACTCGGCGAGACGCATGCGGGGGGTCGCGACCAGTGGGCGGACGGGTGCGGGCGGGGCGGAGGCGCGACGAGCCTCCCGTCCGCCGCTCGACGGAGCGAGGGCGTGTCCGACACTCTCGCGCCCGCCGTCGAGTGGTCACAAGACGTCGTTCTCGGCCCGTCGTACCGACGGAACGTGACCTCTCGGCGGAGGAGGGGGACGGGCGTCGCCGGGGACGACGACGGCCCCGCACCGATCCGGTGCGGGGCCGTCGTCTGTCCGAGCGCTACTTGACGAGCGCGGGGAGGTTCTTGCGGCTGGTGAGGACCTGGTCGATCAGGCCGTACTCCACGGCTTCCTGCGCGGACATGATCTTGTCGCGCTCGATGTCGTGGTTGATCTCGGCCGGCGTCTTGTTCGAGTGCTTCGACAGCGTCTCCTCGAGCCAGGTGCGCATGCGGAGGATCTCCGCCGCCTGGATCTCGATGTCGGACGCCTGGCCGCCACCCTGCTGGACGGCAGGCTGGTGGATGAGCACACGAGCGTTCGGCAGGGCCAGGCGCTTGCCCGGCGTCCCACCGGCCAGGAGCACCGACGCAGCCGACGCCGCCTGACCGAGGCAGACCGTCTGGATCTGCGGACGGATGTACTGCATCGTGTCGTAGATCGCCGTCATCGCGGTGAACGAGCCACCGGGCGAGTTGATGTACATCACGATGTCGCGGTCGGGGTCCATCGACTCGAGCACGAGCAGCTGGGCCATGACGTCGTCCGCGGACGCGTCGTCGACCTGCACGCCGAGGAACACGATGCGGTCCTCGAAGAGCTTCGCGTACGGGTCCTGACGCTTGTAGCCGTAGGCCGTGCGCTCCTCGAAGCTCGGGAGGATGTACCGATCAGAGGGGGCCGGGACGTTCTGCGCGCCACCGAGCATGGGGAGATGCATTCTCGTTTCCTTTTCTTCGGTGGTGATCAGGACTGGGCGTCGGGCTCGGCCGCAGGGGTCTGCGTCTCGCCGTCGTTGACGGTTCCGCCACCACCGACGACCTCGGCGGACGATGCGCGGAGGTGGTCGACGAAGCCGTACTCCAGGGCTTCCTGCGCCGAGAACCAGTTGTCGCGGTCGTTGTCCTTGAGGACCTGCTCGATCGACTTACCGGTCTGCTCGGCAGTCAGCTCCGCCATGCGCTGCTTCATGTCGAGGATGACCTTCGCCTGCGTCTGGATGTCGGCAGCGGTGCCACCGAACCCACCGGACGGCTGGTGCAGGAGCACACGCGCGTTCGGCGTGATGTAGCGCTTGCCGGGCGTGCCGGACGAGAGCAGGAACTGCCCCATCGAGGCGGCCAGGCCGATGCCCACCGTGACGATGTCGTTCGGCACGAACTGCATCGTGTCGTAGATCGCCATGCCGGCGGTGATCGAACCACCGGGCGAGTTGATGTAGAGGTAGATGTCCTTCTCAGGGTCCTCGGCGGCGAGCAGCAGCAGCTTGGCTGCGATCTCGTTCGAGTTGTCGTCGCGGACCTCGGAGCCGAGCCACACGATCCGGTCTCTCAGAAGGCGGTCAAAAACACTGGGGTTCAGTGTTGCTTCGGCCATGGAAAAGCTCCCGTTCAGTTGTCGCTTGTTGTCGAACTTATCGGTTGCAACGCACGTGGTCTCGTGTGTTCGCTGTCGGCGGTCAGCAGGACAGGGAACGCGGTCGGGACGTGCGGGGAAACGAACGGGAGGCACGGTGCCAGCTGGCACCGTGCCTCCCGTTCGTGTGGATGGTCGCGACTACTTCGCGTCGGCCTCGGCCGACTCGTCGTCGGAGTCGGTCGACTCGTCGTCGGCGACGTCGGCGACACCCGCGGTGAACGCGGAGAGGTCGACCGGGTTGCCGGCGGTGTCCTTCACGGTGACCTTCGACAGGACCGTGGCGACGGCCTTCGAACGAGCCACCTCGCCGACCATGCCGGGGATCTGGCCGTTCTGGTCGATGACCTTGATGAACTCGGCCGGCTCCATGCCGTACTGCGCAGCGGCCTGGATCAGGTACTGCGTGAGCTCTTCCTGCGAGACCTGGATCTGCTCCTTCTCGGCGATGGAGTCGAGGAGGATCTGCGAGCGGAAGGCCTTCTCGCTGGACTCGGCGACCTCCTTGCGGTGCTCGTCGTCCTCCAGACGGTTCTCCTGCTCGAGGTGACGGTGCACCTCGTCCTCGATGAGCTTCTCGGAGATCGGGATCTCCACCGACTCGAGGAGCTGCTCGACGAGCTTGTCGCGAGCGGCAGCGCCCTGGCCGAAGGTCTTCGACTTGGCGATCTGCTCCTTGAGGTCCGCCTTGAGCTCGTCGAGCGTGTCGAACTGGCTCGCGATCTGGGCGAACTCGTCGTCGGCCTCGGGGAGCTCGCGCTCCTTGACGGCGGTGACGGTCACGGCGATCTGGGCGGTCTCGCCCTCGCGGTCGCCACCGACGAGCTTCGACTCGAAGGTGGTGGACTCGCCGGCGGTGAGGGACTCGAGCGCCTCGTCGATGCCCTCGAGCAGGTCGCCCGAACCGATCTCGTAGGAGACGCCGGTGGCCGAGTCGACCTCGTCGTCACCGATGGTGGCGGTCAGGTCGAGCTGGGCGAAGTCACCCGAGGTGGCCGGACGGTCCACGGTCACGAGGGTGCCGAAGCGCGTGCGGAGGTTCTGCAGCTCTTCGTCGATCTCGTCGTCGGAGACCTCGACCGCGTCGACCGTCAGGTCGAAGGAGCCGTAGTCGGGCAGGTCGAACTCCGGACGGACGTCCACCTCGAAGGTGAGGACGAGGTCGCCGGTGAAGTCCTTGACGTTCGGGAGCTCGGCGACGTCCGCCTCGGCACGGCCGAGGATACGCAGTTCCTGCTCGTCCACCGCCTGGCGGTAGAAGGTGTCGATGGCGTCGCCGACGGCGTGGTTCAGGACCTCGCCCCGACCGACGCGCTGGTCGACGATCGCCGGCGGGACCTTGCCCTTGCGGAAGCCGGGGATGTTGATCTGCTCTGCGATGTGCTTGTACGCGTGGTCGATGCTCGGCTTGAGATCGTCCGGCGTCACGTTCACGGTGAGCTTGACGCGGGTGTCGCTCACCTTGTCGACGGTGCTGGTGGCCAAGGGATGTTCTCCTGTTGGTTGACGTTCGATGTGACCTGGTCGGGGCGACAGGATTTGAACCTGCGACCTCCCGCTCCCAAAGCGGGCGCTCTACCAAGCTGAGCTACGCCCCGGTACGAGGGCCAGGATCGTCGCGTGCGCCGTTCGGCGCGCGGGCAGGACGAGTCCAGCCCAGCGACCTCGACGAGTCTAGCGGGCTCCGGGTGCACGATCCCCGGTAGGACTCCCGGTTGTGGGAAGTCAGTCGTCCGCGGCCCGTCGCAGACCCCGTCGCCACTGCACCCCGACGACGATCTGCACCCCCAGGGCCGCCAGCCCGAGGAGCAGCCCGGCGACGATCCGCCACAGGTGCAGGAGGGCGTGCCACGGCTGGGCCTGCGGGTCGCCGAACAGGTCCGGGCGGAGCGAGAACACCACCGCGGCCAGGGCCACCAGCACGTAGGACAGCACCCGGGAGCGCGTGATCGTGCGCTGCGACGACTCGTCCGGCGGCGGCAGGATCATGGGGATGTCGTTCGTCCGGTATGGTGGTGGGGCTGCGACACGTGCGCAGGCGCGGGGATGTAGCTCAATGGTAGAGCCCCAGTCTTCCAAACTGGCTACGCGGGTTCGATTCCCGTCATCCCCTCCGAATCCGGGCTGGCACTGTGCATCCGGGCTGGCACTGTGCATCCGGGCTGGCACTGTGCATCCGGGCTGGCACTGTGCATCCGGGCTGGCACTGTGCCGATCCGCGATCCCCGCCATTCCCTCGAATCCCCGTTCCAGCGCCGGCTGGCGCCACTCTTGCACGGCGTCCGAACGGCGCTGCTCGGCGCCGCTCCCCCGCTCCCCCGCTCCCCCGCTCCGTCTGACCGGCGCTGCTCGGGCGTGCCATCGTCTCGCCCGCCCGACGCCTCCGCGACGGCGACAGTCCCGTCCCGGGCACACGCGCACGGCCCTCGACGGCAGCGCTTGACATCGGCCGGGCACGCTCCGTATGGTCATGGAATCGATTCCATGGAATCGATTCCACGACTCGCCCAACGGAGTGCTCACCGATGAACACCGTCACCATCAAGGACGTCGCCGCCCGCGCCGGCGTCTCCGCAGCGACGGCGTCCCGCGTGCTCTCCGGCAACGCAGCCACCAGCGAAGAGTCCCGTCGGGCGGTCGAGCAGGCCGCGAAGGACCTCGACTTCCGGCCGAACCTGCAGGCCCGGGCACTGCGCTCGACCCGGTCGGACACGATCGGCCTGCTGGTCTCCGACGTCCGCAACCCGTTCTTCGCCGACCTCGCCCACAGCATCGAGCAGGCGGCACTCGCCGAGGGCTACGTCACGCTCCTCGGCAACGCGAACGAGCGCGCCGACCAGCAGAACCGGTACCTCGACACCCTCATCGCCCGGCGGGTGGACGGCGTCATCGTCGCACCCCAGGGCAACGACACCGGCACCGTGCAGCAGCTGGTCGACCGCCAGGTCCCGACCGTCTTCGTGGACCGCGTGATCCCGGGCCTCGACGTGCCGAGCGTGACGACGGACAGCAGCACCGGCATCCGCCAGACCGTCGAGCACCTCGCCGCCCTCGGCCACACCCGCATCGGGTACATCGCCGGCCCGCAGAGCGTCTCGACCGGCCGGGAGCGCTTCACGGCGTACCAGGACGCCGTCGTCGCGGCGGGGCTGAGCGAGGACCCCGACCTCATCGTCTTCGGTGACTTCCAGGCCGCGTCGGGCTCCGCCGGGGTCACCACCCTGCTGCAGCTCGCCGACCCGCCGACCGCGATCTTCGCCGCGGACAGCCTGATGGCCGTCGGGGCGATCGCGATCCTGAACCGCCTCGGGCTCCGACTGGGGCGGGACATCGCACTGGTCGCCTTCGACGACATCGAGTGGTTCTCCCTGCTGGAGCCCGCGCTCTCCGTCGTCGCCCACAGCGTGGAGGACATGGGCCGCGTCGCCGTGGACCTCCTCCGCGACGTCATCGACGGCGGCCGTCCCGAGTCCGTCCGTCTGCCGAGCGAACTGATCGTCCGCGCGTCCTCGGCCACCCCCGTCCGACCCGTCCGGCAGGCCGCATCGACGCGACCCGCCGCCGAGCAGCACCCGGAGCACTGACATGGCCCAGACACCCCTCCTGACCCTCGACCGCGTCAGCAAGTCGTTCGGTCCGGTCCAGGTGATCACCGACGTCACGGTCGACGTCCACGCCGGGAAGGTCCAGGTCCTCCTGGGCGAGAACGGCGCCGGCAAGTCGACCCTCATCAAGATGATGTCGGGGATCCACCAGCCCGACGGCGGACGGATCCTGGTCGACGGAGCCGAGGTGAGCCTCCCGACCGTCACGGCCGCCGAGCGGCTCGGCATCGCAACGATCCACCAGGAACTCAACCTGGTCGGCTCGCTCAGCGTGGCCGAGAACGTGATGATGGGCCGGATCCCGACCCGCTTCGGGCTGGTCGACCGGAAGTCGCTCCGTCGTCAGGCCGAGGCCGCGCTCGCCGTGATCGGGCTCGACGTCGACGTCGACACCCCCGTCGGCGAGCTCGGCATCGCGCGACAGCAGCTGGTCGAGATCGCGAAGGCGCTCAGCGTGGAGGCGCGGATCCTGATCCTGGACGAGCCCACGGCAGCACTCACCCGCCACGAGACCGAGGCGCTGTTCCGGGTCGTCGCCGACCTCCGCGCCCGGGGCGTGGGGATGCTGTTCATCAGCCACCACCTCGACGAGATCGCGGAGATCGGCGACACGGTCGCCGTGCTCCGCGACGGCCACTTCGTCGCCGAGGTCCCGGCGTCGACCCCGGAGGACGAGCTCGTCCGCCTGATGGTCGGCCGCAGCATCGAGGAGCAGTACCCGACCGGCAGCGCCGTCGTGGACCGCGCCGACCCGGTCCTCCGCGTCGAGCACCTCACCGCGGCCGGACGGTTCCAGGACGTCTCCTTCGACGTGCACGCCGGTGAGATCGTCGGCATCTCCGGACTCGTCGGCGCCGGACGCACCGAACTGGTCCGGGCGATCGCCGGGGCGGACGGCTACGACAGCGGCACGGTCACGGTCCGTGGACGGCAGCTCGGCAAGGGCAGCGTCGCCGGTGCGATCCGCGCCGGCATCGGCCACGTGCCGGAGGACCGCAAGGGTCAGGGCCTGGTGCTCGGCGCCTCGGTCAACGACAACCTCGGCTACGCCACGCTCGCGTCCAGCGCCCGGGCCGGACTCGTCGACTTCGCCGGACAGAAGCAGCGTGCCGAACAGGTCTCCGCCCGACTGCGGATCCGGATGCACGACATCGAGCAGCCGATCGGATCGCTCTCCGGCGGCAACCAGCAGAAGGCCGTCTTCGGTCGGTGGATCCTGGCCGGCTCGAGCGTGCTCCTGCTCGACGAACCCACCCGCGGCGTCGACGTCGGGGCGAAGGTCGAGATCTACGAACTCGTCAACGCCATCACCGCGGCCGGAGGTGCCGTCGTGATGGTGTCGAGCGAGCTGCCCGAGGTGCTCGGCATGAGCGACCGGGTCCTCGTGATGCGGGACGGCCGGATCGCCGGCGAACTCGACGGCTCCGACGCCACCGAGGACGCCGTGATGACCCTCGCCGCCCGCGACGTCCCGGACACCGAGGCCGACGCCGCCTGAGCCGCCCGTCGCCCGAGCGACTCCTCCCCGCACGGCCCGACGCGGCCGCGCGCCCTCCCCGCGTACAGCGCAGTACCCACCAGAAAGCACACGCCGCATGTCATCGACCACTGTGAAGGCCCCGAACCGGTCCTCCTCGTTCACGAAGTTCCTGGCGAACAACGGCGCCCTCGTCGGCCTCGTCGTGCTCTGCATCGCCCTCTTCATCGCGACGCCGGACTTCCTGACCGGCCGCAACCTCCTCAACATCGGCATCCAGGTGTCGACCGTGGCCGTGCTCGCGTTCGGCGTCACGTTCGTCATCGTCGCGGGCGGCATCGACCTGTCCGTCGGGTCCGTCGCCGCGCTGTCGGCGATGGTGTCGGCGTGGTTCTTCGCGACCGCGGGGCTGCCGGGCTGGCTCGCCCTGGTCGGTGGTCTGGTCGCGGGGCTCGTCACCGGCGTCGTGAACGGCCTGGCGAGCGCCTACGGCAAGCTGCCGTCGTTCATCGCGACCCTGGCGATGCTCAGCGTCGCCCGTGGTCTCACGCTCGTGCTGTCGGACGGCAAGCCGGTGCCGACCTCGCCCCAGGTGTCGTTCCTCGGCGGTGACATCGGCCCGGTGCCGGTGCCGATCATCGTCCTCGTGGTCGCTGCCCTGATCGCGTCCTTCATCCTCAACCGCACCGTGATCGGTCGGAGCATGTACGCCGTCGGCGGCAACGCGGAGGCGGCACGGTTGTCGGGCCTCCCGGTCAAGCGCATCGTCGTCGTCGTGTTCGGCCTGTCCGGGCTGTTCGCCGCCCTCGCCGGCCTGCTGCTGGCGGGTCGCCTCGACTCGGCGCAGCCGCAGGCAGCCAGCGGCTACGAGCTCGACGCGATCGCGTCGGTCGTCATCGGTGGCGCCTCGCTCGCCGGCGGTGTCGGCCGGATCTCGGGCACCTTCATCGGTGCGCTCGTCCTCGTCGTGATCCGCAACGGCCTGAACCTGCTCAACGTCAGCTCGTTCTGGCAGCAGGTCGTCATCGGCCTGGTGATCGCGGTCGCCGTCGGGTTCGACGTGCTGCGCCGCAAGACGCGCAGCAGCTGACGCGCGCTCCACGCCGCTTCTTCCTCCCCCATCCCCTCTCCACAAAGGAACCAACGATGAAGTTCTCCTCCTTCCAGAAGGTCGCCACCGTCGGCGTCGTCGCCGGCCTGGTCGTCCTCGGCACCGCCGGGTGCAACCGCACGAGCAGCACCGGTGCCTCGGGCGGTGGCGACATGAAGATCACGCTCGCCCTCTCCACGCTCAACAACCCGTTCTTCGTCGAGGTCCGCGACGGCGCGAAGGCCGAGGCGAAGAAGCAGGGCGTCACCCTCGACGTCGTCGACGCCCAGAACGACTCCGCCCAGCAGGCCAACCAGCTGCAGACCGCCTCGAGCGGCAGCACGAAGGCCGTCATCGTCAACCCGGTCGACTCCGACGCCGCGGGCCCGAGCGTCACCGCACTGAACAAGGCGAAGATCCCGGTCATCGCCGTCGACCGCACCGTCAACGACGCCTCGGTCGACTCGTTCATCGCGAGCGACAACGTCGCCGGTGGCAAGCAGGCCGCCGACGACCTGGCGAAGGCGATCGGTGAGAAGGGCGAGATCCTCGTCCTCCAGGGTCAGGCCGGCACCTCCGCCAGCCGTGACCGCGGCCAGGGCTTCGCCGAGGGCATCAAGGCGTACCCGAACATCACGGTGGTCGGCAAGCAGACCGCGAACTTCGACCGTGCCACCGCGCTCGACGTCACGACCAACCTGCTGCAGGCCCACCCGGACGTCGTCGGCGTCTTCGCCGAGAACGACGAGATGGCCCTGGGCGCGATCAAGGCCCTCGGTGCGAAGGCCGGCACGAGCGTCAAGGTCGCCGGCTTCGACGGCGAGGCCGACGGCCTGAAGGCGATCGAGGACGGCACGCTGAGCAGCTCGGTCGCGCAGCAGCCCGCCAAGCTCGGTGCGCTGGCGGTCGACCAGGCCGTCAAGGCCGTCTCCGGCAAGGCCGACAAGACCGTCCAGGTGCCCGTCGTGTCGGTGACCAAGAGCAACGTCGGAGACTTCACCAAGTGAGCCGTCCCACCGGAACCGTGGTCGTCGTGGGTTCGCTCAACGTCGACCAGGTCGTGACCGTCGACCGCCACCCCGCGCCGGGTGAGACGCTCGTCGCGACCTCCTTCGCCCTGCTGCCCGGCGGCAAGGGCGCGAACCAGGCCGTCGCGGCCGCCCGCCGGGGCGCGCCGACCGTGATGGTGGGGAGCGTCGGACGCGACGGTGCGGCGGAGGTGGCCACGAGCCTCCTGGCCGACAGCGGCGTCGACGTCACCCACGTCCGCGCGGTCGACGCCCCCACCGGGCTCGCGACCGTGACGGTCGACCGCACCGGCGAGAACACGATCGTCGTGGTCCCCGGGGCCAACGCGTCGACCGGGGAGGAGGCCGTGCTCGCGGCCTCGGACACCGTCGCGTCGGCCGCGGTGGTCGTCCTGCAGGGCGAGGTCCCCGCGGACGGCATCGCGGCCGCCGCCACGGCGGCGACCGGGCGGGTCCTGCTCAACCTGGCACCCGTCGTGCCGGTCGGACGGGAGGTCGTGCTCGCCGCCGACCCGCTCGTCGTCAACGAGCACGAGGCAGCCCTCGTGCTGGCGCAGCTCGTCCCCGACTCCGTGGTGCCGACCGACGAGACCGCACTGGTCGGCGCACTGCGGTCGCTCGGCATCCGGTCGGTGGTCGTGACGCTCGGCGCACGCGGTGCGCTGGTGTCCGCCGGTGGACGCGACGTCGACCGGCCCGTCGTCGTCGCCGTGCCGTCGCCCCGGGTGCGGGCCGTCGACTCCTCCGGTGCCGGTGACGCGTTCGTCGGCGCGCTGGCAGCCGGGCTGGCGGCGGGCGACACCCTGCTCGACGCGGCCGGACAGGCCGTCCGGGTCGGTGCGTTCGCCGTGCAGGGCGTCGGGACGCAGCCGTCCTACCCCACGCTCGACGACGTGCTGCCGCGGGTCGGTACCGAGGACGCGGAGGTCGGCGCGTGAAGAAGGGCGGGATCCTCAACGCCGAGCTGAACGCCGGACTGAGCCGACTCGGACACGGGGACCTGGTCGTCGTCGCGGACTGCGGACTGCCGATCCCGCCCGGGGTGCCGGTGGTGGACCTCGCCCTCGTGCACGGCGTCCCGCGGTTCGTCGACGTCCTCGACGCACTGCTCGGCGACGCGGTGTTCCAGGAGTGCATCGCGGCGTCCGAAGCCGCGGGCACCGAGGCCGGCACCTGGCTCGGCGACCGGTTCCCCGACCGCCGCTCGGTGCCGCACGAGGAGCTGAAGACGATGTCCGCCGGTGCACGGCTGTTCGTCCGCACCGGCGAGGCGACGGCCTTCGCGAACGCGGTGCTGGTCTGCGGCGTCCCGTTCTGACCGCTCCCGCGGTGCTGCCGGGCTGACGTCGGCCGGTCTCGAGGGGCTTGGCGGACGTCAGCCCAGCAGTGCGCGCAGGGCCGCGACGTGTCCGCGGTAGGCGGTGCGGCCCTCCGGGGTGAGTGCGAGCCACGTCTTGACGCGCCCCTTGCCGGTCGGCTTGCGCACCGTCAGGTACCCGGCGTCCTGCAGCACCTTGACGTGCTTGCTCGTCACCGAGTCGCTCGCGCCGAGCACGTCGCGCACGACCGAGAACTCGGCCTGGTCGAGCGGCTCGAGGAACGCGCAGATCTGCAGACGGTTCGGGGCGTGCACGACCTCGTCGAACGCGCCGCCCCCGTCGCTCCCCCGGTCGGTCGTCGGCGTGGTGGTCACGAGACCCGGACCCGGCCGCGCCGCAACTCCGATCGGAGCCGACGGTCGAACCGGCTGCCGGCCACGACCATCGCCAGGGCGACGACCCCGGCCAGCACCCACACCGGCCACCGGAGGCCCGTGGACTCGTGCACGACGAAGGCCGCGAGCACCGCGACCACGTCGACGACCCCGACCGCCACCGCCCACCACGTCGCGGACCCGGCGCGGAGCCCGGAGACCCACACGCCGGTCAGTCGTCGGTAAGCCGAGACGAGCGCGATGATCCCGGCGAAGAAGACGAGGAGCACGACCGCGCGGACGAGGGTGTCGCCGAGCACGTAGCCGACCAGGTACCCGCCGCCGAGCAGGCCGAGGACGGGGTGGTACCACCAGGGGGTCACCAGACGATCGGCGACGGAGGCCCGGGTCGCGTCGACGGCGGCGAGCGCCTGTCGAGCGTCGGTCGGGTCGGCGGGGTCGACGTGCGCCGATTCGTTTTCCATGTCGGCAAGTCAATCACTTGCCAGTGTGGAAAGTCAATGGCCGGACGACACCGGAGGGTCGTCGCGCAGCCGCTGGAACATGCGGTGGTCCTGCCACCGGCCCGCGATCTCCAGGTACCGCGGAGCGAGCCCGTACTGGACGAACCCGTTCCGGGCCAGGACCCGCTGGGACGCGGTGTTGTGGACGAGGGTCTCCGCCTGGACCCGGTGCAGGCCGAGGTCGTCGAACACATGCCGGAGCGCTGCGGCGACCGCCCGGGTGGCGAGACCGCGGCCGGTGCGGTCCTCCGACAGCCAGTACCCCATCGCGCACGACCGGAACGGTCCACGCACGATGCCGCTGAGGGTCAGGCGGCCGGCCACCTCACCGGCGGCGTCGAGGACCACGAACGGGACGCTCTCGCCGCGATGGTGGCGCTCCAGGACCAGGTCGATGTCCCGCCGTTGCCCCTCGACGGTCTCGTGGTCGTCGGCGCGGATCGGGCTCCACGGGGCGAGGAACGCCCGGTTGCGGACGAGCAGGTCGGCGAGCGCACGACTGTCGTCCGGCTCGACCAGTCGGATCGCGGTCATCGGGTGCGCCCGTCCCGCGCGGCGCTGTCCAGCGTCCGGACGAGTTCGAGCGTGTTGCCGGCCGTGAACCCGACCGGACGCGTCCTCCCCGTGGGGACGAACCCGTGCCGTGCGTAGAAGCGGCGCGCGGGCTCGGCGTGCTCGTCCACGTACAACCGGAGGCGCGTGGCACCTCGTTCGAGCGCCCACCGGAGGATGCCGTCCAGCAGCGCGTCGGCCACCCCGTTCTCCCGCCCGCGGCGGTCAGGGGACACGAAGACGCCGGTGAGGACAGGGTCGGACCCGTCGTCGTCGTGGCTCTGCGCGCTCATCATGCCGATCCACCGCCCGGTGTCGGTCTCGACGGCAGCGAGGCTGGTCGCGTCCTCGGCCTGGCCGCGCCGGGCACGGAGCCGCCAGTCGGCCTCCGTCATCGCGAGCGTCGTCTCGAGCGTCGCCCCGTAGGAGATCGGGTTGTCGGTCGCGTTCTCGACGCGCAGGCCACGCACCAGCGGCCAGTCGTCCTCGACGGTTCGGCGGACGGAGAACGAGACAGCCATGTCTGCGACCGTACCGGGCTGCCCGCTCGCGGCCGGGGTGCGAGGATCGGCGTGTGCAGAACCGACGAGTCCCCACGGGCCTCCGGGCGGTCGTCTTCGACGTGGGCGAGACGCTCGTGGACGAGTCCCGGATCTGGTGGCGCAGCGCCGAGCTCGCGGGCGTCCCACCGTTCACGCTGATGGCGCTCCTCGGAGCGATGATCGAGCGGGGCGAGGACCACCGTGAGGTGTGGCGGATCCTCGGGATTCCGCATCCGCCGGTTGCTCCGCCGATCGAGGCGGTCGACCTGTACCCGGATGCGGTCGCGACGCTGGAGGCGGTCCGAGCCCACGGCCTCCTGGTCGGCATCGCGGGGAACCAGCCGGCCGGGGTCGAGCAGCAGCTGCGTGCGGCCGGTTGCGCGCCGGACTTCATCGCGTCGTCGACGTCCTGGGGTGTTGCGAAGCCGTCGCCGGAGTTCTTCGACCGGGTCGTCGCGGCGTCCGGCTGCCGTGCCGACGAGGTCCTGTACGTCGGCGACCGTCTGGACAACGACGTCCTGCCGGCGAGGGCAGCCGGGATGTGGGCCGCGTTCATCCGTCGCGGACCGTGGGGCCACGTGCACGCCGAGCGCATCGAGGTCGCCCAGGCCGACCTGCACCTGGAAACGTTGGACGGCGTGGTGCGCGCACTCCCCTGACAACGTCGCGGCCCTACGCTCGTGGCCATGGGGACCCTCCGACCGATCGACCTGTCCACCTGGCCGCGGCGTGAGCACTTCGCACACTACCGGGACCGCGTCCCCTGCACCTACGCGATGACGGTCGACGTCGACGTCACCGAACTCCGGTCGGCCCTCAGCGGGACGGCGGTCAAGAGCTCGATCGCCGTGATCTGGGCCCTGTCGACGATCGTGAACCGGCACCAGGAGTTCCGCATGGCGCTCGACCCGACCGGCGCTCCCGCGGTCTGGGACGTCGTGCACCCCGCGTTCACCGTGTTCAACGCCGAGCGGGAGACGTTCGCGGGGGTGTGGACGCCGCACCGGGACGACTTCCCGACCTTCCACGACGAAGCGGCCGAGGTCGTCGATCGGTACCGAACTGCGACGACGCTCTTCCCGCAGGCCGACACCCCGGCGAACACCTTCGACGTGTCGAGCATCCCGTGGGCGTCGTTCACCGGGTTCACGCTCCAGATCGGGGACGGGTGGGACCACCTGCTCCCGATCATCACGCTCGGACGGTACCGGCGGGCAGCGGAACGGACGGTGATGCCCGTCGCGGTCCAGGTGCACCACGCAGCGGCGGACGGGTTCCACACGGCACGACTGGTCAACGAGCTCCAGGAGCTGCTGGCGGCGCCGGAGTGGGCGCTGACGGTCGTGCGCTGACGAGTTTGTAACGCCGGAGCCGTGACCGGACACTCCTCGGTGTGCAGGACGAACAGGACGACAGGGCCCCTGACCCGCCGTGCAGACCGTCAGCCCCCGACCCGCCCGAGTGTGACCCACTCCTCGTCACGGACGTAGCCGAGCGCGTCGTTCGCCCGCTGGATCGCGGCGTTGTCCGCCGACCCGCCGGTCCGGAAGCGCGTGACACCCGCCGCGGAGAGCGCGAGGACCGAGGCGGCCTTGACCGCGACGCCGAGGCCACGACCCCGCTGGGTTCTGTGGACGACGGTGAAGTCGGTCTCGGCATCGGTGCCGTCGACGCTGACGAACGTCATCGCGACGAGTTCGCCGTCCGTCAGGAAGGCACCGAACGCCCGGCGCGCGGCCGACGGCGTCGCACCGGCCCGGTCGAGCGGCTCGTGCTGTGTCGCGACGCTCCCCGGGTAGTCCCCGGTCGTCCCCCGGTCGAGCTCGAGCACGGCGTCGGCGTCCGGGGCGCCCAGGGCGCGGACGAATCCGGGAGCGCCGGCGACGAGCGTCCGCAACCGGTACTCGTCGATCCGGTCCGCGTCGAGCTGCGCGGCGAACGAGCGGGCGACGACGACCCACCCGCTCGATTCGAGTTCCGTTCGCCGCGGCGACTGCGCCGGCAGCACGATGGTCTCCCCCATGGCTCGATGGTGGCACGCCTCGGGGCCTGGGCGGCGCGTGGACTGAGGCCATGTTCATGGAGTCACCCCGTGGCCTCACCATACGATCGTCTGACGAACACCGCCGTTCCGGTGGCCGGCACGATCGGCCGCTCCCCCGCCGTCCCCGAATGAATCGACCGAGAACCGTGCCGTCGTACCTGCTCTGCGCCCCACCCGTCTACGGCCACCTGGCACCGCTCGTCGCCGTCGGGCGCGGCCTCGTCGTGCGCGGACACGAGGTCACGATGCTCACCGGCGCGAAGTACCACGACCTCGTCGCCTCCGCCGGGATCCGGCACGTCCCCCTGCCCGCGAGCGTCGACTTCGACGACGGGCAGATGGAGGAGGTGCTCGGTGACGCCGGCAGTGCCCGTGGCATCACCCGTGTCCGCGAGGGCATGCTCGCCGTCTTCGTCCGGGTCATCCCGGGCCAGTACCGGGCGATGCGTGCGCTGCTGGACCGCGGCGGGTTCGACGCGGTCCTCGGCGAGGCGGCTTTCACGGGTCTCGCACCGTACCTCGCCCTCCCACCGGAGGACCGCCTGCCCGTCCTCGGCGTGGGGACGACACCGGTGACGATGGGGAGCGTCGACACGGCTCCGTTCGGCGCCGGCCTGCAGCCCGGACGGGGACCGATCGGCGCTCTCCGCAACCGCCTGCTCACCGCTGCGCTGCGACCGGCGCTCACCCAGCCGCTCCGTCGCGCGGCCGACACGATGCTGGCGCAGGTCGGCGCGCCGCCGTCCCCGATCGACACCTTCGACTTCGCCTACCGGTGCTTCGACCAGCTGTTCCAGCTGGGTGTGGCGGAGCTCGAGTACCCACGCCGTGAGCTGCCCACCTCGGTGCACTTCGTCGGACCGCTGCGATCGACGGACGACCCGCAGCAGGCCGAGTCCCTGCCGGACTGGTGGCGGGACCTCCGTCTCGGCCGCCCCGTCGTGCACGTCACGCAGGGCACGATCGACAACGTCGACCTCGGTCGGCTGGTGGTCCCGGCCCTGCGCGCACTGGCCGACGAGGACGTCCTGGTCGTCGTGAGCACCGGCGGACGGCCGGTCGACGAGGTGGAACGTGCCTTCGGCGGCGCGTTGCCGGGGAACGCGCGCGTGGCGACCCACCTGCCCTACGACCGCCTGCTGCCGCTGTGCGACGTGGTCGTGACGAACGGCGGGTTCGGCGGGGTGCAGCGAGCCCTGGCCCACGGTGTCCCCCTCGTCGTCGCGGGCTCGACCGAGGACAAGCCCGAGGTCGCAGCCCGGGTCGCCTGGGCCGGCTGCGGGCGCGATCTGCGGACCGGGACACCCCGGGCCCAGGCCGTCGGCCGTGCGGTTGCCGAGGTGCTGACGTCACCGTCGTTCGCGGCGCGGAGTCGCGAGGTCGCCGCGGCGATCGCCCGACTCCCCGATCCGGTGGACGTCATCGAGGCAGCCCTCACCGCGGCGGTCGCGCGCCGCTGACGCAGCCATGCGGGACACCGGCGTCATCCCGCGCCAACCGGCGCAACCGGCGCCAACCAGCGTCAGCCGAGGCCGGCCTGACGCGGGTCCGGCCGCGGGGCGGTGAACGCCGCCCACTCCTTCGGGCAGTGCTCCGCGAACCACGTCTCGACCCGGTCGGTGCCCGGGTGGCCGCGGGTGGCCCGGACGAGCCGCTTCCGCCCCCGCTGGTCCCGCGCGATGACGGTGTGGAACGTGATGTCGTTCTTGGACTGCACCTCGAGCTGGAACCGGCCGATGTCCTCAGGGCGGACGGCCCTCGGCTTGCGGAACCCGAAGACGACCTCGAGGTGTCGGTCGTACCCCTCGATGCGGGAGCGCCGGATCGCTGCGGCCGCGAGGAGCCAGAGCGCGCCGTGGCCGCAGAAGAAGAACACCGAGAGGCCCGCCATCGTGGCTGCGTCCGGTTCGCCGGAGAGGCCGTCCCGCAGCGCCGTGACCGCCCCGAAGAGGACGATGCCCGCCCCGAAGACCGCGACGCCGATCCAGAGCCAGGACGGCCGGTGTGCGGTGAACAGCGGCTGTGCGCGCCCGACGGCCGGCTTCTGCCCGCCCCAGGTGTTGATCGTGTCGCTCATGGTCCCCCCGGTCAACAGCCTACCGAGCAGCGACGCCCTCGTCATCGACGACCGCGCGCCCGCCCCCGTCCGACGCCCGTGCCCGGAGTCCCTGGTCGAGGAAGTCGATCATCCACGTGAAGCTCTCGTCGACGTCGGTGCCGAGCTGGAACCCGCCGGACACCTCGAGCGTGGCGAACCCGTGCAGCATGCTGCGGAGCATCCGGAGCGCGTGCACCTCGTCGGCCGGGTCGAGTCCGTAGTCGCGGAGGACGGTGACGAAGGACGACAGTGACCGATCGAGGGCCGTGGCGAGCGGGTCGTCGGCCTCTGCCGGGCGGGTGCCGGTGGTGGCCGCGTAGCGGCCGGGGTGCTCCTGCACGTACCGACGCACGGTGCGCGCGGCGGCGGCCAGGGCCTCCCGTCCGGTCCGCCCCCGGGTCGCGTCGGTCAGTTCCCCGGTGAGCTCCGCGGCGGCGAGCGCGGCGATCCGTCGGGTCAGGTCCGGGAGGCCTGCCACGTGCTTGTAGAGCGACGGCGGCTTCACGCCGAGCCGGTCCGCGACGGTGCTCATGCTCAGCTGGGCGAGGCCGTTCTCGTCGGCCAGGGCGGCGGCCGCCTCGGTGACGACGGAGGGATCGAGTCCGGCCCTAGGCACGGTCACCCCCGGTGGTGGTGGCCGTCAGGGTGCGGCCGAGGAACGGCAGCACGAGCGCCAGGACCTCGGCGGGCGTCTCGGTGTGCGGGTAGTGGCCGGCACCGTCGATGACGGCGAGTTCGCCGAGTCCGGTCGGCAGGTCGCCGATGACGCGGCGGCCCTCCGCGGCCGGGTCCGCCCAGTCCGGGTCGGCACCACCCTGGACGACGAGGACCGGGCAGCGGACGTCCGCCAGTCGTGCGCCGGCGTCCGCGGGGGTCGTCTTGGTCATGGCCTGGAGGGCCGTCATCCGTCCGGGACGTCGCAGTGCGTCCTCGATGCGGCCGCGTTCCACGGCCCAGTCGCTGGGCTTGGTGGGGACGGCGAGGTCGAGGTAGGCGAGCCACCCGGGCAGGCTGCCGGAGACCATCACGCGGAGGAGCTGGACCGTGCCGGAGCGGTGGCGGTTCCGGTTGCGGAGGAACCCGCCGAGGTCGAACGACTGCGCCCGGGTGAAGGGGGCGAGTTCGACGACGCCGGTGATGACGTCCGGGGCGTCGGCGGCGGCGATGGTCGCAGCCCCGCCGCTGATGGACTGTCCGACGATGACGGCCGGGCCGCCGAGGTGCCGGACGACGGCGACGAGGTCCCCGGCGATGTCGGTGCGGGAGTACCCGGACCACCCGGTGCTCGAGTCGCCGCAGCCGCGGATGTCGACGTTCGCGACCCGGTACCCGGCGGCGACGAGTTCCGGCACCATGAACCGGTACGAGTGTCGGCTGTCCCCCATGCCGTGGGCGAGGACGACGAGGGGTCCGGTACCGCTGACGTCGACGGCGATGGTGCCGCCGTCGCGTTCGATGTGTTCGAGCATGTGTGCCTCCTGGCTACGAGCGTTAGCCAAAAGCTAACACCCATAGCCAGAAGCGTCAACACCCGGTCAGGAACCGCCGCCGTCCGCCGCGATGAGCTGCAGCTGCGTCAGCGCGATCGGCGTCAGCGCCTCGAACGCGAGCGTCCCGCCGTCCACCCCGCCGGCGAACGGGAACACCCGGGTCTGGCCGTCCCGGTCGAACACCTCGTCCCGGCCGTCGAGCACGTGCACCGCCGCATCGTCGGCGTCCCGCAGCACGATCCGCCACGACCCGGTCCCGGCCGCGGCGACCGTCACCGTGACGAGTGACGCCGCCGACACGGTGACCGGCACGACGACCGACTCCCCGGGCCCGAGCGACACGACGGTCGCCCCGGTGTCGTCGGTGAGTGGCGACACCCCGACGGGCAGCACGTCATCCGGCGTGTCCCGGTACCCGTGCAGCGCGGAGGCCGATGCCGGGCGACTGTCGGCCGCCCAGCCCTTGGGTGTCTCGGCGAGCGCCACCTCGATGCGCGAAGCGCCGACGACGACCGCGTGCGGGATGCTCACCGACTCCCAGGGCTCCCCGTCGACGGTGACCGACGCGATGTACGCACCGGCGCCGGTGGTCTCGATGACGGTGGACGCGCCTCTCCCCGGCTGCCGCAGCACCGACCGGCGGACCGACGGCGGCACGATCACGTAGGTGCCCGTCGACGGCGCCAGCGGGTACAGCCCGATCGTGGCGAAGACGTACCAGGCGCTCATCTCGCCGTTGTCCTCGTCGCCCGGGTACCCCTGGCCGAGGTCCGAGCCGACGAACAGCCGCTCCAGGCACTCGCGGACGACGCGGTGGGCGTCGTCGTGCCGGCCGGTGAACATCGGGAAGAACGGGATGTGGTGCGCCGGCTGGTTCGACAGCCCGAGCATGCCCATCCGGATGTCGCGGGCCTCGGTCATCTCGTGGATCGCGAAGCCGTAGGAGCCGGAGCGGTCCGTGCCGCCGGTCTCGCGTCGCGCCCAGAAGCGGGCGAACGCCTGGTCGAAGGCAGCCGGTCCGCCGTGCAGGTCGACGACCCCGGCGCCGTCGTGCGGGGCGGTGAACATCGTGCCCCACGCGTTCGTCTCGGTGTAGTCGCTGCCCCACACGTCGGGGTCGAAGCCGCCGTCCGGGTCGACACCGCCGTCCGCGCCGCCGTCCGCGCCGGCGTCCGCACCGGCGTCGCGCCAGCCGCCGTCGCGCCAGCCGCCGTCGCGCCAGCCGCCGTCGGGCGTCCGGCCGATGAAGAACCCGCGGTCGCGGTCGAAGACGTTCCGGTACTGCAGCGACCGCCGTGCGAACCACTCGTGCTCGGCCCGATACCGGACAGCGCCGGCGTCGTCGCCGGCCGCGACGGCCCGGTCCGCCATCGCGTCCGCCAGCACCGCCACACCCCAGTCGTTGATGGCCGCGTCGAGCGTCCACGACATGCCCTCGCCGGTCGCCGTGTCGACGTACCCGCGGAACAGGCCAGGGAGGCTCCCCTTCCGCCCGACCCGCCGGTCCCGTGCCGGGACGGTCGCGTTGCACACCGCCGACCGGTACGCCTGCGCGACGTCGAACCCGTCGACCCCCTTCGCGACGAGGTCGGCGAAGACGGTGTCGCTCGTGGTGCCGGTCATCACGTCCTCGGCGCCGGGGGCACTCCAGCGCGGGGTCCAGCCGCCGTCGCTGAAGTGTCCGACGACGCCCTCGGCCAGGTCGGCCGCGGTGTCCGGGGTGAGGAGCGCGAGGAGCGGCCAGGCGGTCCGGTAGGTGTCCCAGAACCCGTTCGTGGTGGTGAGCGGTCCGTCGACGACCTCGGGGCCGGGCTCGTCGCGGATCGGCTCGGACAGGACGTCGCCGTACGGGGACCGGTGTCGGGGACGGCCGACCGGATCGGTCCGGCGGACCAGGGCGGTCTCCCCCGCCCGGGTCGGGTAGAGGAAGGCCCGGTAGAGCCCGGAGTAAAGCGACACGAGCTGGTCCGGCGTCGCGCCCTCGACCTGCAGCGTGTCGAGTTCGGCGCTCCAGCGGTCCTCGGCGTGCCGGCCCATCGCGTCGAAGTCCCCCGCATCGTCGAGGTTCGCTGCCGCGTCCTCGGCGGAGACGGTCGAGATGCCGAGCAGGACCTCGGTGTCGCCGGACACCTCGACCCGGCCGCGGAGCAGCCCGCCGACGAACGTGGTGTGGTCGGCGACGGCGTCCGCGATCCGGAGGTGCACGTGGTGTGGCGGCGTCTCGGCCCGGTCGTCGAGCAGGGCGTCCACGACCGCTGTGCCGTCCTCGAGCCGGACCGCGCACGAGCGGAGGACGCCGTGGTGGTCGAGGACGATGCTCCGGACACCGGTGAAGCGCCACGCCAGGGCGAACTCCCCGGCGGTCATCTCGGCGGTGACGCCCGCGTCGAGGGCGACCCGGTAGCGGTGCGGGCCGTCGAGCTCGTCGACGTGGTCGAACCCGAGTGCGCGGGCGGTCCGGTCGACGTCGGGGTCGGCGAGCGGGGACGGCATCACCTGGAACACCCCGCGGTCGGCCATCCACGGCGACGGCAGGTGGCTCGTCGCGAAGGCCTGGATCGTCGGCCGGTTGTCGCTCGGTCGGTTGTGCTCCTGGTAGGCGTACGGCCACCGACTGTCGGCGGCGTTCGTCATCGGCAGGCCGAACACTCCGCCGTGCGGCAGGCCGACGAGCGGTGCGTTGTTGCCGCGGGAGAACGTGCCGGACGAGTGCGTGCCGCGGGTGGTGCGGACGTGGTCGAGCGGGCGGGCGTCGGCGGGCAGGGCTCCGGTCGCGGGGCCGGCGGGCTCGACGCGGACGTCGTCGAGCCAGCCGCGCACCGGGCGGTCCCCAGCAGCGGCGCCGTCCGCAGCGGTGGCGGGGGCGGTGGCGGACGCGGGCCGGTCTGCCCGGCCGAGGCGGGCCTCCAGGCGGTCCACGACCCGGCCGACGTGCGCCGACAGGTCGACGGTCCGCCGGTTCCACTGGTCGACCCACTGCTTGCGGGCGTCGTCCTGCGCCTCCGGGGTGACCGCGTCGCCGTACTGGTCGTGGGCACCGCCGTCGCTCAGTCGGGTGCCGTCGGTGAAGACGATGTCGAGTGCGAACGCCGTGGCGGCCCAGAAGCCGTCCAGGTCCCGTTCGGCCGGTTCGGTCTGCCCCGCGGGCAGCGACCGCTCCGGGAACCAGACCCAGGTCAGGACGTCGGTCGGACCGACCTCGTGACCGTCGAACCCGGGGACGACCACGACGGTCGGCCCCGGGTCGGTCCGTTCGACCGGGGTCGCCTCGTGCGAGACGAACCCGACCCCGTTCCGGGCCGCGACGGCGGTCGACGGGCCGGCAGCCGTCGGACTGGCAGTCGTCGGACTGGCAGTCGTCGGACTGGTAGTCGTCTGGCCGCCACGGCGTGCGTCACTCACGGATCCGTCGTCTCCTACTTGTAGACGGCCGACTGGCCGTACAGCACCTTCGTGAACCCGGACACGTACGGGCTGACGTCGCCGTCCGGCAGGTTGTACGTCATGAAGACGCCGTACCCGTCAGCCTTCGTGCGCTGCGCCAGGCTCACCGCGGTCGCTGCCGGGGTGTTCTGGATGTCGACCGCCGCGGCGGACAGCTTCGACTTCGGCACTCCGGGGATGCTCGGCGCCGTGTAGGTGCCGTAGTAGGGGTTCCAGGCGTAGTCGAGCTTCTTGCCGACGGACGGGTTCGCGGTCTTCAGGGCGTCGGACGAGGGGCCGATGTCGTAGAACGAGATGATCTTGCCCGGCATGTCCGCACGGAGCGCCGAGATCAACCACCCGATCGACTGCTCGTTCGGCTGCGCGGTGCCGTCCACGCCGTAGTCCGAGTACTCGTCGTCCAGGTCCACACCGTCCAAGCCGTACTTCTTGACAGTTGCGGCGACCTGCGCGGCGAAGTCCCGAGCCTCGGCCTTCGAGGTGAAGTTCGCCAGCCCGGTGCCCTGGTGGTTCCCGAGCACCGAGAGCGTCACCTTGATGCCCTTGGCCTGCAGCGGTCGGATCTGCGTCGCTGCCTGGTCGAGGGTGCGCTGCACGTTCTCGTTGGCGTACAGGACCGCGTCGCCGTCGGCGTCACGGTTGATGTTCGCGGCGAAGATGATCGCGACGTCGAACGCGTTCGCGCCGTTCGCGAGGGTGTACCGGCCGACGTTCCGCAGTTCGTCGTTGTTCACCTCGACGTACGCGATGCTCGTCGGACCCGTCTTGGTCGGGGCGCTGTGGCCCGGCCGCCCGTGACCGTGGCCCCCGTGCCCGCCGTGGCCGTGGCCCTGGCCCTGGCCCTGGCCCTGGCCCTGGCCGTGCGATGCCGCGGCCGACTCGCCCGGTGCTGCTGATGCGGCGGCGGGCACCATCGGTGCCGCCACCATGGCGACCAGCGCCGCCACGATCCCGATCTTCATGGACTTCTGCATGACACTCCTCTTCGAGTGGTGTCCACGACGACGAGGTGCCGTCGCGGGGTCCACGACCGACCGGCCGTGGAGCCCGCCGCCGGGACACCCGAAGTCCCGACGGCGGGGGTCTCAGCCGACGCCGGTCAGCGGCCGCTCCGCGGGAAGCGGAAGGTGCGGACCTCGAACGCGTCGACCGCGATGGCCGCCACCCCGTCGGTGACCGCGGCCACCCCGGGCAGCGCCGCGTCGGGCTCCTCGAGCAGGGTGACCTCGACCGGGTCGCCGAACGGCCCGTCGACGCCGAGTCCGCCGGTGCCCCGGCGTCCGGCCGGCTCGTAGACGCGGACGACCAGGTCACCGGAGCGGTCGTCGGCGAGCTTCACGGCCGACACCACCACGTCGCCGGAGGCCCGGACGAGCGGCGCGAACCCGTGGTCACCGGTGACGGTCCGGGCGGCGCTGTTCATCGCCGTGCCGGCCGCGGTCGCGCCGAGGACGTCGGTGCCGATGACCAGGCCGTACCGGTGGGTCTGCACGCCCTGGTCGGTCTCCGGGTCCGGGAACCGCGGCGCCCGGAGCAACGAGAGTCGCAGGGTCGTGGTGACGTGGCCGTCGACCGCGTCGCGGGTGACGTCGAACCCGTGGATCGAGTCGTTCACGAGCGCGACACCGAACCCGGGCTCCTCGGCGAGGACGTACCGGTGCATCGACGTCTCGAACTTGGCGGCCTCCCACGACGTGTTCGTGTGGGTCACCCGCTTCTGCGCGCCGAACTGGGTCTCTGCGATGGTGTGCTCGGCGCGGACGTCGAGCGGGAACGCCACCTTGAGGAACTTCTCGGTCTCGTGCCAGTCCGTGACCTGGGCGAACTCCAGGGTGCGGGTGTCCGGCGCGAGCGTGATCTCCTGCGTCACGGTCGACTCGCTGAACGCCCGCGAGACGGTGACGCGTGCGGTGCCGTCCGCGTCGACCGAGCCGCGCAGGGCGGTGACGTCGACCAGGTCGTCGACCCGGTTCCGGTAGTACCGGTCGACGTCCCACGCGTCCCACATGTTCGGGAAGTCCTGGTGCAGCTGCAGCAGGTTCGCGACCTGCCCGGGAGCGATCGCGTCGCGGCCGGTGGTCAGTTCGACGGCGCTCGTGACGAGTCCGCGGCCGTCGATGACGACGCGCACCAGCTCGTTGGTGAGCACGAACCCGCCGTCGGCCTCGGTGAGCGACACCGCGGTCGTCGCCGGCACGTCGGTCGCGACGACCGCGCTGAGCGCTCCGGTGCCGGCCTGGAGGACCGGGGCCGGGTTCACGACGACCGTCCGGTCCCCGTTCCCGGCGAGGGCCGACAGGGCGGCGGCGATGAGGGCCTCCAGGCGGTCGGCGATCTCCGCGTACCGCTCGACGGCCTCGCGGTGCACCCACGCGATCGAGGTGCCCGGCAGGATGTCGTGGAACTGCTGGAGCAGGACCTGCTGCCACAGCGCGTCGAGCTCCTCGTACGGGTACGCGAAGTCGGTGCGGGCGGCGGCCGTGGCGCACCAGAGCTCGGCCTCGACGAGCAGGTGCTCGCTGCGGCGGTTGCCCTGCTTCGTCTGGTGCTGGCTGGTCAGCGTCGCACGGTGCAGCTCGAGGTACAGCTCACCGACCCACACCGGCGGGTTCTCCAGCTCGGACTTCGCCCGGTCGAAGAACACGTCCGGGTGCTCCCACGTCACGCGGGCGCTGCCCTCCAGATCCGCCAGGCGTGCGGCCGTGCCGGTCATCTCACGCGTCGTGCCACCGCCACCGTCGCCCCAACCGACCGGCGCGATCGAGCCCGTGGCCAGACGGTTCTCGCGGAACTGGCGCGAGGCCTTCGCGACCTCGGACCCGGACAGCCGCGAGTTGTAGGTGTCCATCGACGGGAAGTGCGAGAACACCCGCGACCCGTCGATGCCCTCCCACAGGAACGTGTGGTGCGGGAACTTGTTCACCTGGTTCCACGAGATCTTCTGCGTGAAGAACCACTCGAACCCCGCACGCCGCATCAGCTGCGGCAGCGCCGGCGAGTACCCGAAGCTGTCCGGCAGCCACACACCCTTCGGCCGGATACCGAACTCGCGCTCGAAGAACCGCTGCCCCTGCGAGAACTGCCGGACGATGCTCTCCCCGGTCGGCATCACCGTGTCGGACTCGACCCACATCCCACCGAGCGGCAGGAAGCGACCAACGGCGACGGCGGCCTTGACCTTCGCGTAGACCTCGGGACGGTGCTCCTTGATCCACGCGTACTGCTGCGCACTGGACATGCCGTACAGGAAGTCGTCGGTCTGCCCGATCAGCTCCGTCATCGACGAGGTGGTGCGCGCGACCTTGCGGATCGTCTCGCGCACCGGCCAGAGCCACGCGGAGTCGATGTGCGCATGCCCGACGGCCGAGATCCGGTGCGCCGAGGCCTCAGCCGGAGCGGCGAGCACCTCGACGAGCGCGGCCCGGGCGTCCCCGGCGGTCTCCGGGATCTGCTGCAGGTCGAGCGCGTCGAGGGCGCCGTCGAGGGCCTGCAGGATCCGCATCCGCCGCGGCCCCTGCGGCAGCTCCTCCTGCAGCTCGAGCAGCACGTCGATGTCGAGCGCGAGCTCGTGCACCTCGGACGCGAACACCGCCAGGTCCATCCGCCGCGACGTGTACAGCCGCTTCGGGGACGAAGTCCGCACGTCACCCTCCTGCGTCACGAGGAAGGGGTGATAGTCGAGCAGCACCGGGTTCGACGCGGCCTCGACGAAGAACTCGACGGTCTCGCCGCCGACGGCTTCCTCGGCGATGAGCACCCACTGGTTGCGCGGGTTGATCGACTTCACCGGCGTGCCGTCGGACAGGTACACCAGGCCCTCGCACTGGAAGCCCGGCATGTTCTTGTCGAAGCCGAGGTCGATGAGCGCCTCGACGCGCTGCCCGGCCCACGCGGTGGGGACCGTGCCGCTGAGCCGGAACCAGGTGGTGCCCCACGCGGCGCCCCAGGGCGTACCGACCGCGTACGGCTCGTAGCTGAGCGCGAGGCCGTCGGCGGGGGCGATCGGCTCACCGGGCAGCTCGTGCCAGGCGGCGTCGAGCGAGACGGCGGTGGCGTGCACCTCGGGCAGGATGCGCTCGTCGAGCACGCGGCGTGCGCGGCCGATGGTGAGCGGGATGTCGTCGTGCATGGGTCCTTCCGGGGGACGGCGGGGAACAGCGGTGGTCGTGCGGTTCGGTCAGGGCATGGTCGCGGGGTGCGCGACCGAGAGCGCGGTCGTCGTGGTGTCGGCGGGGACGTCGACGCAGGTGGTGATGCCGCGCTTCGCCAGCAGGCCGGTGTCCCCGAGCCGGGAGCGCAGGACCACCTGGGGTCCGCGCCCGTCCTGCTCGGCGAGCGTCAGCCAGGCGGCGGCGAACCGGCCGCCCGGGGCCGAGTCGGCGCGGCTGTGGTGCACCGGTGACCCGTCCGGTGCGACGTCGTCGAGCACGAGCGCGGTCGACGGCGGTGCGGGGGCCTGGTGCCGTCCGTGGCCGGACGCCAGCGCCATCTCGCGGAACCGCTCCCCCGTCGGCTTCACGCGGCCGTCGTTCGTCAGGAGCCCGAGGTCGTACTCGAGCTCCGGGAAGTCCGCGAGCGAGCGGGACACGTCGTGCGAGCACCACCACGTGATGCCGGCGAGGTGCTGCACGTCGAGGGCGTGCCGGATCGTCTGCTCGGTGAAGTCCGGGGCGTCGGCCACGTCCACCACGTTGGTCGGTGCGCCGACCTCCTGCAACCAGTTCGGCCGGTCCGCGCGTCCGTTCCACGCGGCGGCGAGCTGGAGCAGGTACTCGCCGTGCCGGACGGACCCGGCGCCGAGGGCTCCGTGCAGCCGTGCGGCGCCGTTGAACACCCACGAGTGCGTGACGGTGGCGTCGCCGTGCTCGGCCGCGTGCTCGGGGCCGAACGGTTGCGCGTCGTCGTACCAGGCGGCGTCGTACTGGGCCACGGTGACCAGCGGCTGCCGGGGCGACGAGGCGGACGTGCCCCGGGCCTCCCGGCCGGTGCCGGACGCAGCGGCGCCGGTGCTGCTGCCCAGGCCCGCGCGTGCCGCGTCGACCATCGCCGCCGCCCACGCATGCCCCTGGGCCGGCGTCGTCGGGAACGGAGCCGGGTGCGGAGCGTGCGCGAACTGGTTCACCTCGTTGCCGATCGTCACCCCGAGCAGGTTCGGCCGGTCCGCCACCGCCGCGGCCAGCGCACGGACGTAGTCGGCGGTCGATGCGACGACGTCCGGGTCGGTGAACATGTTCCGGCGGTGCCAGCTGTCCAGCCACGACGGCACGAAGTCGAAGCTCGACAGGTGCCCCTGCAGCGCGTCGACGTTGACGTCGAGCCCGAACGAGCCGGCGATGTCGACGACGGTCGCGACGTCCTGCAGTGCGGCGGGTCGGATCAGGGTGCGGTTCGGCTGCACGACCGGCCAGAGCGGGAAGATCCGCACGTGGTCGGCGCCGAGACCCGCGATGGCCTCGAGGTCCCGCGCGGTGTCCGAGGGCGAGAAGTCCAGCCACGAGTGGAACCAGCCGACCGACGGCGTGTGGTTGACCCCGAAGCGCATCAGCCCTTCACCCCGCCCTCTTCCACGCCCTTGAAGAAGAAGCGCTGCAGGAGGGCGAAGATCACCGCGATCGGGATGAAGGCGATCATCGTGCCGGCCGCGATCATCCGCTGGTCGGTGGCGAAGGTGCCCTGCAGGTACTGCAGGCCGACGGTCAGGGTGAGCTTGTCCGGCGACTGCAGGACGATGAGCGGCCAGAGGAAGTCGTCCCATGCACCGATGAACGAGAAGATCGCGATCACGGCGATGGTCCCCTGCACGGCCGGGAACGAGATGTACCGGAGTCGCTGCAGTGCGTTCGCGCCGTCCATCACGGCCGCCTGGTCGATCTCCTCGGGCACCTGCCGGAAGGCGTTGAACATGAGCAGCACGTTGAGCGCCGCGATCATGCCGGGCAGGGCAACCCCGACCAGGGAGTCGGCGAGGCCTAGGTCCTTGACGGTGACGAACTGCGAGATGATCGTCGCCTCGCCCGGCAGCACCAGGGTGGCGAGGAACAGGCCGAGCACCAGCTTGCGGAACCGCCACTGCAGCCGTGCCAGCGCGAAACCGGCGAGGGTCGCGAAGACGATGTTCCCGAGCACGTCGATCGCGGCGACGATGAGCGAGTTGCCGATGTAGCCGAAGACCGGGATCGCGTCGGCGACCCGCAGGTAGTTGCCGATCGTCGGCTGCGACGGGATGAACGACGGGTTCGCGGTGTAGATGTCCTCGCCGGTGCCCTTGAGCGAGGTCGAGAGCTGCCAGAGGAACGGGCCGATCGTGATGAACAGCACCACGACGAGCAGGACGTAGCGGATCACCTTCTCGCGGGTGGACATCACGCCCCACACGGCACGGCGGCGCCGCTTGCCGGTCGGCCTGGAGGCTCCCCCTCCGCCCGTCGCGCCGGCCACGTCGGGCGTCGGTGCGGCCAGGCCGGCGTTGCCGCCGATGACGGGCTCGCTGGTGTCGGTCGTGTTCGTCACTTGTCCGCCTTGCTGTTCATCCGGGCGAGGGCGAGCATCGGGACGAGCGTCACGGCGAAGAGCAGGAGGCTCAGGGCGGACGCGTAGCCGAGGTTGCCGGTGAAGCCGCGGGCGTACTGCTGGATGAGCATGACGAGGGAGTTGTCCTGGCCGCCGGGGCCGCCCGTCCCGTTCGTCAGGATGTAGAGCTCGCTGAACACCCGGAGCGCGGAGACGCAGACCAGGATGCCGACGAGGGTCATCGTGCCGCGCACGCCGGGCATCGTGACCGACCAGAAGCGTCGGACCGAGCCGGCGCCGTCGAGTGCGGCGGCCTCGTGCAGGTCCTTGCCGACGTTCCCGAGGGCCGCCAGGAAGATGATCATGTAGTAGCCGAGGCCCTTCCACACGGTCAGGCTGATGGCGCTGAACAGCAGGAGCCACCGGTCGGTGAGGAACGGGATCGCCCCCTGCGCGATGCCGAGCGACTGGGCCATCTCGTTGATGACGCCGCGGTCGTCGAGGATCCAGTTCCAGATCAGCCCGACGACCACCGCGCTCGCGATCACCGGCGTGTAGTACGCGGTGCGGAAGAACGCGATGCCGGGCATCTTGTGCTGGACGAGCACCGCCATCAGGAGCGGGAGGACCGTCAGCAGCGGCAGGCACACCGCCATGTAGATGACGCTGTTGAGCAGCGCCTCCCACACCTGCGGGTCCGCGAGCAGGGTCCGGAAGTTCGCCGTCCCCACCCACGCGCTGACCCCGCCGAGCGGGCTGGCGTTCGTGAACGACAGCCGCACGGTGTTGATCGACGGCCAGAGACTGAACGCGAGCAGCCAGACCAGTGCGGGCAGCACCAGCAGCCAGGGCGTGAACCAACGGTTCGCACGCATGACGATCCTCCCTCTTCCTTGACGTGACGGGGCTGGATCAGCCGTTGGCGAGCAGGGTGTTCATCTTGTCCTGGGCGGTCTGCAGCGCCTTCTCGGGGCTGACGCCGCCCTTCATCGCCAGTGCGATCTGCTGGTCGAGGAAGTCGGTCATGGCCGAGTTGGCCTCGACCGGGTTGAGGTTCTTCGCGGTCTTCAGCGCCTCGTTGGCGAGCACGCGGGCCTTGGCCTGCACGGTGCCGTCGTCCTTCGAGAAGAACGGGTCGGACTGCGACGACTTCGTCGACGGGAAGATGTTCACCAGGTGTGCGAACGCCTCCTGGTTCTTCGCGTTCGTCATGAACGCGGCGAGCGCTTCGGCGGTGGCGATGTGCTTGCTCTTCGCCGAGACGCTGAGGCCCTGGACGTAGAGCGGCGGGTTGTCCAGCGCCGGGGAGACGATGATGTTGCCCTTGAGCGACGGGTTGTTCTTCTCGAAGTCGCTGATCGCGGTCGCGCCACCGGTGGTCCAGGCGACCTTGCCCTGCGTGAACAGGGTGGAGTTGCCGAGGTAGTCGGTGTTGAGGACCGACGACGGCATCAGGCCTTCCTTGTAGGCCTTCGCGTACTTCGTGATGAGGTCGGCGGCCTTCGACGAGTTCGCGAATGTGAACTTCGTGCCGTCGGCGTTGAGGATCTTGACGCCGGCGAGCGAGAAGTCGCTCAGGCCGGGCTTGCGGCTCATCAGGTAGTCGTCCGGGCACTTCTGGTGCATGGTCTCGGCCTGCGAGAAGAGCTCGTCGGTCGTCTTCGGCGGGTTCGCCGGGTCGAGACCGCACTTCGTGAACATCGTCTTGTTCCAGTAGTCGATGTCGGTGTTGAGGTACCAGGGGTAGCCGAAGGTGCCGTCGACGCCCTTGTAGTTGTAGGCGGTGAGCGAACCCTTCACGTAGGTGCTCGAGAGTGTGCTGTCGTCCTTCGCGACGTCCTGCAGGAAGCCGCGCTTGGCGAGGGGCAGGGCGATGTCCGGCGGCAGGTTGACGACGTCGGGCAACGAGTTCGACGAGGCCTGGCTGAGCACCTTGTCGGCGTAGCCGTCGCCGGGCTGGTCGACGAGCTTGACCTGCGCGTCCGGGTACTTCTTCTCGAACGCCTTCACGACCCCGTCGAGGTAGTCCGTGTAGGTCGGCGTGAGGGCCCAGGTCTGCAGGGTGATCGACCCGCTGACCTTCCCGTCACCGCCGGTGCTGGCGGTGCCGCCGCTCGAGCAGCCGGTGAGGACGAGGGCGGTCGCTGCGGCGCCTGCCAGGATCGCGGCCACTCGGCCCGACGTGGTGCGGTGGGTGCTTCTCATCGTTGCTGACTCCTTCGTCGAGCTGCTGAACCGGTTCAGTCTTCTGGGCCGAACCCCTGCGTGACGGCAAAGATGCCCGACTAAAGCGCTATAGTCAACCCCGTGGCCACAGGACGTCGAACGACGATCGCGGACATCGCAGCCCGGGCTGGCGTGTCCATCAGCGCCGTGTCGTTCGCACTGAACGGGCGCCCCGGCGTCTCCGAGGCAACACGCGAACGGGTGCGCCAGGTGGCCCGAGACCTCGACTGGCAGCCGCACACCGCCGCGCGGGCCCTGGGCGGCGCGAAGGCCGGGTCGATCGGCTTCGTCCTGAACCGGCCGGCGCGCACCCTGGGGACCGAGTCGTTCTTCGGCGACCTGATCTCCGGCATCCAGCTCGGCCTGACCGGCACCCACATCGGCATGACGCTGCTCGTCGCCCGTGACGCCGAGGAAGAGCTCGAGACCTACCGGGACTGGTGGCGCGGGCACCGGGTCGACGGCGTGATCGTGATCGACCCGCGGCGGGACGACGACCGCCTGCGCCTGCTCGCCGAACTCGGCATGCCGTCGGTCGTCGTCGGCTCGCACCCCTCGCCCGCCGGCGCGGCCCCGAGCGTCTGGATCGACGACTCGGACGCCACCGACACGGTCCTGCGCTACCTGCGGGCCCTCGGACACCGGCGGATCGCGCACGTCTCCGGACCACCAGAGTTCGAGCACACCGCACTCCGCATCGACCGGGTGCGGGCGTTCGCCGGCGACGACCCCGACGACCGGACCGAGTCCGTCCCGACCGACTACTCCGCCGAGGCCGGCGCCGCAGCCACCCGCCGCCTGCTCTCCGGGGCGACGAGACCGACCGCGATCGTGTTCGACAACGACGTGCTCGCCGTCGCCGGGCTCGGCGTCGCCAGCGAGATGGGCGTACGAGTGCCGCAGGACGTCTCGATCGTGTCGTTCGACGACTCCGCGATGATCCGGCTCGTGCGGCCGGCGATCACCTCGCTGACGCGTGACACCGTCGAGCTCGGACAGCGGGCCGCCGTGCTGCTCCGGGAGCAGATCGAGGCCGACACCGCCCTGCCGTCGCGCCCGGGCCCCGAACTGACGCTGAGCGTCCGGGAGTCCACGGCCCGCGTCACCCCCTGACCCACACCCGCCGGGTCGCCCCGGGCAGCCGCCCGCGCGAGTCGTCCCGGACACGCCGGAGCACGCGTCGGACTTGACGCGACATTCGAACACACGTTCGAATACACCGGTGGGACGGCGTCGCGAGAACCGGTGGCAGCCCCCGGAACACCCGGAGGTGGAACGCCCGAGCGCCTTCTCCCTGTCGGAGGACGCCCGGGGCGGTGACGTCTGCCACGCGGTCACCCCGTTGCCGGTCTGGGCATGGGTGCAGTTCCCGACCTTCCACGTCCGCGTCAAGGCCTTCGCCCGCAGCTGGACCCGCGACGCCGTCCTGGTCGAGTGGGCGCAGTTCGGTCAGCAGGCCGAGGCCTGGATCTGGCGGTCGGCCGTGAAGCACCGCACCCTCCGCCCGGTCGATCCGCGGACCGGGCAGGCACCGACGAACGGCAGCCGATCCGACCCGCGACCGGCACGATCGCGTTCCCCGGAGTCCACGTGACGCACTGCGTTGACTTCCCGACCCCCGACGAGGATCGTTCGTGACACGCCGGTTCGTGGAACTTCTCGATCATCGAGACATCCGGCCGGACCCCCGAGGAGGCGGCACCGTGCAGAAGTCCGATGTGCCGACCTGGGTCGCCCACGTGCTCACCCCGCCCGAGGTCATCGCCGCCTACGTCGACCGCCGCGTGAACGACCCGGCGCTGCTGTCGGGCGTGCAGTCGGAGCCCACGTACGCGGACTTCCTCCGCGCCGAGTAGGCCGACAAGGCCGAGTGGCGGGACCGGCGGCAGACCACCACCGCGGCGACCTCAGACCGCCGCAGCGCCCCGTCGCGACGTGAGCGTGACCCCCGCGCTCGCCGCGGTGACGCAGACCAGGGCGACGACCTCGAGCAGCGACAGGGCCTCGCCCAGGACGACCAGGCCGGCGAGTGCCGCGATCGCCGGGCCGAGGCTCTGCAGCACGCCGAACACCCGCGTCGGCATCCGGCGGAGCGCGGACATCTCGAGCGCGTAGGGCAGCACGCTCGACAGCAGCGCGACGACGCCGAACACCACGAGCAGCACCGGATCGGCCGCGACACCGGTGACGGCGGGCCGCAGTCCGAACGGCAGCGCCACCACCATCGCGACGAGCATCGACACCGCCAACCCGTCGATGCCCGGGATCGCCGCACCGACGCGGCGGTTCATGACGATGTACGCGGCCCAGCACCCGGCGGCGAGGACGGCGGCGAGCACTCCCCCGACGTCACCGACCGCGGACGGTCCGACGCCGAGCAGCACCACGCCGGCGAGCGCGAGCGCCGCCCAGACCGCATCGCGCCACCGCCGGGTGTGGGCGAGGGAGAGCGTCAGCGGGCCGAGGAACTCGATCGTCACCGCGACGCCGATCGGGATCGTGGCGAACGCCACGTAGATGAACAGGTTCATGCCGCCGAGGGCCAGGCCGAGCAGGACCGCGGCGAGCCACTGCGCGCGCGTCCAGTGCCGGACCCGGGGGCGCACGACGAGCGCCAGGACGACGGCACCGATGACGAGCCGGAGGGTGGCGGCACCGACCGAGCCGACCTCCTCGAAGCGGGTCTTCGCGACCGCGGCGCCGATCTGCACGGACACCATCGCGGTGAGGGCCAGCAGCGGTGCCGGGACCCGGGTCATCCGAGGTAGGCCAGGACGGCCAGGACTCGGCGGTGGTCCTCGCCGGTGTCCTCGAGCGCGAGCTTGCCGAAGATGCTCGTGACGTGCTTCTCGACCGCTCCGGTGCCGATGACGAGCGCCCGGGCGATGGCGGCGTTGGTGCGGCCCTCCGCCATCAGGCCGAGCACCTCGCGCTCACGGGGCGTCAGCGCCGCCAGGGGGTCGCGGCGGCGACTCATCAGCTGGGTGACGACCTCGGGGTCGAGCACCGTGCCTCCCGATGCGACCCGGCGGACGGCGTCGTCGATCTCGTCGAGCCGGGTGACGCGGTCCTTCAGCAGGTAGCCGATGCCGGCGCTGCCGGCGGCCAGGACGTCCTCGGCGTAGGCCGCCTCGACGTACTGGGAGAGCAGCAGGATGCCGGTCCGCGGTGCGATCCGCCGGGCCTCGACGGCGGCGCGGACGCCCTCGTCGGTGAAGGTCGGCGGCATCCGGACGTCCATCACGACGACGTCCGGCGTCAGCGTGGGCAGTGCTGCGAGGAACGACGCCGGGTCGCCGAACTGGCCGACGACGTCGATGCCGGCCTCGTCGAGCACACGGGCCAGGCCTTCGCGGAGCAGGACGGCGTCGTCGACGACGACGGCCCGGATGCGGACGGCCCGGATGCGCGCTGCATCCGGGCCGTCGGTCATGCGGTCAGCCTAGTGGCGGACGCGGTCCGCTCACGTGCGCGGCGTGGGCACGCCGTTCAGGGCACCGAGCGGGATCCGGGCGGTCGCCTCGGTCGGTCCGCCGAGCGGGCTGGACACGGTCAGTTCGCCGTCCAGGGCGCGCATCCGGCCCATCAGGCCCTCGATGCCGTGTCCTTCGCGCGGGCTCGCCCCACCGCGGCCGTCGTCCGTGACGCTGACCGTCAGGAACCAGGTGCCCGCGGTGTCGACGAGCAGCCCGAGGTACACCCCGGCCACCGAGGCACCGGCGTGCTTGGCGGTGTTCGTCAGCAGCTCGCTCACCGTGAAGTACACGTTCCGCTGGATCTCGGTCGCGAGCTCCAGGCCCTCGGGCAGGCGGATGTCGAGGCCGACCGGGATCGGCGAGCGGGAGCAGAGCGCCTCGAGGGCGGCGACCAGGCCGCGGTCGAGCAGGATCGGCGGCGCGAATCCGCGGGACAGCGCCCGGAGCTCATCGAGCGCGTCCTGGGCGTGACCCGACGCCTCACCGATCAGTCGCTTGGCCCGCTCCGGGTCCTTCTCGAACGACCGCTCGGCCGCGGCCAGGTCCATCCGCAGTCGGACGAGTCGCTGCTGCGGTCCGTCGTGCAGGTCGCGCTCGATCTGCCGGAGCGCCTGCCCCTCGGCCGTCACCGCACCGGCGCGGGATGCCTGGAGGCCCGCCACGCGCTCCTCGAGCACCTCGGCTCGGAAGCCACCGAGCAGACCGTGGTCGATCCAGTAGTGCGCGAGCACCGAGCCGCGCAGCCAGAGCGGGAAGAGGACGACACTCGCCGCCATCGACAGGAGAGCGAGGAAGACGAGGCCGGCGGCGGACCCGACCTGGGTGGTGTCGATCATGAACGTGCCCGCCACGACGTAGGCGAGCACCGCGACGACCGGCCAGAGGAACCCGACCGCCAGCAGCAGCCCGGCGCCGACGGTCACGATGGCCGCGAGCGGGTAGACGACGACCGCGTGCAGCAGGTACAGCCAGTAGTGCGGGTTCGCGACCGCCGAACCCGTGCGCGTCCACCAGTTCTGCTGCCACTTCGGCGTCCAGTCCACCGGGCGGATCGGCCGCGGGTCGGCCCAGCTCATCCGGAGCTTCTCGAACTGGCCGAGCCACCGGGCGACGAACAGCGCCACGAAGAACAGCAGCAGGGTGAACGGGTTGAGGACGTCGCGGGAGCCGAGGCCGCCGATGCCCAGGATCGCGGGGAACGCGAAGTACAGGGTGCAGAGGAGCACCGCCGTCAGGGCCATGTACCCGAAGTCCCGCGGCGACCGACGCCAGGCCTCCCGGTAGAAGGCGCCGGCGCTCGCCCGGCCACCACTGCCTCCGCTGCCGGAGCGGATCGGGGCGTCCGGACCGCGCCCGCCGGGCGTCGACGGGGTCGGCACCGATGGGGACGGGGTCGACGAGGACGGCTTCGGTGGCTGCGGGGTGCTCACCGGCGGCGTCGGGCCCGCCGGCGTCGCCGACACCGGCGGGGTCGCGTCCCAGGCGCCGGGAGGCCCAGAAGGACCGGGTACAGGGGCGGTGGGCATCGGGATGGTCGCTTCCGGTGTCGTGGTGTCGAGCGGAACGGTCTCGGCGTGGTCGGGCGAGGTCACGGCATCGTCCAGGGGGACGGTGCGAGCCAGGTCGAGCCGGTCGGTGTCGGTCATGCATCGAGCCTCGCCCAGGAGCGGGCCCGGTCCCATCCTGCCGCCTCCCGGACCCGTGGTGGGGTTGTCCCCACCCCCGTTCTCCACAGCCCTCCGCCACCCTCTGGTCGCAGCAGCCGGTGATGTGTAGAGTGCCGACACTGCACCGACCCAGCACGACGCAGGACAGCACGAGGGGGAACCATGCACGACACCACACGCGACCGACTGACGGCACTCGCCGCGGTCGTCGCCGCACTCGTCCCGGCGTTCCCTGTGGTGGCCGAATGGCTGCAGTTCGCCCTCGTCCTGCAGGAGCAGTACTCGGTCACGTTCCGGATCGTGATGGTCGTCGGCATCGTCGCCGCAGCCCTGGTGACGGTCCGGGCCCTCCGCGGTCGTGACCGCGTCCTGCTCGTCTTCGCCCTCGCCGCATTGGCCTACTCGGTGGCGAGCCTCGTGCCCAGCGCCGTCTGGGGTCTCCGCAGCGTGCTGTTCATCGTGTCCTGGGTCCTGCTGTTCGTCTTCGGACTCCTGCTCGTCGTGCGGATCAGGACCCGCACCACGACGGGCACCAGGACGGGCACCGCGGTGAGCAGCACCACGGTGAGCAGCACGGCCGGTGCTGCGAGCGGTCGCTTCCACCGCGTCACCGCCTGGGCCGTGCTCGTCGGCGCCGCCGTGTGGCTCGCGTGGACGGTCGTCCAGCCGGTGCTCTTCACGCTCTGGATCCCGCCGCAGGACGCCCTGACCGCCGTGTTCGAGGTCCCGCAGGCCGCACTGCTCGTGGCGTGCATCGGCGCCGTGCTGGTGTTCGTGCCGCCGCTGGTCCGCCCGGTCGGCGACGGTGCCCGGCGGCTGTGGGAGACGGCCGACGTCCGCTGACGCCGACCGTCTTGCCCACTCCGGAGGACCGGCGGACCGGCGGACCGGCGGACCGGCGGATCTGAGGGCCCGGGGCTCAGACGAGCGCCGCGGCGACCTCGGGCGACTCCGCCGGCACCGACCACGGGCGCTGGGTCATGCCGCTGTCGCCCCGGACCGACACGATCCCGCCGGAGTCGTCACGGGTGAACACGATGTCCTCGTCGATGGACCCGAACCGGTTCCCCGACGCCATCCGCAGCGTGTCGGCGTCGACGACCTCCAGGCGCACCGGCGACTCGGTCGGCACGGGCTGCGTCGGGTCGATCGCCAGCAGCCGGTCCCCGACACGGGCGATGTCGGTGATGCCCTCGAACGTGGTGAAACGCCCGGTGTAGCGGTCGGTGTCGACGTCCGCCGGCACCGGCGTCCCGGGGGCGTGCTCGTCCGCGGCGGCGTCGAGCAGGTGCACGATGCCGTACGCCAGCATCGTCGCCGGACCCGTGGCGCTGCTCGTCAGCACCGACACGACCAGCGAGGACGCGGGGTCGAAGACCGACTGCGTGATCTGCCCGGGGAACCCGCCGGAGTGGCCACGGACCTCCCGGCCGTTGATCCGGTCGACGATGAACCCGGCGCCGTAGCCGCGCGCGGCGGGGTCGCTGTCCAGGGCGCTCCACGCCTTCCGCTGGGCCAGGCGCTTGGCGTGGTCGGAGAGCAGCGAGCCGCGACCGGGGACGTGGGCGGAGAAGTACCGGACCAGGTCCGAGGCGGTGCCGTGGAACCCGGTGGCCGCGGCGAGCGCCCCCGTCGTCACGTGCGGGACCCGCTGCCGGGTCCGGGCGGTGTGCAGGCCGGTGTAGCCGACGACGTACTCGTCCTCGCGCGCCGGGTCGAACTCGGCGCCGGTGCCGGTGAGGCCGAGCGGCTCGGTGATCGCCGTGCGGACGTGGTCGGCGTAGCTGGTGCCGGTGACCGCTGCGATGACCAGGCCGAGCAGGCCGTAGCCCAGGTTCGAGTAGTTGAACGCCGACCCGACGGGCACCTTCGCACCGCCCGCGACGACGAGGGCGACCAGTTCGTCGGCGTCCGGGAACGGGTGTGCCAGTGCCCAGTGGTCGCCGTCGGCCCCGTCGCGGACGACACCGGCGCCCATCTCCATGAGCTCGCGGACCGTGGCGTCGGCGATCGGTGACCCGGCCTCGACCAGGGCGGGGACGAACGTGCCGACGGTGTCGTCGAGGCGCAGGGCACCCTGGTCGGCGAGCTGGAGCAGTGCGGTGGCCGTGAAGGTCTTCGAGTGCGAGGCGATCCGGAACAGGTCGCTGTTCGTCAGGCGCCGGCCGGCCTCGACGTCCGCGTACCCGAAGGCGTCGGCGAACAGCTCCTGCCCCTCGAACCCGACGGCGACCTGGACGCCGGGCAACCGCAGCTGCCACACCTTGTAGGCGATCCACTCACGGGCGTAGGGCAGGACGGACTCGTAGGCAGCGCGCTTCTCCATGCCGGACAGCCTGGCATGTGCCACGCTCGTCGCATGCGGCACACACCCTCCTTCCTGATGACCGAGGTCGACGAGGTGCGCCGGCTCATCGACGGGAACCCCTGGGCGACGATCGTGTCGCACACGGCCGCGGGGCTGGTGGCGTCGCACTACCCGTTCCTGCTCGAGCCGAGCGCCGACGACGAGCTCGTCCTGGTGTCCCACGTCGGCCGTCCGGACGAGGTCGCGCACGAGCTCGGCCGCCACGAGGTCCTGGTCGTCGTGCAGGGCCCGCACGGCTACGTCTCCCCCGCCTGGTACCCGCCGGAGCAGTTCGTCCCCACCTGGAACCACACCACCGCGCACCTGTGGGGCACGCCGGAGATCCTGTCCGACGACGAGAACTTCCGGGTCCTCGGTGACCTGGTCGACCACTTCGAGCGGGCGATGCCGTCCCCGGTGTCGCTCGACGTCGACGAGGACACCGCCCGGCGCATCGCCCGCGGCACGGTCGGCATCCGGCTGCGGGTCACCCGGTTCGACGCGCGCGCGAAGCTCAGCCAGAACAAGGCGCCCGAGGTCGCCGATCGGGTGATCGCGGGCCTCCGTGCCGACGGGCCGTACGCGGCGCCGGCGCTGGCGGACGAGATGGCGCGGGTGCGGGCACGCTCTGCGGACGTGCGGGACGACGGGCGGGAGGCGCGGTGATGGTCGTCCTGCTCCGCACCGTCCGCCGTGTGGGCACGTCCGGCGCCCCGGCCGACGTGCTCGTCGTCGACGGACGGATCGCCGCGATCGGACCCGCCGGGACGATCGACGTACCGACCAGCGCGGACCTGCCGACCGGCACCTCGCTCGACGTCGAGGTCGTCGAGGCGGACGGCGCCTGGCTCGGACCCGGCCTCCGCGACCACCACGTGCACTTCGACCAGTGGGCCCTGATGCGGCAGCGCGTCGACGTGCAGGACTGCGCGAGCGCCGAGGAGACCGCCGACCGCCTCGCCGACGCCGCCCGGACCGCGCTGCCGGACCGTGTCGTCGTCGGGCACGGCTACCGGGACGGGCTCTGGCCGACCCCCGCACGACGTGAGCTGCTCGATGAGGCCGCCCCGGGCCTCCCGGTCGTCGTCGTGGCCGCGGACCTGCACGCCGTCTGGTGCAACACGCGCGCCCTCGCGCACTTCGCCGGCATGCTGGGCCGCGCCCTGCCCGCGGGAGCAGACGGCGTCCTCCGCGAACAGGACGCGTTCGACGTGACCGGCGCGCTCTCCCGCGTCCCCGACGACCTGCTCGATGCCGCCGTCGCGGAAGCGGTCGACGCCGCTGCCCAGCGCGGGGTGACCGGGGTCGTCGACCTCGAGATGGTCTTCGGACTCGACCGGTGGGCGCGCCGGATCGCGGCCGGCACGGACGGCATCCGCGTCGCCTCCGGGGTGTACCCGGGCGAGCTCGACGACGTGGTCGCACGCGGCCTCCGCACCGGCGACGTCGTGCCCGGCACCCGGGGGCTGCTCACGATGGGGCCGTTCAAGGTGATCACGGACGGGTCCCTCGGCACCCGGACCGCGGCGACGTCGGACGGCGCAGGGCTCCTCACCTGGACGCCGGAGGACCTGGTCCCCGTGCTCCGCCGTGCCGTCGCCGCCGGACTCGTCCCCGCCGTGCACGCCATCGGCGACCGTGCCGTCACCCTGGCGCTCGACGCATTCGAGACCGTCGGCACCCGCGGCACGATCGAGCACGCCCAACTGCTGCAGCCCGCGGACGTCCCCCGGTTCGCGCAGCTCGGCGTCGTCGCCTCGGTGCAGCCCGAGCACGCGATGGACGACCGTGACATCGCGGACCGACACTGGGCGGGCCGCACCGACCGGGCGTTCCCGTTCGCGTCGCTCGAGCGTGCCGGAGCGCGGATGCAGCTCGGGTCGGACGCCCCCGTCGCGCCGCTCGACCCGTGGGTGGCGCTCGCCGCCGCCGTCGGCCGGGACCGCGACGGCCGCAGCCCGTGGCATCCCGAGCAGCGGATGTCCGCGCTCGCCGCGTGGCGGGGCAGCACCGACGGCCGGGTCGGCGTGGCCGTCGGCGACGTCGCCGACCTGGTCCTGGTGCCGTCCGACCCGCTCACGGCGACGTCGGCCGCACTCCGCACGATGCCGGTCCTGGCCACGGCCGTCGCCGGTCGCTGGACCCACCGGGCCCTGTAGGTCCGCAAAACGCAACGGTGGCGTCGTCACGCGAGGGAACACCCTTGCGGAGCGCCGCCACCGTTGCGTTTTGCGGCAGGGCTACTTCTGGTCCTTCGGGCACCAGTAGAGCTTGCGGCCGGCCATGTCGGCGATCCGGATCTCGGTGCCGCAGACCCGGCAGGGTTCGCCCTGGCGGTGGTACACCCAGTGCCGGTCCTTCCGCGAGCGCAAGGCTTTCTTGTGGTCGGCGTCGGACAGGCCGTCCATCGTCAGCATCAGGCCGTCGCGGACGCCGTCGTGCAGCAGCTTCGACCAGTCCGCCCAGAGCGCCTTCGCCTGCTTGACGGTGATCTTCTTCCCCACCTTGTACGGGTCGATGCGCTGCCGGAACAGCAGCTCGGCGCGGTAGATGTTGCCGATTCCGCTCACCACGGACTGGTCCATCAGCAGCTGCCCGATCGCCACGTTGCGCTTCCGGACGTTCTCGACGAACACCTTCTCGGCCTCGGGACCGTCGTCGTTCATCGGGTCCGGCCCGAGCTTGTCGAGCGCCCGCTGCACCCCGGCCGGGTCCTCGACGACACAGGCGGTCGGGCCGCGGAGGTCGGCGACGGTGTCCTCGGTGAGCAGCCGTACGCGCACCTGGCCGACCGGGTCCGGCGGGAACGCCTCGATCGGGTCCTCGTTCTTCTCCTGCTCGGCCATCCGGTAGCGGGCGAGTCGCGGGGCGCCGATGGAGGACAGGGACTCCTCGCGGTCGTCGTCGTCCGACAGCGCCTCGGCCGTGGAGATCACGCCCGCGAAGTCCCACGCCCCGTACAGGCCCAGGTGGACGCGGAGGAACAGGTCGTCCTCGAACTCCAGGAACATCTGCTTGCCGACGGCCCGGGAGGCGATCAACTGCTTGCCGTCCAGCTGTGCGGCCCCCGCGGCGAACCGGCCCTGGGGACTGGACACCTCGCAGCGCTTGCCGACGAAGTGGCGGGTGAACTGGTTGGCGATTCGGTGGACGGAGTGACCCTCGGGCATGCATCCAGTTCTACCCGGTGCCGCTGACGGGCCGTGTCCCCCGACCTGTTCCTACGCGTCGACCTGCTTGCCGGCGATGGTGCCGGTCTGCTCGTACTCGGCGAGCTGCGCGATGCGACGGGCGTGGCGTTCCTCGCCCGAGAACGGTTCGGCGATGAACAGGTCGACGAAGCGCATGGCCTCGTCCTCGGTGTGCTGGCGCGCCCCGATCGAGATGACGTTCGCGTCGTTGTGCTGGCGGGCGAGGACCGCGGTCGACTCGTTCCACACCAGCGCGGCCCGGATGCCCTCGACCTTGTTCGCCGCGATCTGCTCGCCGTTGCCCGACCCACCGAACACGACGCCGAGGGCCTGGACCCCGGCGCGCTGGTCCTGCACCACGGCGTGCGCGGCGTTGATGCAGAACGAGGGGTAGTCGTCGAGCGGCTCGTACGCGGTCGGCCCGTGGTCCACGACCTCGTGCCCCGCTTCGGTCAGGTGCGTGGCGAGGGTCTTGGTGAACTCGAGGCCGGCGTGGTCCGTTCCGACGTGGATGCGCATGGACCGATCCTATTCCCGCGGCTGCGGCGGGCGGACCCCGCCACCTGTCGGACGGGAGGCGCGGTGCCGGACCCGGGGCGGGCCTCCCGTCAGCGCTGCCGCACCACGACGACGACGTACCGGCACGACTCGTCACCGGCGGTGCGGTACACCACGTCGGCGGGCTCGCCGAGCTCGATCCGGTCACCGGCGCCGAGCCGTGTCGTGGTGTCGCCGACCTGCAGTTCGAGCGTCCCGTCGACGACCCAGATGCAGTGCCGCAGGAAGGCGTAGGCGCTGGCGGGGTAGGCGACCTCGCGGCCGGCGGGCAGGCGGACCTCGGTGACGTCGGCCGGGAAGTCCGCACTCGACAGCGGACGGCGTCGGTACCCGGTCTCCGGGTCGGTCCACGAGTCGGCCGAGGCGGCACGCTGCACACCGCGGGCCTCGTCCGGGTCGCTGGTGCGCGGGACCTCGTGCTCGAGGGCCTCGTCGAGGAGCTGCGAGACGGTCAGGCCGAACGCTCCGGAGAGACGGCCGAGGATCGTCGCCGTCGGACTCGAGACGCCCCGCTCGACGCGGTTGATCATGGCGCGGGAGACGCCGGACTCCTCGGCGAGCTCGGTGAGGCTCCAGCGGCGCTCGGTGCGCAGACGCTGCAGCCGCTCCCCCAGGAGGCGCTGGTCGGCGTCGTCGGGGTGCTCGGGGCCGGCAGGGCCGTCGCGGCCGTCGTCAGCCGGGTCGCGGTCGGGGGTTGCGTCCGCACCCTCCAGCTCGTCTACGATGTGAGACATGGCGACAGCATATGCGACAGATGCCGTCCGGGTCCGCGATTGCACCCCGACGGACCTCGACGTCGTGCACGCACTCCACGTCGACGCGGTCCTGCACTCGACCGCGATCTGGCAAGAGGTCCCTCACCCCCGCGCCTGGTTCGACACCTGGCTCGCCGAACGGCAGGGCGACGGCTGGCCGGTCCTGGTCGCCGAGGTCGACGGGGTCGTCGCGGGCTACGCCACCTACTCCCGGTGGCGGCCACAGCAGGGGTACCGGCTGACCGTCGAGCACAGCGTCTACGTCGTCGAGTCGTTCCGCGGACGGGGCATCGCCTCGACGCTGATGGCAGCGCTCGTCGCCCGGGCCACCGCCGAGGGTCGGCACGTCATGATCGCCAGCATCTGCAGCACCAACACGGGCTCGATCGCACTGCACGAGCGGCTCGGCTTCACGACCGTCGCGGTCGTGCCGGAGGTCGGCCGCAAGGCCGACCGCTGGCTCGACCTGACCCTGATGCGGTTGCCGCTCGCCTGAGCCGCCGGGCCGGCCGGCCCCGCCGGCCCGGCCGGCCCGGCCGGCCCGGCCGGCCGGCCCCAGCAGGGGCCGAGCCTCGGCCCAGCGGACACTCTGCGGCGCCGAGGAGGCGCGCGGTGTCCGCAGAGCCGAGGCTCGGCGGGCGCAGGCTGCGTGGCGGGGCCGGGCCGGGCCTCCCGTCAGTCGACCGTGTCGAAGACCGGGCCGGTCGTGCGCGAGCGCTTGAGCTCGAAGAAGCCCGGGTAGCGGGCCGCGGCGACGACGCCGTCCCAGAGGTCGAGCGCCTGCTGGCCCTTCGGCGCCGGGGAGATGACGGGGCCGAAGAAGGCGACCCCGTCGACCGCGATGACGGGCGTGCCGACGTCCTGGCCGACACGCTCGATGCCGTCGCGGTGGCTCTCGCGCATCGCGGCGTCGGTCTCGTCGGTCCAGGCGGCGTCGGCGAGGTCGGCCTCGAGACCGAGCTGCTCGAGCACGGCCGGCACGACCTGCTGCGGGTCCTTCTGCTGGCGGTGGTGGATCTGCTCGCCGAGTGCGTCGTAGAGGCGCTTCACGACCTCCTGTCCGTGGCGGGCCTTCGCCGCCGTCACCAGGCGCGAGTAGACCTGGTTGCGCTCCATCGCCTCGCGGTACTCGGCGGGCATGTCCGCGTTGTGCTCGTTGAGGACGAAGAGGCTCATCACGTTCCAGGTGACGTCGAGGTCGCGGTGCTGCTCGACCTCACCCACCCACCGGCTCGTCATCCACGCCCAGGGGCAGGTCGGGTCGAACCAGAACTCCACAGCAGTCCGGGTCGCATGAGGGTTCTCCACAGTCGTGTCAGTCACGGATCGCAGCGTACGCCCGCTCGCTAGGCTGGTCACGAGCCGTCCCGCCGACGCACGACGCCGAGCGGGACCCACCGACACGCGGACATCGACCGTCCGCGTCCGCAGCGAAGATGGAGCGTCCGTGCCCGGAGAGAACCTCACCAGAACCGAAGCCCAGGAACGTGCCGGCATCGTCAGCGTCCAGACGTACGACGTCGAACTCGACCTGACCCGCGGCGCCGACAGCTTCGGCAGCACCACCCGCGTGCGCTTCACCGCGACGCCCGGCGCCAGCACGTTCATCGACGCCATCACCAAGACCGTGCACTCGATCACCCTGAACGGCACGGCCCTCGACGTCGCCGCCGTGAACGACGGCGTCCGCATCCAGCTCGCCGACCTGCAGGAGCAGAACGAGCTCGTCGTCGTCGCCGACGCACTGTACACGAACACCGGCGAAGGCCTGCACCGCTTCGTGGACCCCGTCGACGACGAGGTCTACCTCTACTCACAGTTCGAGGTCCCGGACAGCCGCCGCATGTTCGCCGTGTTCGAGCAGCCCGACCTCAAGGCCGAGTTCAGCTTCACGGTGACCGCCCCCGCGCGCTGGCAGGTCGTGTCGAACGCGCCCACACCCGAGCCGCACGTCGACGGCGACCACGCCACGTGGACGTTCCCGCCGACCGCGACGATCTCCAGCTACATCACCGCCCTCGTCGCCGGCCCGTACGAGGTCGTGCGCAGCGAGCTCACGAGCCGTGACGGCCGCACCATCCCGCTCGGGGTGTTCGCGCGGAAGTCGCTGGCCGAGTACCTCGACCCGGAGTACGTCTTCGACATCACCCGCAAGGGCTTCGCGTACTTCGAGGAGAAGTTCGACGTCGCGTACCCGTTCGAGAAGTACGACCAGCTCTTCGTGCCGGAGTTCAACGCCGGCGCGATGGAGAACGCGGGTGCGGTGACGTTCACCGAGACCTACGTGTTCCGCTCGAAGGTCACCGACGCCATCAAGGAGCGCCGGGTCGTCACGATCCTGCACGAGCTCGCACACATGTGGTTCGGCGACCTCGTCACCATGAAGTGGTGGAACGACCTGTGGCTCAACGAGTCGTTCGCCGAGTGGGCGTCGACGATCGCCACCGCCGAGGCCACCGAGTGGACCGAGGCCTGGACGACGTTCCAGGCGATGGAGAAGTCCTGGGCCTACCGACAGGACCAGCTGCCCTCGACGCACCCGATCGTCGCGACGATCAACGACCTCGAGGACGTCCAGGTCAACTTCGACGGCATCACCTACGCGAAGGGCGGCTCGGTCCTCAAGCAGCTCGTCGCCTGGGTCGGCATCGACGCGTTCTTCGCGGGCGTCTCGGCGTACTTCAAGAAGCACCACCACTCCAACACCGAGCTGGCCGACCTGCTCGTGGAGCTCGAGGCCACCAGCGGTCGTGAACTCGGCGAGTGGTCGAAGCTCTGGCTCGAGACCGCCGGCGTGAACACTCTGCGCCCGGAGATCGAGACCGACGCCGACGGCGTGATCACGTCCTTCGCGGTGCTGCAGGAAGCCCCGGCCGACCACCCGACGCTGCGCCCGCACCGCCTGGCGATCGGTGTCTACGCCTTCACGAACGACGCCTCGGCACCGTTCGGCGCCGACACCGCGTCCTCCGGCGGCAAGCTCGAGCGGGCGCACCGTGTCGAGATCGACGTCGACGGGCCGCGCACCGAGGTCCCCGAGCTCGTCGGCGTACACCGCGGCGACCTCGTGCTGCTCAACGACGACGACCTGGCCTACGCCAAGATCCGCCTCGACGAGCAGTCCCGCCGCACCGCGATCGAGCACCTCGCCGCGATCGCGAACCCGCTCGCCCGCTCGATCGTGTGGGGTGCCGTGTGGGACGCCACCCGCGACGCCGAGTCCCCCGCCAGCGACTACGTGTCCCTGGTGCTCGGCAACATCGCGACCGAGACCGAGTCGACGACGATCCGGACCACGCTGTCGCAGCTGCTGCTGACCGCGCGGAACTACGTCGCCCCGGCGAAGTCCGACAGCACCGTCCGCACCGTGGGCGACACCCTCTGGCAGCTCGCGTCGACGGCCGAGTCCGGCTCCGACGCGCAGTTCCAGTTCGTGAAGTTCTTCGCACAGGTCCCCTCGACGCCCGAGCACGTGGCGACGCTGCAGGGCCTGCGTGACGGTTCGGTGACGCTGCAGGGGCTCGAGGTGGACACCGACCTCCGCTGGGAGCTGCTCGAGGGCCTCGTGCTCGCCGGTGCCGCGGGCAACGACGAGATCGACACCGAGCTCGCCGCCGACCGCACGGCCTCCGGCGAGCAGGCCGCCGCCCGTGCCCGGGCGACGATCCCGACCGCCGAGGGCAAGCTCGCGGCGTTCTCGTCGCTCGTCGACACCGACGACGCACCGAACGCGATCGTCCGCCAGACCACGATCGGGTTCCAGCACGTGAACTCCCCGGTCGTGCTCGAGGGCCTCGTGTCGCGGTACTTCGACGTCATCACCCGCATCTGGGACGAGCGCAGCTACCACATCGCCGACACCGTCATCACGGGGCTCTACCCCGCGCCGCTGGCGTCGACCGAACTGCGTGACGCGGCCGTGGCGTGGCTCGAGGCCCACCCGGAGACGCCGGCCCTGCGCCGCATCGTCACCGAGAACCTCGCGGGCACCGAACGGGCCCTCCGCGTCCAGGCGGCGGACGTCTGAGCCTGATGTGACCGGCGGCGAGGCCTCGGCGTTCCTCCAGGGACACCGAGGCCTCGCCGCTTAGCATCGACCGGATCATGCTCTTGGCTGCAGACTCCCCCGACGTCTCGAAGTGGGCGTCGAACACCTTCACCCAGTTCGTCGACACCTGGCACGTCCCGATCACCATCGTCATCGTCCTGCTGGCGGCGGTGATCCTCCGCGTCATCCTGCGCCGCATGATCAAGCAGGTCGTCGACCGGATCGTCAACGGCGTCAAGAAGCGGCAGGGCGCCGCGGACACCCAGGCGCTCGTCGCATCGCCACTGCAGACGGCACGGGTCGTCCAGCGCACCCGCACCCTCGGCAGCGTCCTCGAGAACCTGGCGACCGTCGTCGTCGCGGTCATCGCGTTCGCCATCATCATCTCGACGGTCTTCCCCACCGCCGCGGTCGGCATCGTCGGTGGCGCTTCCGTCGTCGCCGCTGGCCTCGCGGTCGGCGCGCAGAGCATCGTCCGCGACATCCTGTCCGGCATCTTCATGATCCTCGAGGACCAGGCCGGTGTCGGCGACGTCGTCGACACCGGGCAGGCGACCGGCATCGTCGAGAACGTCGGCCTCCGGGTCATGCAGATCCGCGACGTGAACGGGATCCTGTGGTTCGTGCCGAACGGCCAGATCCTGCGCGTCGGCAACCTGTCCCAGGGGTGGTCCCGCGTCCTGGTCGACATCACCGTCCCGTACGACACCGACATCGACGCCGTGCAGGACGCCCTCCTGGACGCGGCCGTCACGATGTCGCAGGAGTCACGCTGGCGCCAGCGCATCGTCGAGAAGCCCGAGATCTGGGGTCTGCAGTCGATCACCGACACGGGCATGGTCTTCCGCCTGGTCGTGAAGACCCGCGCGTCCGAACTCGACGTCGTCGGCCGGGAACTCCGCATCCGCCTGAAACACAGCGTCGACGAACTCGGCGTGACCCTGCCGGCGATGTCGATGATCATGCCCGCCGGGTGGGAGAACGCCACCTCGGTCAACGGCCTGCGCCCCGTGCGCACCGCCCCCGTCCCGGCGCCCACCAGGTCACGCAGCGCGCGGCGGAACGTCTTCGGGCGGGCCATCCGCACCGGGGACGAACCCAGCACCGACCACGAGGACTCACCATGACCGGACCGTCACTGCCGATCGGCCCGCCGGCCGGGGACGCGGGTGTGGGTGGCGCCGTACCGGCGCAGCCCGTCACGCTCCGCGTCGGGCTCGGTGGTGCGGCGGCGAGCGGCTCGCTCTTCGACCGGATCGGTGGCGCACCGACCTTCGACCGCCTGGTGCGTCGCTTCTACGAGGGTGTGCAGCAGGACGAGGTGATCTGGCCGATGTACCCGGCCGAAGACCTCGAGGGCGCGATCTGGCGCCTCTCGCAGTTCCTCCAGCAGTACTGGGGCGGGCCGTCGACGTACAGCGAGCACCGCGGGCACCCCCGGCTGCGGATGCGGCACAACCCCTTCCGGATCACGCCCGAGGCGCGCGAGCACTGGCTCCAGCACATGCACGACGCGGTCGAGTCGCTCGACCTCGCCCCGCTCGACGAGGCCGAGCTGTGGGGCTACCTCGACCGTGCGGCCCACGCGATGACGAACTCGTTCGACTGAGGTCGGCGTCGGTCGGTGTGGTCTGGCCACAGACGACGGACGGGAGGCCCGTGGCGGGTCCGCCACGGGCCTCCCGTCCGTCGTCTGGTCGCGCGCCACGCTGTGGATGCATCGTGCTCTCGCGTGCCGTGCCGTGCCGTGCTCGCGCGTCCGCGTCGAGCGGCGCGTCCGCGACGAGCGGCGCGTCCGCGACGGGCGGCGCGTCCGCGTGGGGCGGCGCGTCCGCGTCGGCTGGCGCGTCCGCGTCAGTCGGCGCGGTAGCCGCTCCGGAGTTCCTCGACCAGGGTCGGGCGCGACGGCTGCCACCCGAGGCCGCGAGCGTGCGCACCGGTCGCCGCCTGGTCGAGCAGCAGGGCGTCGGCGAAGTCCGTGCCGAGGCGCTGGCGTGATTCGTCGACGGACTCGGCGACCACGGCGGCGCGGGCATCGGCCTGCCCCTCGACACCGGGCTGCCCCTCGACACCGGCCTGGGCGAGGTCGCGGACCGTCGGGTTGTGGCCGGACGCTGCGACCAGGTACCCGTCCTGGTCACCGCGCTCGACCGCGAGGACGTAGAGCTCGGCCAGGTCGTCCACGTGCACGGTCGTCCAGCGCTGCGTGCCGTCACCGACCAGACGGACCGGTGCATCACCGTCGGGGACGAACATCGTCGGGATGCCCGCGCCGTGTCCGTGGACGATGCCGGGCGCGACGACGGTGGTGCGGACGGTGCTCGCGCGGACGTGAGCCTCGTTGGCCGTCCGCCACGCCGTGAGTGCCGGCGGTGCGATCGGTGTGTCCTCGGTGATGTCGCCGGACGCGCCGAAGGTGAAGATCCCCCCGGTGTGGACGAACGGCTTCTCGGTCCCGTCGAGCGTCTCGAGGACCGTCGCGGTGAAACCAGGGTCGACGTCCTCGGCCGAGGCGGTGTGGACGACGGCGTCGGCCTCCCGCGCGAGCCGGGCGACGAGCTCCTGGTCGGCCAGGTCGCCGACGACCGCGGTGGCGCCGGCCTCACGGGCACGGGCCGCCTTCTCGCCCGATCGGAGGACGGCGGTGACGGTGTGGCCACGGGCGATGAGTGCGCGGAGGACGGCCGAGCCGATGTACCCGGACGCACCGGTGAGGAAGACGTGCATGACCCCGAGCGAACCACGCGTGCCTGCTGGCGGGCTGGTGGACCCGGCGCCGGGCTCGGTCGACGAGCTCCGGTCGACGGTCGGGGCTAGGAGCCCAGGGTCCAGGCTCGACGCTTGACGAGCACGTGCCCCCGCGAGGTCGTCAGTCGACTCCACGGACCGGTCTCGAACAGCCGGACCGGTTCGGTGCCCAGGAAGCCGAGGCTCTCGGCAGCGAAGCCCGCGCCGGCGGGCAGGTGCTCGACGCCAGCGATCGGTCGACCCCACACCTCCGAGCGGACGCGTCGGACGATGGACTCCCCCGAGCTCGCCGGCACCGCGGCCGCGACCTCGTCGATGCCCTGCCGCGCTGCACGGTGCAGGAGCTCGGCGGAGACGTCCGACAACGGTGCCCATCCCCCGCGAGGCGGTGAGATCGCGGCCCAGGTGACGGTGTGGACCTCGAGGGGCAGCTCGACCTCGATCGGCGTGGCCCGTGTCGGGTCGGCGCTGTCGACGTCCGCGGCGTCCTGCGCCTCGGCGAGCAGACGCAGCCGTTCCTGGAACGAGCGCAGCGGTACGACGACGTCGATGTGCTCCGGCTGGGTCAGTGCGAACGTCCGGAGCCCGAGCACGGTCGGCAGCTCGTCGAGCAGTCCGAGCGGGTAGAGGATCGCGGTGTAGACCGCCAGGACGCCGGAGTCGGCGATCAGGCGGACCGACCCGTCCTCGATCCGAGCGGCCCGCCCGAGGTAGGTGCGGAGGTCGCCGAGCGAAGCGGCGTCGGGAAGGGTGAACGAGCTGCTCATGTCGCCATCGATCCTAGCCGCGACCGTTCGCAGGCTCGCTGGCTGCGCTCTCGGCGTCCTCTGAGCAGTCTTTTGGCACTCTCCGGGTTCGAGTGCTAAAACAGGTCGCAGTTGAGTCACGGCGACTCAACTGCGAACCACTCAGAGAAGGAGTTGATGTCAGATGGCCATGAACTTCGATCCGTTCCGCGAGTTCGACCGTCTCGCCGGGTCCCTCCTCGCCGGAGCCGGCACCGGCCCCCGCTCGATGCCGATGGACCTGTACCGCGCGGGCGACCACTACGTGATGGACGTCGACCTGCCCGGTGTCGACCCGGGTTCGGTCGACATCGACGTCGACGGCTCCGTGCTCACGATCCGGGCAGAGCGGACGCTCGGCGCCCCCGAGGGTGCGCAGTGGCTCACCCGCGAACGGCAGCCGGGCTCGTTCGTCCGACAGCTGACACTCGGCGACGGCCTGGACGTCGAGCGCATCGCCGCCCACTACGACAACGGCGTGCTGAGCGTCACGATCCCGGTGCAGGAGTCCTCGAAGCCGCGCAAGATCGCCATCAGCACGGGCGGTGGCGCCGAGACACTCGCGGTCGAGCAGGCTGCCGCCAGCAGCTGACCCGCTGGCGGTCGGACCGACCGCAGCGCGAGACAGACCCTTACCGTTCCCCCGACCGACGGGTCGGCCCGATCCCGGGCCGGCCCGTCGGTCTGTTCCTTGCTCCGCCCAGCCACCTGGCTGCCTACCTTCCTGCCTTCCTGCCTGTCGCACCCCGCCTGCCTGCTCATGCCGCACCTGCTCAACGCCCTGCTGTCCGTCCTCGTCGTCGCCGGCCTGCTCGCCGGTCCGAGCCTCCGACCCGGTCTCGGTCTGCTGCTCGGCCTCACCGGTTCGACGATCGCCAACCACGTCGTCTGGCTCGCGTCACCCGATGTCTGGTCGCACGTCGTCGTCCCCTGGCTCGCGAGCGTCGGCGGAGCGCTCGTCGCCGTGTCCGTCTGGAGCCTGCTCCGGAACTCGCCGAGCCTCGCCGAGCTCGTCGGAGCCGACGTCACGGGACCGCCCGACCCCCTCGACGACGAGGACGGGCCAGCGGTCGACCTCATCGACCCCGCGAGCGGAATCCCTGCCCGGCACCCACGCCCGGCACGATCGTGAGCCGTGCCCGCACTCGCTCGCTCGCCGCGCGTTCGTACACTGGGCTGGTGAACCGCGAACCCGACTTCCTCTCCACCCTGCAGCTCGAGGACACCGGAGCGAGCACCCGGGAGACCATCCTCACCGGAGCGAGCCACTGGTCCCCCGGCGGCCGTGTGTTCGGCGGGCAGGTCCTCGCGCAGTGCATCGTCGCCGCGCAGACCACCATCGAGGGACGCGCCATCCACTCGGTCCACGGCTACTTCCTGCGGCCCGGGGCCATCGACGTGCCGATCACGTTCGGCGTCGAGCGGATCCACGACGGCCGGTCCTTCGCGACGCGTCGGGCGCAGGCGTACCAGAACGGCGTCCCGATCTTCTCGATGATCGCGTCCTTCCAGACGCCCGACGTCGGTGCCGAACACCAGGACCCGTTCCCCGCGGACGTGCCGGACCCGGAGTCACTGCCGTCGGCTGCGTCCGTGCTCGCGTCCATCGACCACCCGACGGCGCAGGCCTGGGCGGAACGGTCGATCGACATGCGGCACGTCGAGGGCTCGGTCTACGTCGACGTGCAGGGCGCGCGGGTCGCACACCAGGCGGTGTGGTTCCGCGTCGAACGTGACCTGCCGGACGACCCGGCCCTGCACCGCGCGGTCCTCGCGTACGCGAGCGACCTGTCGCTCCTCGAGCCGATCATGCGTCGGCACGGGATGGCCTGGGGCACCCCCGGAGTCAAGCTCGCGAGTCTCGACCACGCGATGTGGTGGCACCGCGACGGTCGAGCCGACGAGTGGGTGCTGTACGCGCAGGAGTCCCCCAGCGCACAGGGCGGCCGTGGGCTCGCCTTCGGCCGGATGTTCTCGCGGGACGGGCGCCTGCTCGCGACCGTCGCGCAGGAGGGCATGATGCGGGTCCCGTCAGCAGATTGACGACCTACGGCGCAGCGACAGGCCGACCTCGGCTCAGGGGCGGGAGAACGTGACTGGAGGCTCGACGTACTGCTCGCACGCCGCACGCTCCTCGTCGGTCAGCCGTCGTGGTCGGTTGGTCTCCGCATCGACCAGGACCAGCGTCGTCGTCGCCCGCGTGTAGAGCTCGGCTGGGTCGTGCCCCACCGGGGACCACACTTCGTACGAGATCTCGAGGCTCGCGCCGCCGATCCGCCCGATCCAGAGCTGGATGTCGAGCGGTCGGCGGAAGTACGGCGTCGACGCGAGGTACTCGAGGCGTTGCGCCGCGATCACCGTCATCGTACCCGATCCGGGCCGACCGTCGATCACCGGTACCGGCGCGGACCCCGACTCGTCGACCTCGTCGGGGTCCGGCGCCCAGAACGCCAGCACGCGTGCTTCTTCGAGCAGCCGGAGCATCGCAGAGTTGTTGACGTGCCCGTAGGCGTCGATGTCACTCCAGCGGATGCGGATCGGAGCGTGCAGGCGTGCCACCGGGACTAGTCCCGGGTCAGCTTGCGGTACGTCGCGCGGCCGGGCTTCGCAGCGTCGGCCCCGAGGCGCTCGATCTTGTTCTCTTCGTACGCCTCGAAGTTGCCCTCGAACCAGTACCAGTTCGGGGTGCCGTCCTCGTTCAGGCCTTCCCAGGCGAGGATGTGCGTGGCGATGCGGTCGAGGAACCACCGGTCGTGGGTGATGACCACGGCGCAACCGGGGTACTCGAGCAGCGCGTTCTCGAGGCTGCCCAGCGTCTCGACGTCCAGGTCGTTCGTCGGTTCGTCGAGGAGCAGCAGGTTGCCGCCCTGCTTCAGCGTCAACGCCAGGTTCAGACGGTTCCGCTCACCACCGGAGAGGATGCCGGCACGCTTCTGCTGGTCCGGCCCCTTGAAGCCGAACTGCGAGACGTACGCGCGGGACGGGATCTCGGTCTTGCCGACCTGGATGTAGTCGAGTCCGTCGGACACGACCTCCCACAGGTTCTTGTTCGGGTCGATGCCACCACGGCTCTGGTCGACGTACGAGATGTCGACGGTGTCACCGATCTTCAGCGTGCCGCCGTCGAGCGGCTCGAGGCCGACGATCGTCTTGAACAGCGTGGTCTTGCCGACGCCGTTCGGGCCGATGACGCCGACGATGCCGTTGCGCGGGAGCGTGAAGGACAGGTCGCCGATGATGACGCGCTCGCCGAACTGCTTGTGCAGCTTCTCGGCGTCGATGACCTGCGAGCCCAGACGCGGGCCGACGGGGATGACGATCTCCTCGAAGTCGAGCTTGCGCGTGCGCTCGGCCTCCGTGACCATCTCCTCGTACCGGGCAAGACGTGCCTTGGACTTGGCCTGACGGCCCTTCGTGTTGCTGCGGACCCAGTCCAGCTCGGACGTCAGACGCTTGGCGAGCTTCGCGTCCTTCTTGCCCTGGACCTCGAGACGAGCGCGCTTCTTCTCGAGGTAGGTCGAGTAGTTGCCCTCGTACGGGTAGAGACGACCGCGGTCGACCTCGGCGATCCACTGGGCGACGTGGTCCAGGAAGTACCGGTCGTGGGTCACGGCGAGGACGGCGCCGTGGTACTGCTGCAGGTGCTGTTCCAGCCACTGCACGCTCTCGGCGTCCAGGTGGTTGGTGGGCTCGTCGAGGAGCAGCAGGTCCGGCTTCTGCAGCAGGAGCTTGCAGAGCGCGACACGACGCTTCTCACCACCGGAGAGGTGCGTGACGAGCTCGTCGCTCGGCGGGCACTGGAGCGCGGCCATGGCCTGCTCGAGCTGCGAGTCGAGGTCCCACGCGTCGGCCGCGTCGATCTCTTCCTGCAGGGTGCCCATCTCGGCCAGCAGCGCGTCGAAGTCGGCGTCCGGCTCGGCCATCAGTGCGGAGATCTCGTTGAAGCGCGCGAGCTTCCCGTGGATCTCGCCGACGCCTTCCTGGACGTTCTCGAGGACCGTCTTGGTCTCGTCGAGCTCCGGCTCCTGCATGAGGATGCCGACGGTGAAGCCCGGGGTCAGCTTCGCCTCGCCGTTCGAGGGCTGGTCGAGCCCCGCCATGATCTTCAGGATCGTCGACTTGCCCGCACCGTTCGGCCCGACGACGCCGATCTTGGCGCCGGGCAGGAACGACATCGTGACGTCGTCGAGGATCAGCTTGTCACCGACCGCCTTGCGGGCGCGGACCATCTGGTAGATGTACTCAGCCATATCGCTCCAAGTGTAGTGACGACACCGGGTACCCGTGGGCCTCGGTGCCGAGATCAGGCCGCGTCGAGCGTCACCGGGTGGTCCGGTCGTTCGTCGGCGCCGGGCTCCAGCAGCGCGGCGACCGAGTCGTCGGCACCCTGGTGGTCGTCGGGATGCGTGTCGTCCGGGGCCGCGTCGACCGGTGGGTGGGCGGCGTCCGGGGTGTCCTCGTGGACTTCACCGGTCTCGTGGTCGACCCGCGGCGAGGATCCGGGAGCTGCGTTCGCCTCGGTGACGTGCCGCGGGAGCCGCATCCAGTTGCTGATCCCCCACGCCAGGTCGTGCCCGATCCCCTCGGCGTCGATCTCGACGCTCGTCCCGCCGCGTCCGTCGCGCTCCCAGTTCCGGATGCGCACGCGTCCGGTGACGAGGACCCGGTCACCCTTGCTGAGCGACCGGTTGACGTTGGCGGCGAGGGACCGGAAGGCGGTGACGGTGTACCAGTTGGTCGGACCGTTGCCCCAGGTCGACGTCTGGCGGTCCCAGCGACGGGACGGCGAGGCGAGCCGGAGACTCGTGATGGCGATGCCCGTCTCGGTGACGAGGTGGCGGGGTTCGGTGGCGACGATGCCGCAGACCGTGATCGTGTCGTTCATGCGTCGATCGTCGGCCAACCGACGCCGCCTGCGGCCGGTCAGGCCGAGGATGTGGAGAGGAGGCCCCGATCACGCTCCCTGTGCAGGAAGGTGATCGGAGCCTCCAGTCCGGATCAGTGCGCGTGGAACTCGGGCCGGTCCGCGAGCGGACCCATCGCCTTGTGCACCGCGCCCTTGGCGGACTGGAGCGACGGGTAGGTCCCGCCCGGGCCACGCCGCCCGTACAGCTCCACCCGGAACCCGTCGGCGTCGTGGTGGATGGTGCCCACCACGCCTGCCGGTCCGACGGCGACCCAGGTCCCCGTCGTCGTGTCCGCGTTCTGCAGTGTGTCGTTCGTCATCGTGTCGTTCGTCATCGTGCGACCACCTCCTCGTGGCCCCGACGCCCCGTCGTGTCAGGACGCCAGGATGTACCGACTGTATGCCTTGCGCACCTTGTTGACCTTCGGGAGTGCGACCGCCAGGCAGTACCCCTGCCCGGGGTTCTTCGCGAAGAAGTCCTGGTGGTACTCCTCTGCCCGGTGGAACCGGCCGAGCGGCTCGATCGTGGTGACGATCCCGCCGTCCCACATGTCGGCTGCCCGCTCGATCGCCTGCGCGAACAGCGCGCGCTGTTCGTCGTCCGCCGGGAACATCGCCGACCGGTACTGGGTACCGACGTCGGCGCCCTGTCGGTTCAACTGCCGCGGGTCGTGGAGGGTGAAGAACACGTCGAGGACGACCTGCGCCGGCAGGACGGACTCGTCGAACGTGACCGCGACGGCCTCGGCGTGGCCGGTCGTGCCGGTGCACACCTGCTCGTACGTCGGGTGCGGGTCACTCCCGCCGACGTAGCCGGACACGACGTCCTGCACGCCCTCCAGTGTGCGGTACACCGCATCGAGGCACCAGAAACACCCACCTGCGAGCACGAACGTGGTCATGGTCGGGACCTGCCTTCCTGGGCTCGGGCGAGCCCTTGTGGGAACTGTCCTCCACAACCCCGGGAGGCCCGCGCGTCTTCCCCAGATCGGGCTGCGGCCCGACGGCGTGTCGGTGGTCGAACGTACGTTCGAGACACACCCCATGACCAGGAGGCCCACATGCACACGACGACGGACGCCCGGCTGAACATCCACTCGCCCCGACCGGTGGCCCGGTCCCGTGGGGACCTCCGCATCCTGGACGTGCGCGACGACCTCAGCCGGGTCACTCGTGCCAACGGCGAGATCGTCGGGTACGTGGACCGTGTGGACGTGGCCGGGGACACCGCGTACCGCGCCCGCCGCTACGTCGCTGCCGAACGCCGCTTCGTCGAACTCCCCAACGTGTGGGACGCGGACGACGCCGTCGACACCCTGCGCTGGTGATGATGTTCCACATCGGAATCAGATGCGATGGATGTGCGGTTCCTCCGCCTGTCATGCCGAGACCCTGACCGATCCCGACGTATGGTGCGCGCATGCAGTGGTGGAACGACCTGAACGACTGGACCTCGTCCGACGCCGGTTGGCGCGTGCTGTCGGGGGCGATCATCCCCTTCGTCGCGATCGTCGTCGCCGGCATCGTCGCGGCCCTGATCGGCCGTGCGGCCACGAAGCGCGTCGTCGCGCTCCAGGAGCGTGAAGCGAAGAACGCCGCGGTCGCCGGACTCGTGTCGGCAGCGCGGAAAGCCGCCAACTGGGGCTCCCTCGGGCACGACGAGCGCGCCTACGCCGACCACCTCGCCGAGGACGCGGACATCCGGCTCCGGCTGCTCCCCGTGGCCGGAGCGCCGATCGCTGCCAACTGGGCCCAGCACGAGATCGCGGACATCAAGAAGAACTCCTCGACGTTCAGCTTCCAGGCGGAGCAGTCACTGACCGAGTTCCGTGATCGCATCCTCGAGTGGCAGGCCCGCCCGGGTCGTGCGCGCAAGCTCTTCAAGAGCGACCTCGAGCGCTGGAAGTTCGACTCCCCGGACCCCGACGCCGACCTCATCAAGCGTCAGCAGGACTGGAACGCCGACAAGGTCGACTCGTCCCGCACACCGGAGCCGGCCCCCACCCCGACCACCACCTCGCTGCGCCCCGCCCAGCCGACGGTCGCCCCGGCCGCGGATGCCGGCGCGCGATCCACTGCAGCAGCCAGTGCCGGTTCGTCGGCCGCGGCTCCCACGCAGGCATTCCCGAGCTCGTCCGACGCACCTGCCGGACGTCCGACCGGTGCCGGCTCCGACGCCACCGTCCCGATCTCGGACAACACCACGCGCCCGTACTCCGACGGCGAAACGACCCCGATCCGTCCGACGCTCGGCTCCCCCGCGTTCGGATCGCCGAACCGAGGCTGGTCTGCCGCCCGGACGTCCGGCTCCACCGACGGTGACGCCGACAACGCCGACACGGTGGACGACGTCCCGGTCGGCTCCGCCCGCCCCGGCTCCGCGGACCGTGCACCGATCGTGCGCGACGAGCGGAACGGCCGCAACGACCTGCCGGCGTCGTGGACCGCTCGGGGCTCCTCCCGCGACGACGAGGGCCGCGGCGACGACCGTGACGAACGCAGTGACGCTCGTGTCGACGCTTCCGGCACCACCAACACGATGTCGATTCCGACCCGGATCGCCGACGCCCCGGCCGAGCCGGCCGACGCGAACGAGACTTCTGAGTCGCCGTACTCGAACCCGGTCAGCGCCAGCGAACTCCGTCGCCGCGGTGCCGACGACGACGAGTGAGCTGACGCCCGCCACACCACGAAGGCCGCCACCCCGCGAGGGACGGCGGCCTTCGTCGTCGGTGCCCCCGGCAGGAATCGAACCCGCGGCACGGTGGGTAGAAACCACCTGCTCTATCCACTGAGCTACGGGGGCGGACGCCGACGATCTTATTCGCTGTGCGTGCGCAGCTGCCCGACGAACCGCTCGATCTCCCGCTGCGACCGCAGCCGGACGATGCGCAGGTGCGGGGCGTCGGGAGCCAGCGCGGGCACCTGCTCGCGCATCTCGTTCCGCGTCGCGATGCCCCAGCGGAGGATGTGCTCTCTGCGGGTGAAGAACGTCCACAGCGGCGGTTCGACGTTGCCGTTCCACAGGACGGTGCGCTGCAGGCGTCGGCGCACCGTCCGTCGGAGGAGACGGACGAACGCCACTGGCTTCGGCAGGTCGAGCCAGACCAGGGTGTCCGCACGCTCGACCAGCAACGGCCGCACGCGCCGGTACTGCCACTCGGAGACCCAGGTCGGAGCCGAGGTCACCGCGTCCACCCGCGCCTCGAAGTCCGGCAGCACCGTCCAACCGGGCCCGTGGTACATCCCGTCGAGCTCCGTGTGGGGCGCACCGACCGACCGCGCGATCCGCCGCGCCGTCGTGGTCTTGCCGACGCCGGCTGTTCCCGCCACCAGGACTCGTCGTGGCGGAGGGTCGAGAACGTCATCGGCGCCGAGCACCTCTCGACCCTAGGACAGCCGGCACGAGCAGACCAGCGCCCGCCGCGAGCCGACCAGCAGCCGCCACGAGCGGGCGGAACACCAGGGACGCAACCGCCCGCACCCGGGTACTCCGCCCGCTCGCGCACCACGCGCCTCCCGGCCAGACCCCCCGGCCGCACCACGCGCCTCCCGGCCAGACCCCCCGCCCGCACCACGCGCCTCCCGGCCAGACCGCGCCCCCGGCCGCGCCGCTGCCGCACCGGCTTCCGGAACGGTTCGCCGCCCGTCTCCCTGCCGTTCCTCTCAGCGTCACCGCCGCTCCCTACGTTTCCCCCATGAGCTCCAAGCCCCGTGTCCTCGCGGTGATCCCGGCGCGAGCGGGCTCGAAGGGGATCCCGGGCAAGAACCTCCGCCAGGTCGCCGGCCGCACCCTGGTCGCACGCGCGGTCGCGGCCGCCCGCGCCGCCGAGACGGTGGACGAGGTCGTGGTGAGCACCGACGGCGACGCGATCGCTGCCGAGGCGGTCGCCGCCGGGGCGCGGGTCGTCCGACGTCCGGCAGACCTCGCCGGGGACGAGGCCTCCTCGGAGTCCGCGCTCCTGCACGCCCTCGAGACGGTCGCGACCCCGGGGCCGGAGGAAGCCGAGCACCATGGTCCGGAGGTCCTCCTCTTCCTGCAGGCGACGTCGCCGTTCATCGACTCGGCCGACCTCGACCGGGCTGTCGGGCGTGTCCTCGAGGGCGCTGCCGACTCGGTCCTCGCCGCCGCCCCGTCGCACGCCTTCCTCTGGCGCGTCGCCGAGGACGGCTCAGCCATCGCCGTCAACCACGATGCCGCCACGCGCCCCCGCCGGCAGGACCGGGCACCGGAGTACCGCGAGACCGGCGCCTTCTACGCGGTCCGCGTCGCCGCCTTCCGGGAGGCCCGCCACCGCTTCGTGGGGCGCGTCGAGTTGGCCGTCGTCCCGGCCTCGACCGCGATCGACATCGACGAGCCGCACGACCTGGCCCTCGCGTCCGCGCTGGCGCCCCTCCTCGAGGGCGGCGGCGCCGCCGCGGCCCAGCCCGCTCCGCGAGCGGGCGAAAGACCAGCCCCCACCGCGGCCGCACCCGACGCTTCCGCCCGCTCACGCACCTCCACCCCGCGAGCGGGCGAAAAGCCAGCCCCCACCGCGGCCGCACCCGGCGCTTCCGCCCGCTCACGGACGACCGCCGCCGCGCCCACCGCGACCGCGTCCGCCGCGACCTCGCCCACCGTGACCGCGCCCGCGCCCACCGCACCAGAACCAGCGCACACCGACCCTCACCCCGCGCGGACCTCCGCCGCGGAGAACGGAGCACCATGAGCGTCCGCATCGGCCTCTCCACCATCGGCGCGGGCAACCCCGCGTACCTCATCGGCGAGATCGGCCTGAACCACAACGGCGACGTCGAGATCGCCAAGCAGCTCATCGACGTCGCCGCCGACGCCGGCATGCAGGCCGTGAAGTTCCAGAAGCGGACGCCGGAGATCTCCACGCCCGAGCACATGAAGTCGATGCCGCGCAGCACCCCCTGGGGCGACATGACCTACCTCGACTACCGCTACCGCGTCGAGTTCGACCGCGACCAGTACATCGAGATCGGTGACCACGCGACCCTCCGCGGCCTGGACTGGTTCGCGTCGCCGTGGGACGAGCCGTCGGTCGCCTTCCTCGAGGACCTCAACGTCGTCGCCTACAAGATCGCCTCGGCGTCGGTGACGGACCTCGGCATGCTCGCCGCCGTCGCCGCGACCGGCAAGCCCGTGATCCTGTCGACCGGCATGTCGACGATGGAGCAGATCGACCGCGCCGTCTCGACCCTCGGCACCGAGCGGCTCGTGCTCATGCACGCCACCTCGACGTACCCGCTGCCCCCCGAGGAGGCGAACCTCCGCATGATCGAGACCCTCGCGAACCGCTACGCATACGCGGGCGTGCCGGTCGGGTACTCGGGTCACGAGCCCGGGCTGCAGATATCCCTGGCGGCCGTCGCGCTCGGTGCCACGGCCGTCGAGCGGCACATCACCCTCGACCGCACGATGTGGGGGTCGGACCACGCGGCCTCGCTCGAGCCGCACGGCCTCCGCACGCTGGTCCGCGACATCCGCATCATCGAGACCGCGATGGGCGACGGCGTCAAGCGCATCTTCCCCGGCGAGCAGGCGCCCCTCGCCAAGCTCCGCCGGGTGGGTGCGTGAGCGCTCGGGCGCACGACGCCGACGGGGTGGCTGACGGCCGGGAGGCACGCCACCCCGCCGCCGCACCGCCTCGCCGCCGCCGGGTGGTCGGCCTGGTCGACACGGACTCGTTCGCGAAGTGGGGCGCCCACCTGCTCTCGGCGGCTCCGGCGCACTGGTCGCTGGAACTGCTGACGGTGGCCACGCCGCGGTCGGCGAGTCCGGGGCAGTTGCGGGCGGCGTTCCGTGACGTCGATGCCCGTCTGGGACCGATCGACCTCGCACCTCCCGAGCCGCTGGCCGTGGACGACGTCGTGGCGCGCCTCCAGGCCGACCCGCCGGACGCGGTCCTGGTGTCCTGCATCGGCCCGGTGGCGGAGGTCCTCATCGACCAGGTCATGCGAACGGTCCCGCGCCGACCGGTGTTGCTCAGCGGGCTGCCGGGCATCTCGTTCCCGTCGAAGTGGAAGGGCGTGTTCCTGCGGGCGCGCGCCGACCTGTTCGTGCTGCACAGCCACCGCGAGGTCCGGGAGTACCGGGCCCTTGCGACCTCCGGCGGCGTCGAGCCGTCCTTCGCGCTCGCGACGCTGCCCTTCGCCCGGTCGGCGGGGGCGGCACGCGCCGGGGTGGTCCGCGACTCGGTCGTGTTCGCCGCGCAGCCGAGCGTGCCCGCGGAGGAGGACGACCGCCGTCGCGTCGTCGGCTGGCTCGCCGACACGGCACGGGCGCACCCGGAGTGGCGCGTCGTGGTGAAGACCCGCGCGGCCGCCGGCGAACAGCAGACGCACCGCGAGACCTTCCCGTACGCCGACCTGGTGCCGGCCGATGCGCCGCCGAACCTGGTGGTCGAGGCCGGGCCGATGTCGGTGCACCTCGACCGGGCCGTGGCGCTCGTGACGATCAGCTCGACGGCGGTACTCGAAGCCGCTGCCCGGGGTGTGCCGGCGCTGACACTGACGGACTTCGGCACGTCGCGCTCCCTCATCAACGAGGTGTTCGTCGGCAGCGGGCTCGAGGGCACCGCCGACGACCTGGTGCACGGCCGGTTCGGGACGGTCCGTGCGGAGTGGATGGCAGAAAACTACTTCCACGCGGCAGCCGACGACGACTGGGCGGACCGCACCGAGGACCTCATGCGGCTCCGGGACGCCGGACGCCTGGTGGACCGACCCGCTGCCCGGCGGAGTCGGGGCGGCGTGCTGCGACGGGCGTGGGAGCGGCGGAACGCACTCGGCGACCACGACCGGTCGGTGCTCGGCCGGGTGGCGGCGCTCATCGGGACGCCGATCCGGGCGCTCAAGCGGTCCGTGCGGCGGGCCCGTCGGGCGCTGCGTCCACCGATGATGCCAGTGTCGATGACGCCAGTGCCAACCTCGCCCCCGCCGGTCACGCCGGTCACGCCGGTCACGCCGGTCACGCCGGTGTCAGTCGAGCGCCTTCGCGACCGCGACGAGGAACTGGTCACGGGTCGGGACGCCCGCTGAGCGGAAGACCTCGGACCCGTCGTCGCGTCGGACCAGGACGGTCGGCGTCGACCGGATGCCGAGCTCCTCGACGCGCTCGGGGTCGTTCGCGATGTCCCGTTCGGTGACGACGAGGCCCGGCACGAGACGCGCGGCGTCGCCGACGACCCGACGGGCAGCGGCACACGGCGCGCAGAACGCGGACGTCCAGAGATCGACCTGCATGGTGTGGTGCAACGCGGGGTGCGGGCGGGACACTCCCGATCAGACGACAGTGCCGCCCGGCAGGAGCTGCCCGGCAGTGGCCGCCCGGCCGCACGACAGTGCCCCCGGCCGTCGAGGACGACCGGGGGCACTGTCGGTGGCTGCTACTCGCGGTCGAACTCGCCCGAGCGGTCGCCGCGGTCCTGCAGGTCGTCGACCGGGTCGGACTCGTCGGGCGCGAAGGTGTAGTCGACCGAGATCTGGTCGAGGACCTGGCGGGAGCCGGTGGCCTTGTAGGTGAAGGCGGTCTGCAGGCCCTCGACGTCCGCGAACACCGTCACCTCGTCGTCCAGCGCGTCGCTCGTGGCGGTGCGGGTGTCCGTGGTCCCGTCGAAGGGGCCCTCGTGAAAGATGGCGGTGAACTCGTCGCCCTCGTGGATGGTGATGTCGGTCATGCGTCCCTTCTACCAGGGCAGGGGGCACCGCCGTCCAGCGCAGCGTGACCACGTGGCGGACGCGAGGGTCGTGGCGGCGGGGTGCCGGGCCTCCTTGCCGGATCCATAGCCGCGCTATATAGTTCCACGGTGGAACAAGCGCGGGAACAGACCATCGAGACGCTCCTCGTCTCCGTGAACCGGCTCATCCGGTCCGCGCTCCAGGCCACGGGCCACACGACGTCCACCGCCGTCTGGCGGACCCTCGGCATCCTCGAGGCCGACGAGTCCCTGCGGCTCGGCGAACTCGCCCGGGCCTCCCGGGTGTCCCAGCCGACGATGACCCGCCTGGTCGGCGGCATGACCGCCGACGGACTCGTCGCCCGGACCGTCGACCCCGACGACTCGCGCGGCCAACGCATCGAGATCACCGACCTCGGACGCCAGCGACTCGTCGCGTGGCGAGCCGCCCTCACCAGCACCGTCGGTCCCCTGTTCCAGGACCTGACCGACGACGACTGGGACATCCTGCACGACGCATCGGCCCTCATCGCAGCGAGGACCAGAACGGAGACCACCGCGTGAACGCGCACGCACCAGCCGGGCAGTCCGGCTCGCAGGGCCGGTCCGGCTCGATCCTGAAGCAGTCGTCGGCGGTGTGGGCGATCGCCTTCGCCTGCGTCGTCGCCTTCATGGGCATCGGCCTCGTCGACCCGATCCTCCCCGCGATCGCCGAATCCCTCCGGGCGACGCCCGCGCAGACCGAGCTGCTCTTCACCAGCTACCTCGCCGTCACCGGTGTCGCAATGTTCTTCACCAGTTGGGTGTCCAGCCGGATCGGCGCGAAGAAGACCCTGATGATCGGGCTCGCCCTCATCGTGCTGTTCTCGGTCCTCGCCGCCGTGTCGAACGACGTCTGGACGATCATCGGCTTCCGCGCCGGCTGGGGTCTCGGCAACGCGCTCTTCATCTCGACCGCGCTCGCCACCATCGTCGGTGCGGCGTCGGGTGGGACCGCGTCGGCGATCATCCTCTACGAGGCGGCGCTCGGCCTGGGCATCGCGGTCGGACCCCTCGTCGGCGGCCTGCTCGGATCCGTCAGCTGGCGAGGACCGTTCTTCGGCGTCACCACGCTGATGGCCGTCGCGTTCATCGCCATCGTGGTGCTCCTGAAGACCGGGACGCTCGAGAAGCCCACACCGACCAAGCTCTCCGCACCGTTCCGTGCCCTGGGCCGACCGGCACTCGCTGCCCTCGCAGCGACCGCGCTCTTCTACAACATCGGCTTCTTCGTCCTGCTCGCCTACACGCCCTTCCCGCTCGGGTTCGGCGCACTCGGTATCGGCTTCACGTTCTTCGGCTGGGGCGTCGGCCTCGCGATCACCTCGGTGTGGGTCGCGCCGATGCTCACCGCACGGATGCGTCGGACCAGCGTCCTCAAGCTCGCGCTGCCACTGCTCGCGCTCGACCTGTTCGCCGCAGCCGTCGTCGTGCGGTCGCAGGCCGGGCTCATCGTCTGCGTCGTCATCGGTGGGCTCGTGCTCGGGGTCCTGAACACCGTGCTCACCGAGTGCGTCATGGAGGCGACCGACCTCCCCCGCTCCGTCGCGTCCAGCGCCTACTCCGCGGTCCGCTTCATCGGTGGCGCGATCGCCCCGCCCGTCGCGACGCTCCTCGCCGACGCGTACTCGCCGAGTGCCGCCTACGTCTTCGCGGGCGTGTCCGTGGCCGTCGCGTTCCTGGTCGTCGTGCTCACCACGAAGGTGCTCCGGCGCGTCGACGACGGGGAGGAGCCCGAGCGCGTCGAGGCCGAGGCGATCTCCGCCGGCGAGATGGCGTAGCTCCTCGGGGTGGTGGTGGTCGGGTCCGCGGTGCGGGCCCGGCCACCGGTGTGTGGTGGCGGGGTTCGGCGGGCGGGGTTCGGCGGGCGGGGCCAGCGGCGGGCCGGCCGGGTTGGGGTTGGCGAGGGGCGCGCGAGCGGGCGGAATGCCAGGGTGCGCCGCGCTCGCCAGCCGGGATTCCGCCCACTCGCGTCCGCTGGTCGCGCGAGCGGGACGTGACCCGCCCGACGGACCGGCCACGGGCCTCCCGGGGGGGCGCTCCGCGCCGCCCGCCGGCGAGCGGGCGGAATACCAGGGTGCTGCGCACGCGGCCTCCGGGATTCTGCCCGCTCGCCCTCGCGGAGCGGACGGGAGGCACGTGACCTGCCCGACGGACCGATCGCGGGCCTCCCCGGCGTGCGCTCCGCGCTGCTCGCGGGCGAGCGAGCGGAATGCCAGGGTGCTGCGCACGCGGCCTCCGGGATTCCGCCCGCTCGCGTCCGTGCGGCAGACGGGAGGCACGTGACCCGCCCAGCGGACCAGTTGCGGGCCTCCCGGGGGCGCTCCGCGCTGCCCGCGGGCGAGCGGGCGGAATGCCAGGGTGCTGCGCACGCGGCCTCCGGAATTCCACCCGCTCGCGTCCGTGCGGCAGACGGGAGGCACGTGACCTGTCCGGCGGACCGGTCACGGGCCTCCCGTCCGGGCTCCGCAGCAGCGAGCGGGCGGAAGACCGACGGCGAACGCGAGCGGACGCCGGTGTTCCGCCCGCTCGCGCCCGGGGCAGCGGCGTCCCCCGTGCCGTCCGAGGTGCGATCCACAGGAGCCGCGGGGCGTCGGTGCGCGGAAGTAGGATCGCTGTATGTCTGCCGCGAATGACCGCCTCGTCTGGATCGACTGTGAGATGACGGGGCTCGACGTCGATGTCGATGAGCTCGTCGAGGTGGCGGTGGTCATCACGGACTTCGACCTCAACCCCGTGCACCCGGGGTTCGACATCGTTATCAAGCCGGACCAGTCGGCGCTCGACAACATGAACGACTTCGTCACGAAGATGCACACCACGTCGGGCCTCATCGAGGAGATCCCGAACGGTGTGTCCCTGGCGGACGCCGAGTACCAGGTCCTCGAGTACATCCTCGCCCACGTCCCCGCCGAGGGCACGGCTCCTTTGGCCGGCAACACCATCGGCACGGACCGCGCGTTCCTGGCGAAGTACATGCCGCGCATCGACAGCCACCTGCACTACCGCAGCGTCGACGTCTCGAGCATCAAGGAACTGTGCCGACGCTGGTTCCCGCGCGTGTACTTCAACTCCCCCGAGAAGCACGGCGGACACCGCGCCCTCGCCGACATCCTCGAGTCGATCCGCGAGCTCGAGTACTACCGCCGCGCGGGGTTCACGCCCGAGCCCGGGCCCGCCAGCGAGGACGTCAAGGCCGTCGCAGCCGAGGTCGTCGCGAAGTGGGAGTCCCGCCTGGCGCCGCAGTCCACCCCGGAGCCGGTGTCGGCCTCGACACCCGAGGTCGCACCGCAGGGCGCCGCGCAGGTCGCCGACTAGGGATCGTGGTCTGGGCAGGCCTCCGGATGTACTACAATCGAGTGGTTGCTCCGGCTCGCCGGACTGACGCATGGTGGGTATAGCTCAGCTGGTAGAGCGCCTGGTTGTGGTCCAGGAGGTCGCGGGTTCAAGCCCCGTTACTCACCCCAGTCTCCGAAAGCCCTCGTCCGATGGACGGGGGCTTTCGTCATGAGGCGATGTCCGATCGCGTGCCGTCCGGCCCGACCGCTCTCGAGCGCCGTCCGGCCCGGGCGCTCTCGTGTGCACCGCGTGGCACGGCAGACCCGGGGCGACCATCCACCGGCCAGGACACGTCCGGCCAGCTGTGCCACGATCCTCCCGTGATGGAGATGTCGACCGCGGACTTCGAGCAGCTCGTGACCGATGAACTCGACCTCCTGCCCGACGACATGGTCGACGGGCTCGACAACGTCGTCTTCGTGGTCGAGGACGAGCCCGAAGACGGCTCCGACCTGTTCGGCATCTACGACGGCGTCGCCCAGACCGAGCGCGGCCAGTACGGCTTCGGCGAGCTGCCGGACCGGATCGTCGTCTTCCGGAAGCAGCACCTGCTCGAGTGCGACACGCTGGACGAGCTCAAGGACGAGGTGCACACCACCCTGGTGCACGAGATCGGCCACTTCTACGGCATCGACGACGACCGGCTGCACGAGCTCGGCTGGGCGTAGCACGCGGGCGAGGCCGGGCCGGGCCGGGCTAGGAGCGCAGGACCTCGTCGGCGAGGGTCTGTGGCATCTCGGACGCGATGAACGCCTCCTCCTGCCGTGCCCACCGATCCCACTGCCGCGCGAACACCTCACCATCGCGGTCGAGCGCACGGCGGCGACGCTCGCCCTCTTCCGCGGTCAACCACACGCGGAAGCTCGCGAGCGGGGCCGACGCGCGGGACAACGCGCCGCATCCCTCGATGACGAGCGGCGCGGCGGCGTCCAGCGGCACCCAGTCGGCGGGCTCGGATCGCCCCCAGTCCCACCGTCGGTAGCCGGAGGGCACCCCGAGCACGTCCCGCACGACGGCGTCGGCGGCTGCCTGGAGGCCGTCCCACCCCGGGTAGACATCGTCCAGGTGGACGATGGTCGCGTCGAGTTCCCCCGCGAGCGCGGTGCCGAGCGTCGTCTTGCCGGTCCCGGAGCGTCCGTCCACGAGGACGACGAGACGGCCGTTCCGACCGCTTCGGTACGCCGACCGGGCGCGGGAGGCGAGCGCGCGGGTCGCGAGCGCAGGGGTCGAGGTGATCCGTGCCTCCAGTCCGTTCCCCGCCGGGCCAGGCGCAGCCGGCGCGTCCGTCTCAGACACGCCAGGTCCCCGCGAGGACGGCGGCGACCACCGCGACCGCGCCGATGCCGAGCAGGACGCCGACCATCGCCCACTCGGGTCCGGCGAACCGCACCGGACGCGCCCACGTGCGTCGGCCGGGCGCGCCTAACCCGCGGGACTCCATCGCGACCGCGAGCGTCGTCGCCCGACGCAGCGCGACGACGAGCAGCCCGAACGCCATCGACAGGCCGCGACGGAGGCGCCCGCTGTCCGCCACACCCCGGGCGCGCCGCGCCATCGCGAGCTGGCGCCAGTCATCGCCGAGCAGGGTCATCATGCGGATGGCCGCGAGGGCACCGAGGACGAAGCGCGCCGGCAGCCGGAGGATCTGCGCGAGCCCGTCCGCCAGGTCCGTCACGTCGGTCCGGATGAACAGGACGATGCCGGGGATGCCGACGGCGAGGACGCGCAGCATCGTCGCGAGCGCGAGCTGCAGGGACCCGTCGGTGACGTGCGCGAAGGCGAAGTCGAACCAGACACGCCCGGAGGGTTGTCCGTAGAGGGCGATGCTCATGCCGGCCAGCGGGACGGCGACCAGGACCGGGGACGTCCGGAGGAGCAGGGTTCGGACCGGGATCCGGAGCACCGGCAGCAGCGCCAGTTCGAGCAACAAGGCCGCCGTTGCGGACACCAGGTCGAGGCTGAGCACCAGGACGACGCCCAGGGCGATCACCCCGAGCAACGACGCCACCGGCTGCACGGCAGCGACGCCACGCCCGGGACGGACGGGAGGCTCGACACCGGTCCGACCGTTCGCTGCGGTCGCCGGGGCGGTCACCGGGCCTCCTCCGCGGACGCGATGACCGGCGCTGCCGGGGTCAGGCCGTCCGCGCGGAGGACGACCTCGTCGGCGTCGAGCGCTCGGACGAGGTCGCGGTCGTGCGTGACCACGACGACGGCTGTCCCGGCGTCGGCGAGTGCTCCGAGATGCTCGACGACGGCGCTCCACGTGGCTCGGTCCTGACCGGACGTCGGCTCATCGAGGACGAGGACCGGCGGGCGTGTCGCGATGACTGCGGCCAGCGCGAGTCGCCGTTGCTCGCCGCCCGAGAGGGTGAACGGGTTCGCCTCCGCGAGGTGGTCGAGCCGGAAGGTGTCGAGCAGCCCGGTGACCCGCTCCTCGATCTCGGCAGCGGGCATCCCGAGCGCGGCGGGGCCGGCGACGAGCTCCTCGCGGACGGAGCGCGCGATGAACTGGTGCTCCGGGTCCTGGAAGACGGTGCCGATGCGGGCGGCGAGCTCGCGGCTCGTCCAGGTGTGCGGGGCTGTGCCGCTCGGACCGTTCGTGCCGACGAGGTCCGGGGTGGCGTCGAGGGTGCCGCCAGCGGGACGGAGGAGTCCGGCGAGGGTGAGGCCGAGCGTGCTCTTGCCCACGCCGTTCGGCCCCGTGACGGCGAGCACCTGTCCACTCCGGACCTCGAGGTCGATGTCGCGACCGATGTGGTGCGCCCGGTCGAGGGCGCGCCGTCGGGAACTCCGGCCGGAGCCCCGGGTCCCGCCCCGGCTCGCGCTCCGGCTGGTCGCCAGCTCGCACGCCCGGAGCAGCGGCGTCCCACCGGGGGTGGGTCGAGCCTCCAGCCCGGCCGCCCCCGGCGCGAACGGGCGGAACACCGGGGTCGCGCGCTCGGAGTGCCCTGGCATCTCGCCCGCTCGCGCAGGGCGCACCCCCGCCGGGTCGGTCCCGACGCCGAGCGGGCGGAATCCCCCGCCGCCGGCCGTACCCGTCCCTGGCATTTCGCCCGCTCGCGGAGCGCGCACCCCCGCCGGGTCGGCCCCGACGCCGAGCGGGCGGAATCCCCCGCCGCCGGCCGTACCCGTCCCTGGCATTTCGCCCGCTCGCGCAGCGCGCACCCCCTCGGGGTCGGCCCCGACGCCGAGCGGGCGGAATCCCTCGCCGCCGGCCGTACCCGTCCCTGGCATTTCGCCCGCTCGCGCAGCGCGGCGGAGAGCAGGGCCGCGAGCGCCACTCCGCGCGGAACCCTGTGCGGGCTCGGACCCCGGGATCCACACTCCGCCTCGTTCGAGCGCTTCGCCGTGCGCAGCGAGCACCGCGTCGGGCGGCCCGTCGGCGACGACCCCACCGCCGGGCTCGAGCAACACCAACCGGTCGACGAGGTCGAGCCACGTCCCGATGCGGTGCTCGACCACGAGGAACGTCGCGCCGGTGTCGTCGAGGAGTGCTCGGACGGCCTCGTGTACCTGGACGACACCGGTCGGGTCGAGGTTCGCGCACGGTTCGTCGAGCACGAGGGCACCCGGACGCATCGCCAGCACTCCGGCGAGCGCCAGCCGTTGCCGCTGCCCGCCGGAGAGCTTCGTGGTGGAGCGGTCGAGCGGCAGGTCGAGCCCGACGACGTCGAGTGCGTGCTGGACGCGGGGCCAGATCTCGACGCGCAGGACACCGAGGTTCTCGCATCCGAACGCCACGTCGTCGCCGATCCGGGACATCACGGTGTGCGCCTCGGGGTCCTGCATGACCAGGCCGACGCGGCCCCGGACGGTTCGTGGTTCGGCACCGTCGACGAGGACGGTTCCCTCAGCCGAGGCCGCGGTGTCGTCACTGTCGGCCGGGTCGTCGGCCAACACACCGGCCGCTGCGCGCAGGAGTGTCGACTTCCCGGCACCGGACGGACCGACGACGGCGACACGCTCGCCCGGCTGGAGGTCGAGTTCGACGTTCCGGACGGCCCAGGCCTGCCGTTCCGGGTACCGCCAGCCCCACCGTCGGAAGGCGATGTGCGCCGGACCGGAGGGCACGCCGGTCGTCACGCGACGGAGGCTCGTGGTCGGCGCCCGTGCTCCCGTCCGGCCGCGAAGGACGACAGCACGCCGGTCCGTGCGAGGGCGCGGACGAGCAACCAGGATCCGATGCCCGAGATCACGACGCCGGACACGATCGCGCAGATGACGTACGTCGCCTGGAACGCTGCCGTCGCGCCCGCGTAGTAGCGGAACGCGTCGTTCAGTCCGAGTGCGAGGCCGGTCGCAGCTCCGGCGAGCATGACCACCGGCAGCTTCCAGACCCGGTAGAGGAACAGTGCGAGGACGATCTCGGCGCCGATGCCCTGGACCAGACCGGAGAGCAGGGTGCCCCACCCCCACTGCGTGCCGAGCATCGCCTCGACGGACGCGGCGACGATCTCGCCGAAGAGTGCTGCGCCGGGCTTGCGGACGACGATGGCGACGAGCGGTCCGGCGAGCAACCAGACGCCGCCGACCAACGCCTGGGATCCGGGCAGGAGCAGTCCGAGGCCCGCTCCGATCGGCTCGTAGGCCACGTCCCAGAGCTTGAAGACGACCCCGACGGCGACCGCGAGGACCGCGGCGACGACGATGTCGATGACCCGCCAGCGCAGTGAGCGCTTCGAGACGGGACGTTCGATGGACGATCCGGTGGGTGCACCAGTGGACATCGCGATGACTCCTCCCTGCGCCGGCATGATCCGGATCAGGTTCGACGGTCGGAGCGCGGTTCGCTCCCTCTCAGCCCGCTCTGGCGGACTCCCGTGTGTGTCCCAGCAGTGTACCCACCGGACAGGAGGTCCGTGGTCTCGTGACCACGGGCCTCCTGTCCGTCAGGTGGTCACTTCTTGAGCGCGCGGATGAGCTTGACGAGCACCTTGCCGGCGACCCAGATGACCGGGATGCTGACGGTGAGGAGTGAGATGACGTTCGGCTCGAAGGTGAGGTCCTGCCCGGGGCGGCGGACGTAGGCGCCGACCGGCAGCGCGACGGCACCACCGCCACCACCGCCGGCGCCGTCCTCATCGGCGTCGGACCCGCCGCCGAAGCCGTACCAGTTGACGGAGACGGGGATCAGCGTGCTGTCCCCGACCTCCACCGGGTCGCCGTAGTTCGAGGCGACTCCGACGGGCCGCACCTTGTCTGCGATCTGCGTGACGATGTTGGTCATGGCGGCGACGCTACTCCGCGGGCTCTGCCTGCCGGACCGGCCATGACGAACTGTGGAGGAACACCGTCCTCGACCGTCGTGTGCAGGAGTGGTCCGGCTCCTCCGACGAGGGCCTGTGGAGAGCCGCAACGGTCCACAGTTCGGGCCTGCGGGTCGGACATCACAGCGGGTCGCCGATACGTTGGCCCAGTTCATCTCTCCTGGAGGCACGTTTGCACACCTGGCCCGGCAACCCCTACCCGCTCGGCGCGACCTACGACGGCAGCGGCACGAACTTCGCCGTGTTCAGCGAGGTCGCCGAAGGGGTCGAGCTCTGCCTGTTCGATGCCGACGGGACCGAAGAGCGAGTCCGCCTCGTCGAGGTCGACGCGCACGTCTGGCACGCTTACCTGCCCACCGTCGGCCCGGGGCAGGAGTACGGCTTCCGCGTCCACGCCCCGTACGACCCGGCGAACGGCGTCCGGTCGAACCCGGCGAAGCTCCTGCTCGACCCGTACGCGAAGGCGACGAGCGGCGACATCGACTGGGACCAGTCCCTGTTCTCGTACACGTTCGGCGACCCCGACTCGACGAACGACGAGGACTCCGCGTCCCACATGGTGAAGGGCGTGGTGATCAACCCGTTCTTCGACTGGCAGGGCGACCGCGCGCCCCGCATCCCCTACGGCGAGACCATCATCTACGAGGCACACGTCAAGGGCCTCACCGAGACGCACCCCGACGTGCCGGAGGACCAGCGCGGCACCTACGCCGGTGTCTCACACCCGGCGGTCATCGAGCACCTCAAGCGCCTCGGCGTGACGACGCTCGAGCTCATGCCCGTGCACCAGTTCGTGAACGACTCGACGCTGCAGGACAAGGGGCTGTCGAACTACTGGGGCTACAACACCATCGGGTTCTTCGCGCCGCACTCGCACTACTCGTCGTCGGGCGACGGCGGGCAGCAGGTGCAGGAGTTCAAGACCATGGTGCGCGAGCTGCACCGGGCCGGCATCGAGGTCGTCATCGACGTCGTCTACAACCACACCGCCGAGGGCAACCACCTCGGCCCGACACTGTCCTTCCGCGGCCTCGACAACGCCGCCTACTACCGCCTGATGGACGACGACAAGCGGTACTACATGGACGTCACGGGGACCGGCAACTCCCTGAATGTCGGACACCCGCACTCGCTGCAGCTGATCATGGACTCCCTCCGCTACTGGGTGACCGAGATGCACGTGGACGGCTTCCGGTTCGACCTGGCAGCAGCCCTCGCGCGCGAGTTCTACGAGGTCGACCGGCTCTCCGCGTTCTTCGAACTGGTCCAGCAGGACCCGATCGTGTCGCAGGTGAAGCTCATCGCCGAACCGTGGGACGTCGGCCCCGGCGGCTACCAGGTCGGCAACTTCCCGCCGCAGTGGTCGGAGTGGAACGGCAAGTACCGCGACACGGTCCGTGACTTCTGGCGTGGCGAGCCCTCCACGTTGGGTGAGTTCGCGTCGCGTATCTCGGGGTCCGCGGACCTGTACGAGCACGACGGCCGCACGCCCAAGGCGAGCATCAACTTCATCACCGCGCACGACGGTTTCACGCTGTACGACCTGGTCGCCTACAACGAGAAGCACAACGACGCCAACGGCGAGGACAACAACGACGGCGAGAGCCACAACCGATCGTGGAACTCGGGTGCTGAAGGCCCCACCGACGACCCCGAGGTGAACGCGCTCCGCCTGCAGCGCCGCCGGAACTTCATCGCCACCCTGCTGCTGAGCCAGGGCGTGCCGATGATCGCCCACGGTGACGAACTCGGCCGCACCCAGCAGGGCAACAACAACGTCTACGCGCAGGACTCCGAACTGAGCTGGATCGACTGGGCGACCGCCGACGACGACCTCATCCAGTTCACCGCCGACGTCGTCAAGCTCCGTCACGACCACCCGACGTTCCGACGGACCCGCTACTTCAACGGCCGTCCGGTCCGCCGGGGCGAGGGCGAACCGCTGCCCGACGTGGTGTGGCTGACCCCGGCCGGCGACGCCATGCAGCCGGAAGAGTGGGACTCGGGCTTCGGCAAGAGCGTCGGCATGTACCTGAACGGCGAGGGCATCCGCGGACGCGACGCCCGCGGTGAACGGGTCACCGACGTGGCCTTCCTGACGTACTTCAACGCGCACGACGGCGTGGTGACGTTCACGTTGCCGCCCGAGGAGTACTCCCCGGGGTGGACCGTCCGCATCGACACCGCCGAGCCCGGTGCCCGGGACGAGGTCCTCGAGGCCGGAGACGCGCTCGACGTCCCCGCACGCTCGATGATCGTCCTCCGCGCAGAGCCCGAGCACGAGATCCAGCGGACACCGGTCGACACGACGACGAACACCACGGCCGACCCGTCCGCGGACGCCGCCGTGCCGGCCGACCCGGACCACCCGGCAGCGACGCCCGCGAACCCCGCCGCCTCGGCGACGCCGAGCGCGGCCGGGACGCCCGGAGCCTCCGGCGTGACGAGCGTGACGAGCACGACGAGCGGCAGCACGACCAGCACGCCCGATGGAGCCGGAGCCCCGGCGACGACCGACACCACCTCCGAGACGCCCGCCTCTGACACCCCTGGGAGTGCCGCATGACCCGCCGGAACCCGACCTCGACCTACCGCCTCCAGGTCACCGCCGACTTCGACCTGAGCGCTGCGCAGGACGTCGTCGACTACGTCCGTGACCTCGGCGCCGACTGGCTGTACCTGTCGCCCGTGCTGCAGGCCGAGCCCGGCTCCGGTCACGGCTACGACGTCGTGGACCACACGCACGTCGACACGGACCGTGGCGGCGACGACGCCCTCCGCGCCCTCGCCGAAGCCGCGCACGCGGCGGGGCTCGGCGTCCTGGTCGACGTCGTCCCGAACCACGTCGGCGTCGCGACCCCGGCAGTGAACCCGTGGTGGTGGTCGCTCCTCGAGCACGGCCAGGAGTCCCCGGTCGCGTGGGCGTTCGACATCGACTGGGCCGCCGGTGACGGCCGCGTCCGCATCCCGGTGCTCGACGACCGTCTGCTCGACGCCGTCACCCTCGACACGGGCAGCGCGGACGGCGGGTCCCCGCGTCTGCTGGTCGGCGAGACCGAGTACCCGACCGCGCCCGGCACCGTGCACGACGGCGACGACGTCGCGGCCGTGCACGCCCGGCAGCACTACGAGTTCGTGCACTGGAAGCGCGCCGACTCCGAGCTGAACTACCGCCGCTTCTTCGCGGTGAACACCCTCGCCGCGATCCGTGTCGAGGAGCCCGAGGTCTTCGCCGCATCGCACAGCGTCATCGGCTCCTGGTTCCGGGACGGGCTGGTCGACGGCCTGCGCATCGACCACCCGGACGGGCTCTACGACCCGGCCGGCTACCTCGACGACCTCGCTGACCTGACGGGCGGCGCGTACACCCTCGTCGAGAAGATCCTCGAGCCGGGCGAGCTGCTGCCGTCGTCCTGGCCGGTGGACGGCACGACCGGCTACGACGCCCTCGGGTTCATCGACCGGGTGTTCGTCGACCCGGCCGGCGAGCACGCCCTCACGGCCCTCGAGGACCGGCTGCGCGGCGGACACGTCGCGTGGCAGGACCTCACACACGGCACACGTCGCGGGATCGCCGACGGCATCCTGAACAGCGAGGTCCGACGCCTGGCGCGCCTCCTGGTCGTCGACCCGGCCGTCCAGGGTGGCGGCGCCGACGTGGCCGAGGAGCGCATCGTCGACGCCGTCGCGGAGATCGTGGCGAGCTTCGAGGTGTACCGCACCTACCTGCCGGAGGGCATCCACCACCTGATCGCGGCACTCGAGGTCGCAGCGGAGGCCCGCCCCGACCTGGTCGACGTCATCGACCGGATCGCACCGGCCCTCTGCGACGCGGACAACGCCGCCGCGATCCGCCTGCAGCAGACCAGCGGCATGGTGATGGCGAAGGGCGTCGAGGACACCGCGTTCTACCGGACCTCGCGCCTGTCGTCCCTGAGCGAGGTGGGCGGCGACCCGAGCGTGTTCTCGGTCACCCTCGACGAGTTCCACGCCGCCCAGCGCGAGCGGCTCGCCAGCTGGCCGCACGCCATGACGACGCTGACCACCCACGACACCAAGCGCAGCGAGGACACCCGTGCCCGCATCGCCGTCCTCGCCGAACTCGGCGAGGAGTGGACGGCGGCCTTCGACCGTCTCAACGCGCTCGCTCCGCTCGAGGACGGCGTCTTCGCCAACCTGCTCTGGCAGGCGATCGTCGGGGCACGCCCGGCCTCACGTGAGCGCCTGCACGCCTACGCCGAGAAGGCGTCGCGCGAAGCCGGCGACAGCACGACGTGGACCGAGCCGAACGAGTCCTTCGAGCAGCAGATGCACGCCCTGGTCGACGCCGCGTTCGACGACCCGGCCGTGGTCGCCGAGCTCGACGCCATCGACGAGCGGATCGACGCGGCGGGCTGGTCGAACGGTCTCGGCGCGAAGATCCTGCAGCTCACCGCACCCGGTGTGCCGGACGTCTACCAGGGCACGGAAGCCTGGGACCGTTCGCTCGTCGACCCGGACAACCGACGGCCCGTGGACTACGCCGAACGCCGTCACGTCCTGGCCTCGCTCGACGGCGCCGACGACGACGGCCCGGACGCCCTGCCCGGCATCGACCTCGGGGCCGCGGCGAAGACCCTCGTCACCAGCCGTGCCCTCCGTGTCCGTCGCGACCACCCGGAGCTGTTCTCTCGGTACGTCCCGCTCGACGCGACCGGCCCGGCAGCAGACCACGTGGTCGCCTTCGACCGCGGCGGGGTCGTGACGGTCGCCACGCGACTGCCGCTGGGCCTCCAGTTGGTCGGTGGCTGGGCGGACACGCTCCTGCACGTCGTGCCGGTCGAGCGTGTCGACCTGCTGACCGGGAGGCGCTTCCCGGCCGATCGGGACCTCCTGCTCGACGAGGTCCTCACCGACTTCCCCGTCGCGCTGCTCGTGCCCGCCGACGTCGTCGACGGGGCCGGTCACGACGCCACGGACACCAGCACGTCCGACGTCAGCACGTCCGACGCCGGCACGACCAGCACAAGCACCAGCACCAGCACCAGCACCAGCACCAGCACCGATGACACCGAGACCGACGCGCAGGCCGAGGTCGAGATCCTGGAGGGTCACGCATGACCATTCCCGACCGCTACGGCGTCTGGGCCCCCGAACCCGAGAACGTCCGACTCGTCGTCGACGGCACCGAGCACCCGCTCACCCGCGGCGACGACGGCTGGTGGACGACCGACGAGGTCATGCCCGTCGTCGGCGCCCGGTACGGCTTCCGCATCGACGGGGACGACTCCGTCCGGCCCGACCCACGCAGCCGCTTCCAGCCGGAGGGCGTGCACGCCCCGTCCGAGGTCGTCGACCCGGCGCGGTTCACCTGGACCGACGACGCCTGGACCGGTCGTCCGGCCCGGGGCGGGGTCATCTACGAGATGCACATCGGCACCTACACGCCCGAAGGCACCCTCGACGCGGCGGCCGCGAAGCTCGAGCACCTCGTCGAACTCGGCGTGGAGTTCGTCGAGCTCCTGCCCGTCAACGGGGTCAACGGCGAGTGGAACTGGGGCTACGACGGGGTCGCGTGGTTCGCCGTGCACGCGCCGTACGGTGGTCCGGACGCCTACGACCGCTTCGTCGACCGGGCCCACGCGCTCGGTCTCGGCGTGATCCAGGACGTCGTCTACAACCACCTCGGACCCAGCGGGAACTACCTGCCGCTCTACGGCCCGTACCTGGTGCAGGGGCTCGCCAACACCTGGGGCGACTCCGTGAACGTCGAAGAGCCCGAGGTGCGCCGCTACGTCCTGGACAACGTCCGGATGTGGTTCCGCGACCACCACGTCGACGGCCTGCGCCTCGACGCCGTGCACGCGATCCGCGACACGACCCGCCCACACATCCTCGCCGAGATGGCCAGCGAGACCGATGCGTTCTCGTCGTTCGTCGGCAAGCCGCTGTCGTTGATCGCCGAATCCGACCTCAACGACCCGGTCATGTTCCGGCCGCGCGAGGCGTCTGGCTACGGTCTGGCCGGCCAGTGGTCCGACGACTTCCACCACGCCGTGCACGTCGCGGTCACCGGGGAGACGAACGGCTACTACGCCGACTTCGCTCCCCTGACCGCGCTGGCCAAGGTGCTCGACCAGGGCTTCTTCCACGACGGCACCTGGTCGTCGTTCCGCGGCAAGCGCCACGGACGGCCGATCGACCGTGGCACCTCGCCGACGACCGCGCTGGTCGTGGCGAACCAGAACCACGACCAGATCGGCAACCGCGCCGCCGGCGACCGGCTCGCTGCGACCGTGTCCGACGAGGGACTGGTCATCGCCGCGGCGCTCACCCTGCTCGGCCCGTTCACCCCGATGCTCTTCATGGGCGAGGAGTTCGCCGCCACCACGCCGTGGCAGTTCTTCACCTCGCACCCGGAGCCGGACCTCGGCAAGATCACCGCCGAGGGCCGGATCAAGGAGTTCGCCGAACACGGTTGGGACGAGTCGACCGTCCCGGACCCGCAGGACCCCACGACGTTCACCAACTCGAAGTTGGACTGGTCCGACGTCGAGTCTGAGCGCGGTGCGCGGATCCTCAACGCCTACCGGGTCCTCGTCGCGCTCCGCCGGACGGACGAGGCGTTCGTCGACCACCGGTACGAGGCGAACGCGGTCCGCTTCAGCGAGGACGAGCGGTGGCTGGTGCTGACCCGCGGGCTGCTCGGCCCCACGGCAGCCCCGGTGCACGTCGTCGTGAACCTGTCGGACGACCCGGCTGAGGTCCCGCTCGTCGGGGCCACCGGCGAGGTGCTGTTCAGCTTCGGGGACGCCGACTTCGACACCGACGGCGTCCGCTTCGCCGGCCGCGGACTCGTGGTGGTGCGCTGACACGCGCAGCAGCCTGACACGCGCAGCGTGCTGACCCGATCAGCCCTGTGACGGACGGGAGGCCCGGTACCAGCTGGTACCGGGCCTCCCGTCCGTCAGGCGGTGCGTTCCGCTCAGGCGGGACGCTGCGCCGGCGACACGTTCTTCGCCGTGTCGCGCTCCGGGATGTCCCCGAGTGCCTCGTCGATGCGCGCGATGGTGTCGGCATCGAGCTTCACGCCCGCGGCCTTCACGTTGTCGGTGACCTGCGACGGACGCGAGGCACCGACGATGGCGGACGCGACGTTCTCGTTCTGCAGGGTCCAGGCGATGGCGAGCTGCGCGAGCGTGAGCCCGGACTCGTCGGCGACCGGCTGGAGACGCTGGACGGCTTCGAGGACCTCGTCGCGCATGAACCGCTTGATCATGTCCGCGCCGCCCTTCTCGTCCGTGGCACGCGAACCCTCGGGAAGCGGCTGACCCGGCTTGTACTTGCCGGTGAGGACGCCCTGGGCGATCGGCGACCAAACGATCTGCGACAGGCCGAGCTGCTTCGAGGCGGGAACGACCTCGCCCTCGATGACGCGCCACAGCATCGAGTACTGCGGCTGGTTCGAGATGAGCTGGAAGCCGAGGCCCTTCGCGAGGGCGGCACCCGCACGGATCTGCTCGGCGGACCACTCGCTGACGCCGATGTACAGCGCCTTGCCCTGACGAACGACGTCCGCGAAGGCCTGCATGGTCTCTTCGAGTGGGGTCTCGTAGTCGTAGCGGTGTGCCTGGTAGAGGTCGACGTAGTCGGTCTGCAGGCGCTCGAGCGAACCGTCGATCGACTCCATGATGTGCTTGCGGCTGAGGCCGACGTCGTTGTGCCCCATCGGCCCGGTCGGCCAGTAGACCTTCGTGAAGACCTCGAGGGACTGTCGGCGCTCGCCCTTGAGTGCTTCGCCGAGGACGGTCTCAGCTGCCGTGTTGGCGTAGGTGTCCGCGGTGTCGAACGTGGTGATGCCGGCGTCGAGCGCTGCCCGCACGCACTGGGTGGCGACGTCGTTCTCGACCTGCGAGCCGTGCGTCAGCCAGTTGCCGTAGGTGATCTCCGAGATCTTGAGACCTGAGTTGCCGAGGTACCTGAATTCCATGGTCCCGACGCTACTGGAGTGAGCGCACACACGGGGAGGCCGTGGCAGTACCTGTGTACAGCTGGCTGCAGTGTCCGTGCTGTGGAGGAGCCTGCAGGCTCGCCCCGCGAGCGGGCCCTTCCGGCGGGCGGGCAGGCCGGCGGCTCCCGAGCGGGCGAAATGCCAGGGTGAAGGCCACTCGACGTCGTCGTTCTCGCCCGCTCGCCCTGTCGTCCGCCTCCACGCGCGGCAGCCCCCAGCCGCCAGCGGTCGCCGGACCCGTTAGCGGGCGAGATCGTGAGTGGGCGAGATACCGAACGCCCGCTGAGCTCCCCCCGACGCCCGTCCCGCGAGCGGGCGGAACACCGGAAGGATTCGCCCTGCACCGCCACGAATCCGCCCGGTCGCGCTCTGCGCTGTGTCCTGCACACGCGCTCCGCGCCCTGTCCTCCACATCGGGCTGGCGCTCGGATCTGTCCACACTGGAGGCCCGTCCCGCCCCCGGCACGCCGGCGCCGATCGAGCATGGACGCATGTCTCCGAGGACCCCGCTTCCCCCAGCCCTGCGACGGACTCCCTTCCGGGTGCGCCGCGCACTCCACATGGGCGTGCCGCGCGGACGACTCGATGCCCGGGACCTACGCCGCCCGTTCCACGGCATCCGATGTGCGGAGCACCCGCGAACGCCGGACGAACTCGCTCGGGCGCTCGCGCCGCGGCTCCGGGCCGACCAGGTCTTCAGCCACACGACCGCCGCGATGCTCCTCGGTGTTCCGCTGCCTCGCCGCCTCGAGCGCGACCCACGTCTCCACGTGACGACGATCGGGAAGGACCAGGCGCTTCGCGTCCGCGGTTCCGTGGGCCATCGGGCACGAGCTGGTTCCGTGCGCGTCGTCTGGATGCGTGGTGTACCGCTGACGCATCCGGCCGACACCTTCGCCGCACTCGCCCCGTTCCTGTCGCTGGACGAGCTCATCGTCGCCGGCGACGCCCTCGTGGGCTGGCTCGGATGGGTGACGCTGGCCGACCTCGCGGCCGTGGTCAGGCGGCGTCGGGGTTGTCGGGGTGTCGTGAAGCTCCGAGCCGCGCTTGCGGAGATCCGGTCGGGAGCTCGCTCCCCCGGGGAGACACGAGCGCGGCTCGTCCTGACGCGGGCCGGTCTCCCGCAACCCCTGCTGAACCACGACGTCGTGGTCGACGGACGGTGGATCGCCTGCGTCGACCTCGCCTACCCGGATGCGCGTGTCGCGATCGAGTACGAGAGCGACCTGCACCGGTCGGACCCGGCGACCTTCCGGAAGGACCTGACCCGGGGCGAACTTCTGAAGGACGAAGACTGGTGGTTGGTGCGGGCGACCGCAGACGACGTCGGGCCATCGGCATCGCGCTTCGTCGCGAGGATCAGTCGCCTGCTCGCTGTGGGACGAGCCGGCCGACATCGCCCATGAGCGACGCTTCAGTGAACAATGGTTGACGCTTCAACCAAAGGGATGCAGAATGGGCTACCATCAGGTTTGATGCAGGCGCATGCAACATAGCGCTCGCCCCATGACTCATCGCTCGAAGAAGGACACACCATGGCTCTCAACGCCTCCGCCATCCCCGGCTACGTCACCGGCACCTGGAAGCTCGACCCGACGCACTCCGAGGTCAGCTTCTCCGTCCGTCACCTCGCGATCAGCAAGGTCAAGGGCAAGTTCGAGCAGTTCGACGCGACCCTCGTGACCGCCGAGAACCCCCACGACACCAAGCTCGAGGCCTCGATCGACGTCTCCAGCATCAACACCAACCAGCCGCAGCGCGACCAGCACCTGGCGACCGGTGACTTCTTCCTCACCGAGGAGCACCCGCACATGACGTTCCGTTCGACCGGCATCCGCGAGGACGGCGACGACATGCTCATCGACGGCGAGCTCTCGCTGCGCGGCGTCACCAAGAACGTCACGCTGAAGACCGAGTTCGGCGGCGTCACCACCGACGGCTACGGCCAGACCAAGCTCGGCGCCGAGGCGACCACCAAGATCGACCGCACCGAGTTCGGCGTGAACTGGAACGCGGCGCTCGAGGCCGGCGGCTTCACCCTCGGCAACGACGTCACGATCAACCTCGACGTCCAGTTCGTTCTCCAGGCGGCCTGACCTCTCCCCCACACGAAGCCCCGGCGCCATCGGCGTCGGGGCTTCGTGCTGTCCGGACGTCTCGCGCGAGAGGCTGCGCCCGAGCCCTCTCTCCCGCTGAGCGGGCGGAACACCACGGTGTCCTCGCGCCCAGCCCTGGTATCTCGCCCACTCGCCCCGTCGCCCTCGCCCGGCCACGCTCGCCCGCGCACTTGTCCCCGCTCGCGCGCCCCGCCCGCACCCGCGCACTTGTCCCCGCTCGCGCGCCGCCGCGCGGACCGGGCGGAATCAGCCCGCACCGCCTCGTGCCCGGACCTCCGCGACGGCCGGTACCAGCGCCTCCCGTCACGCCGAGCGGTACCGTGAGGAACGCTCCGACGCCTCCGAGGGAATCCGCCCACTGACCGCGGAGTTGCACGCATCACCGCTGCACACGAAGCACGTCCGACGCGGTCGTCGGCACGTCGCTCGTCGACGAACAGGAGCACCCCGATGTCCACCGACTGGATCACGATGCAGACCCTCGCCGTGGCCGAGTTCGGCCGCCGTGTCGCCGCGGTCACCGACTGGGACGCACCGACCCCTGACTCCGAGTGGACGACGCGCGACCTCGTCGCACACGTGGTCGACGAGCAGCGGTGGATCCCGAAGCTGCTCACCGGGTGCGACCACGCGCAGGCCGCGGCAGATCTCGAGCCGATCGGCGACGACCTCCTCGCCGAGTGGGAACGGCACTCGAGCGCCGCCATCGAGGCGTGGCAGCGGGCACCGAAGGACACGCCTGTGCACCTGTCGACGGACGTGGTGCAGGCCGGCGAGTACCTCGCGGAGCAGACCAGCGACATCACGATCCACACGTGGGACCTGGCCCGTGCGACCGGGAGCGACGAGCACCTGCCCGACGAGCTCGTCGACGCGGTGTGGACGCACTTCGAACCGCAGATCCAGTCCCTCGCGGCGACCGGGCTGTACGCGGCTCCAGTGCAGGTGGACGACGATGCTCCTCTGCAGGTGCGCCTGCTCGCGGTGACCGGGCGAGATACCAGGGTCTCCGCCTGACACACCCGTCAGGAAAGCCCGCTCGCCCACCCGGGGAGCGGCTGGCCGCAGGCCGGCCCCGGCCCCGGCTCGCTCCGTCCCGGTCCCGTCCCGGTCCCGTCCCGTCCCGGTCTCGCTCCGATCCCGGCCCGGTCTCGCTCCGATCCCGACCGGGTCTCGCTCCGGTCCCGGCCCCGTCTCACTCCCGCCCCGCCCCGACCCGACGCAGCACCGCACACGAGACTCGCACCACCCGCACACCCACCCCCCAACACCCCGCCACGGAAGGACCCCACATGTCTGACACCCCCACCGTCCCGACAGTCCGCCTCGGCAACACCGGCCTCGAGATCTCGAGCGTCATCCTCGGCATGATGTCCTACGGCGACCCGTCGAAGGGCTCGCACGCGTGGAGCGTCGGCATCGACGAGGCCCGCCCCTTCGTCCACCGGGCCTTCGACGCCGGCATCACGACCTTCGACACCGCGAACGTGTACTCCGCGGGCAGCAGCGAGGAGATCACCGGCGAGCTCCTCAAGGAACTCGCTCCGCGCGAGGAGGTCCAGGTCTTCACGAAGGTCTTCAACCGGATGCGTCCCGGCCGGAACGGTGCCGGACTGTCCCGCGCGGCGATCGTACACGAGATCGACGCCTCGCTGACGCGCCTCGGCACCGACTACGTCGACCTGTACCAGATCCACCGTTTCGACCCGCTCACCCCGGTCGAGGAGACGATGGAGGCCCTCCACGACGTCGTCAAGTCCGGCAAGGCCCGCTACATCGGCGCGTCGAGCATGTGGGCGTGGCAGTTCGCCGAGATGCAGCACGTCGCCGAGCGCCACGGCTGGACGAAGTTCGTCGCGATGCAGGACCAGTACAACCTCCTCGAACGTGAGGAGGAGCGCGAGATGCACCCGTTCTGCACCCACACCGGCGTCGGCGTGATCCCGTGGAGCCCGCTCGCCCGTGGCAAGGTCACCCGGCCCTGGGACGCGCAAGGCTCCGGCTCGCGCGCCGACACCGACGAGTTCGGCAAGACGCTGTACCGCCAGGACGAGGACGCGAACCGCGCGATCGTCGAGGCCGTCAGCCAGGTCGCCGACGAGCGTGGCGCGAGCATGGCGCAGATCGCCCTCGCCTGGGTCGCCGGGAAGCCGGCCGTCTCGGCACCGATCATCGGCGCGACGAAGGAGCACCACATCGACGACGCGGTCGCCGCCACGGCGATCGAGCTGACCGACGACGAGGTCGCGCGACTCGAGCAGGCGTACACCCCGCGAGTGCCGTCCGGCTTCTGAGCCACCATCCGGACGGGAGGCGCGGTGCCAGCTGGCACCGCGCCTCCCGTCCGTCGTCTCTCCAGCCCCGCCGGGCGCTGCCCGATGTCCCGGCCAGCGCCCCGGACCGGCGAGCGGGCGGAACACCAGGGTTCCCCGGCGCGATCAGCCCCACATCCGCCCGTTCGCCGACGGGGTTCGTGCCCGCCCCGGCCGCCCCGCCGCGCCAGCTCCGCTGCGCGGTCGCCCAGCCGCCAGCCGGACGTCCCAGCGGCCCCGTCCCTCCTTCCCTCCCGAGGCGAGCGGGCGGAACACCAGGGATGCGCTCGGGGGCAGCGCGCATCTCGGCCCACTCACCGGAGACGACCGCGGCCGGAACGCTCGCAGCAACGCCTCGCTGCCACGGCAGCGGAAGCAGCAGCACCAGCCGCGTCGGCCGCGTCAGCCGCGGCAGCGGTGCGAGCGGGCGGAATGCCACTGTCCGCGGAGGAACGACCGCGCTGATCAGCCCGCTCGCCTCTGGGCGGGCCCGCTGGGGCGGCCAGCCGGTCAGCCGGCCAGCTGCGCTGAGCCGCTGGGGCGAGCGGGCGGAATGCCAGGGCTCGGGTTCGAGCCGGGGGATGTTTCCGCCCGCTCGCGCTCCCGGGAGGTGGGAAGCGGAGTCACCGCACGCGCCCCGCAGGACCAGCACGCCCTCGCAGCGACGGGGCGCGCGTCAGGCCGCGCCGGGGCCCCGCTCCGCGGCGACCGCATCGACGACCGCAACCGCGCCTGCACCCGCACCCGTGTCCGCCCCGGCGCGCGCACCCTCGGCCTCGCGCTCGAGCCGTGCGATCCGCTGGAGCGCCGCTCGCTCGCTGCCGGACTGGCTGCCGAGCACGCCCGTGATCCCGTCGAGGACCAGTCCGGTCGCCCGGTCGACCGGCAGCTCGATCGGGCCGAGCATCGAGGACCGGATCCCGAGCAGCGCCCGGTGTCGCGGGTCGAGGGTCGACACGGCGCCCTGGTACAGCGCGCGGTAGCCCGGTCGGAGCATCGCGGCGAGGGGCGGGTTCTTGATGAAGCGCAGGACCTCGCGCGTCCGGGGCGTCACCGCGAGCTCGCCACGGTCGAGGTAGCCGTCCATCTGTGCGCGGAGTTCCGCCTCGGTCTCGGGGGCGTCCTGCACGCGCATCAGTCGTCCGGCGATCGCCCACTCGCGGACGTAGGCGTCGGCGCCGCCCGGGATCGGCTCTCCCCAGCGCTGGGCGGTGCGGAGGAAGGCGTCCGTGAAGGCGAGGTGGACCCAGCGGGCCAGGTCGGGGTCGTTGGCGGTGTACGGGCGGCCGATGCCGTGGCCGTCCACGTACTGGCCACGCACGCGCTCGTGCAGCCGGAGCACCCACTCACTGCCGGAGGTCGCGGTCGCGGTGTCGCCGTGGGTCACGGTGTAGATCCACCGGATGGTGCCGGCGAGACGGCCGAACGGGTCCTCCCGGTACCGGGAGTGGTCGGCGACCCCGGCGAGCGCCCCCGGGTGCAGGGCCTGGACCAGGAGTGCGCGGACGCCGGCGACGATGGTCTGGTTGCCGCCGTGGACCGACCAGGTGGCGGAGCCGGGGCCGAAGAATCCGGCGTCGGTGCCCTTCTCGAGTTCGTCCACCCACTCCGGGCTGCCGTGGGTGTTGCCCGTGAACGTAGCTTGCAGACGGGTGCGGAGCGCATCGGTGACGAACGACATGGGGTGATGCTCCGTCCGGCCCCTGACAGCGCACCGAGGGCCCTCCGGAAACCGCGCCCGACACCGGCACCGCCGCGCCCGACACCGGCACCGCCCGCACCCGCAGCACCCCGCGCCTGACAACCCCTCGGGTCCGCCCGCTAGGTTGGATCGTGTGACCACCGACACCCCTCGTCCCTGGCTCGCCTCCTACGCGTCAGGGGTGCCGCACGACATCGAACCGATGTCGGGTTCCCTCCCCGACCTGGTCGAGCAGTCCGCCCGCCGCTTCCCGAAGGCCGTGGCACTCGAGTTCTTCACGCGGGAGACCACCTACGCGGAGCTCGAGGAGCAGATCGCCCGCGCGGCGAACGGCCTGCGGAAGCTCGGCGTGACGAAGGGCGACCGGGTGGCGCTGGTGCTGCCGAACTGCCCGCAGCACGTGGTGGCGTTCTACGCGGTCCTCCGCCTGGGCGGCATCGTCGTGGAGCACAACCCGCTGTACACGCCGCGTGAGCTGCGCCACCAGTTCGAGGACCACGGTGCGACGGTCGCGATCGCGTGGGACAAGTCGGTGGCGACGCTGCAGGACTTCCCGGCGGACGTCGCCCTCCGCGCGATCGTGTCGGTGGACCTGACCCGTGCGATGCCCCGGACCACCCGTCTGGCGCTGTCGCTGCCGGTGGCGAAGGCCCGCGAGTCCCGGGCGAAGCTGACGACCTCGGTGTCCGGCACGACCCGCTGGGACGACCTGGTGTCGACCCGGAAGCTGTCGAAGCGGCACCCCTGTCCGGAGACCGACGACGTCGCGCTCATCCAGTACACCTCCGGCACGACCGGCACCCCGAAGGGCGCCGTCCTGACGCACCGGAACCTGCTGGCGAACGCCGCCCAGGCGCGGGCCTGGATCCCGCAGATCAGCGCGGGTGACGGCAGCGTCGTGCACGCGGTGCTGCCGATGTTCCACGCGTACGGCTTGACGCTGTGCCTCACGTTCGCGATGAGCATCGCCGGGAGGCTCGTCCTCTTCCCGGCGTTCGACCCCGCGTTGGTCCTCAAGGCGATCAAGAAGCGTCCGCCGACGTTCCTGCCGGCCGTGCCGCCGATCTACGCTCGGCTGCAGCACGCCGCCGACTCGGCGAAGGTGTCGCTGGCCGGCATCGACATCGGCATCTCGGGTGCGATGCCGCTGTCGCAGGACGTCATCGAGCCGTGGGAGGCCCGCACCGGCGGCTTCCTGGTGGAGGGCTACGGCCTGTCCGAGTGCTCCCCCGTGCTGATGGCGAACCCGGTGTCGGACGCCCGACGTCTCGGTGCGATCGGGCTGCCGCTGCCGTCGACCGAGTGCCGTGTGGTGGACCCCGACGACGAGTCCCGGGTGCTGGGGACCGACGAGTCCGGCGAGCTGCAGGTCCGCGGTCCGCAGGTGTTCGGCGGCTACTGGGGCAAGGCCGAGGCCACCGACGAGGTCTTCACCTCCGACGGCTGGTTCCGCACCGGGGACATCGTGGCGATCGACGCGGACGGCTTCGTGCGGATCGTCGACCGGCTCAAGGAGCTCATCATCACCGGCGGGTTCAACGTGGCGCCGTCCGAGGTCGAGGACACGCTCCTCAAGCACCCGAGCGTCAAGGAGGTCGCGGTCGTCGGCATCGTGCAGAGCGGCAACGAGCAGGTCGTCGCCGCCGTGATCCCGACCGACCCGGCGACCTTCGACGCGGAGGCGCTGCGGGCATGGTCGCGCGACCACCTGGCCGCGTACAAGGTGCCGCGTCGTGTGGTGGTGGTCGAGGACCTCCCCCGGTCGATGATCGGCAAGGTCCTGCGCCGCAAGGTGCGCGACGCGATCCTGCACCGTTAGCTGCCCGGCAGCGCGCGCCGGCCGCCGGCTCCTCCTCGCTGCTGATCCGCGACGGTGGTCGCGGCGTCCCCCTCGGCGGCGTCGACCAGGGTGACGACGACGCGGTGTTCGCCGACCGGTCACGGAGGACCGGTCGGCCGGGTTCGGCGTGGAGCGACGGACGTCAGTCAGACGTCGAAGCCACCGCCGAAGTCGCTGGAGCCCTGGTCGAACCCGCCGTCGGACATGCCGCCGAGGTCGGAACCACCGTCGCCCCACGAGGCGTCGTCGTACCCGCCACCGTCGGCCACGCCGCCGTCGTACTCGCCGCCGTCGGCCGCGCCGCCATCGCCGGATCCGCTCCCGGTGTCCCCCGATCCACCGTCATCCGCACCACTCGCATCAGTTCCACCGTCGAACGCCCCGGGGTCCGGCAGGAAGGCGCTCATCAGGGCGGACCCGATCACGTAGCCGCCGACGGTGCCGAGCAGGGAGGCGCCGAGCATGCTCCCGAACCCGGGCCCCTGCCGACCGCCGATGCCACCGCCACCGAAGCCGCCGCCGCCGAGGCCACCGAGCGAGCGCTCCATGTACCCGGGCTGCCGGAGCTCGGACCGGGTCGCGCTCTGGGCGAGGGACCGCGGGTCGTCGCCACGAGGGGCCTCGCCGGCCGGAGCGGAGCGGGTGAACTCGTCGTAGACCATCCGGCGCTGCTCGGGCGTCAGGGTGGTGAACGCCTCGGCGTGCACCTCCTCGATGCGCTCGGGCGGCGCGGTGCGGAGCAGGTAGCGGTACCGCTCGACGGCCCGCTGGTCCTCGACCCCGGCCTGCTGCCCCGTCCCCGGCTGCACGGGAGCACCGTACGGCGCGGCCGGTGCCGCCGGCGCCTGCTGGTACGACTGCTGGCCGTACTGGTACCCCGGCTGCGGTGCCCCACCGGTCCCGTTGCGTGGCTGCTCCGGACGCTCCTCGCGGCCGAGCAGACGGTCGAGGAATCCCATGGTGTGCTCCTTCGTCGCGGGCACCGTGCCCGCTGCCGCCCACGGTAGGCACCGGTGGCCGGGCCTGACTGTGCGTGCGCTCAGAAGCCGCCGTGGGCCTCCCGGCCGGGAGGCCCGTCCCCCGTCAGGACGCCGACCCGCCTCCGGTGACCGCCGCGGTCCACACCTGGAACAGCTCGTCCGCCGCACCCGGGTGCGCCACCAGGAACGGTGCGCCGACCGGCGGGAAGTCCTGCACCGGCCCGTCGAGGGTCAGCACGACCCCGCCGGCCTCGTGCACGAGCAGCACCGCGGCACCGTGGTCGACCGGGCTGAACGACGAGACGCAGCCGCCGATCCCCCGGCCGGCAGCGACCTGCGCGATGGTCAGCGTGCCCGACCCCTGCACCCGGAGCGTGCACGAACGGTCGGCCAGGGCGTCGAGGAACGCGCCGAACCCGGGCCACGGACGGTGTCCGTCGAGCTCGGTCCCCACGACGGCACCGGCGAGCGCCCGCGGGACGTCGTCGAGTCGCAGGGCGCGGTCGCGCACGACGGCGCCGCGTCCGCGACGGGCTTCGAGCACCTCGCCGCGCCAGGGGTCGGCGACCACCCCGACGAGCGGGCGCCCGCCGCGGGTCAGGCAGAGCGACATGGAGGTCCACGGCACCCCGTTCACCAGGTTCGTCGTGCCGTCGACGGGGTCGAGGTACCAGCGGTGCCGGTCGCCCGGTGCGTCGCCGTACTCCTCGCCCGTGAAGCCGTGCGTGGGGAAGGCGGTCCGCACCCGGGAGCGGACGTGCTGCTCGACGAGCCGGTCGACGTCGGTGACCAGGTCGGCGGGGTCGGCCTTGGTGGTGACCTCGCTGACGGGGTGCTCGCGGGTGAAGGCGATCACCTCGTGGGCGATCCGGTGGGCGAGGGCCTGCGCACGCGAGGCCACCTCGGTCTCGGTCGGTTCGCGGTCCCGCTCCGGCCAACCGTCCCGCTCGGCGGCGGCGAAGGCGGCCCGGATCGCGGCGACGTCGTTCGTGGTGATCGAGTCGACGCCGAGCCGCGCGGCCCAGAGCGCGGGTTCGGCGTCGTCGACGGTCCAGACGGCGACGCGCAGGCCGAGCGCGTGCGCGGCCTGGACGGTGCGCGGGGTGAGGAAGGCGACGTCGAGGTTGATCGTCGAGGGCGTCAGGGCCAGCAGGTCCTCGGCGGTCGGCGGTTCGAGCGACTGCCAGGCGAGCCACACGTCGGCGTCGGGCAGCTCGGCGCGGACGGCCGCCATCGCTGCGGGCGCGCCGCACCAGGAGACGGCGGTCGTGCCACCGAAGCCGGCGACGGTGCGCGCGGCGACGACCGCGTCCGCCGCGTCGGTCAGGTCGACGAGCAGGGTCGACGCACAGCCGTCGAGGCGCTCGAGTGCGGCGTCGAGCCGTGGGATCCGGTCGAGGCCGTTGCCGAGCCGGGCGACGTCGCACCAGCGGACCTCGGAGACCGGGCGGGCGTCACCCCACATCCGGCCGAGGGTCTCGTCGTGGAGCAGGACCGCGACGCCGTCGGCGGTGCGTCGGACGTCCACCTCGATCGTCTCGGCGCCGAGGGCCTCCGCGACCGCGATCGCGGGCAGGGTGTTCTCGCGTCGGACCCGCGGGGCGCCCCTGTGCGCGACGAGACGTGGGACCCGAACCACGCTACCGACCGCGTCCGGCGCCGGCGCGGACGGGGTGACCGTGGCCTCCTGGGCGGTCATCGTCCGGCCTCCACCAGCACGCCGTCGCGGTAGACGAGCACCGCGCCGAGCCGCACGCCGGTCTCGGTGCCGACCGCGGGTGGCGGGCCGGTGACGAACGCCCGGAGTTCGGCGTCGCCAGCGTGGAGGACGAGCTCGGCGAAGTGCCCGCGCATCAGGACCCGGGACACGGTGGCGCGGACCGGGCCGTCGTCGGTGAGCACGACCTCCTCGGGGCGGACGAGGACCTCGTCACCGTCGGTGGACGGGGCGACCACGCCGGCGAGGAACGCGCCCGCGACACGGCTCGTGGCGCCGATGAACGACGCGACGAACCGGGTCGACGGTCTGGCGTAGAGGTCGGTGGGCGATGCGACCTGCTCGATCCGGCCGTCGTGCATCACGGCGATCCGGTCCGAGACACTGAGCGCCTCGTCCTGGTCGTGCGTGACGATGACGGTCGTGATGCCCAGACGCTGCTGGATGCGGCGGATCTCGTCGCGGACGCTGACGCGGAGCTTGGCGTCGAGGTTCGACAGCGGCTCGTCGAGGAGCAGCACGTCGGGCTCCTGGACGATCGCACGGGCCAGGGCGACACGCTGCTGCTCGCCGCCGGAGATCGCCGTCGGCTTCGACGTCGCGTGGTGGGTCAGGCCGACGAGCTCGAGTGCCTCGTGCACACGTCGGCGGGTCTCGGCCTTCGACACCCGCCGGGTCCGCAGCGGGAACGCCACGTTCTGCGTCACCGTCATGTGCGGCCAGAGTGCGTAGTTCTGGAACACCATCGCACTCGGCCGGCGCTCCGGTCCGAGGTCGGTCACGTCCGCACCGCCCATCGTCACGGTGCCGGCGTCGACGGGCAGGAAGCCGGCGACCATGCGGAGGGTGGTGGTCTTGCCGCAGCCGGACGGGCCGAGCAGCGAGACGAGCTCGCCCTTCGCCACGTCGAGGTCGATGCCGGCGACGACGTCACGGCCGCCGAGGGACTTGGTCAGGCCCCGCAGGGCGAGTCCGCCGCCGGTCCGGTCGTCGGTGGGCCGGCCGACGGCCGGGAGGCTCGGTGCGGGGTCCGCGAGGAGCGTTGCGTCCGACATGGGGTCGCCTTTCGTGCTGCGTGTGGTCATCGGATCTGGAACCCGTCCGCCAGACGGCCGCCCATGATGTGCTTGCGGGCGAGGGTCATGAGCACCACCGACGGGATGCTCAGCGCGATCGCGAAGACCGCCGACACCTGGCGTGGCGAGTTGAGGACGAGCGAGTACATCGCCGTCGGCATGGTCATGTAGGCCGGGGCGCCGACCAGGTAGGTGCCCTGGGCCTCGTCGAACGACGCCAGGAAGCTCATCACCATCGCGACGAGGATGCCCGGCCAGGCGATCGGGAACGTCACCGACCAGAACGTGCGCCAGCGGCCGGCTCCGGCGTCGCGTGCGGCCTCCTCGAGCGACCGCGGCACGGCCGAGAACGCCGCCGCGGGCAGCCACGTCATGAACACGACGCAGCCGAGGACGTGGACGATGAGGATGCCCGTGACCGTGTTCATCAGGTCCAGCGCCGTGAACATCGCCGACATCGTGACGAACAGCCCCATCTTCGGGAAGGCGTTGGTCGCGAACAGGCCGACCAGCACCACCCGGCGCCCGGGGAACTCGATGCGGCTGATCGCCCAGGCGGCCGGCAGGCAGACCACCGCGGCGATGAGGACCGTCAGCGGGGCGAGCACGAGCGAGTTCTGCACGGCGACCGCGAGCGAGGGGTCCTGGAACACGGTCCCCCACCACTTCAGCGTCCACCCGTCGGGCAGCAGGTCGGGGTACGTCCAGCTCGTGGCGAAGGCCCGGACGGCGAGCCAGAGCAGCGGGCCGGCGATGAACACGGCCAGGACGACGGCGGTCGCCCAGACCAGGGCGGTGCCGGTGAGACGCTTGATCATCGCTGTCCCTTCCCGAGTTCGCGGGCGTTGGAGCGCACGGTGGACCGCAGGTACAGGACACTGGCGGCCGCGGCGAACGCGAACACGATGAACGCCATGGCGGTGGACTGCTGCGGGCGGTTGTACGACTGGAAGTACTTGGAGATGTCGACGCCGAGCATCGACGGGGCGTTCGGACCGGTGAAGTACGGCACGGTGAACGACCCGAGCACACCGATCACGGTGAACGTCGTCGCGATGACCATCGGCGTCGCGGCCATCGGCAGGAGCACCTGCCAGACGACGCGCCACGTGCTCGCACCCGCGTCACGTGCGGCCTCGATCAGGGCGTCGGGTGTGCCCTGCAGTGCTCCGGCGATCATCAGCACGGCGAACGGCAGACTCGTCCAGACGCTGCCGAAGACGACCGCGACGAGCGTGTAGCCCCACACCGGCACGTCGATGCCCACCTGGGCACCGGCGCTCCGCAGGAACCCCTGCGCGTCGGTGAAGGTCAGGATCGACCAGCTGGCGATCACGACCGGGACGAAGATCGGCACGACGGCGAGCACGCTGAGCGTCCGGCCGAGGAACCCGCCGCGCAGCCGGAGGATCACGGCGATGAGCACCGCGAGCGCGATCGTCAGCCCGGTCGAGGCGAGCGTCACCCCGATCGTGGCGCCGAGGTCGCGGAGGAACGTCGGGTTGCCGAGCAGGGTGCCGTACACCGCGAACGAGAACCCGCTGACGGTGTCCTGACCGATGTCGGCGAGCGCCTGGTTCAGGCCGCCGGTGAACCCGAGGCTGAACAGCGCCGCGTTGACCACCGGCACGCCGACGAACAGCACGACGACCAGCACCGGAGCGGTGACGAGCGCGAGGCCCTGGACGCGCCGACGGCGTTCGAGCCGCTGCTGGGTGGTGCGCTGCCCGGTCGGCCCGCTGCCGCGGGCCGGGGACGGGACGGGCGGGAGGCCCGTGGCGGAGTCACCACGGGCCTCCCGGTCGAGCGCCGGGCCGTTCGGGACGGTCTGGGTCACTGCGGGACCTTCGCGTCCCACGCCGCGTTCATGTCGGCGGCGAACTCGCTCTGGAAGCCGAGGCGGAGCTTCGTCGGGTCCGCCTTCGAGAACTGCTCGGCGACGCTCGACGGCAGCGAGCTGAGCGGGATGACCGGGTAGCCGGACACGGCCTGGGCGACGAGCTGCTGGCCCTTCGACGACAGGACGAAGTCGGCGAGTTCCTCGGCGGCCTGCTTCTTGGCCTTCGGCTCGGTCTTCGGGATGCCGAGGTAGCTCGCGCTGCCCGTGAACGACGGGTCGGAGATCTGCGTGAACGCGACGTCCTTGCCGATCGTGCCGGCCTTCTGCGCGGTGATGAACTGGTCGCTCCACACCGGGGCCATCTGGATCTGGCCGGAGCCGAGCATCTGCAGCACCTGGTCGTTGCCGTTCGGGTAGACGCCCTTCTGGTACGTCGACGGGCCGAGGTCCTTGAGCGCCGCGAAGCCCTTGTCCCACTTCGACTCGAGCGACTTGTCGTACGTCGTCTGCATCGTGGTCTGCTCGTGCTCGGACAGGTACTTCGCCAGGACCGTCATCACGAACGCGCCGCCCGAGCCACCGGAGGACGGCGAGTTGTAGGCGAACTGGCCCGGGTTCGCCTTGATCCAGGCCATCAGGTCGTCGAGGGTCTTCGGCGGGTCGGTGACCTTCTTCGTGTCGTAGGCGAGCAGCACGCTCGAGGCGCGGTACGGGATCGCCCGGTCGCCGCCCTGCTGCTTCGTCGCCGCGGGGACGTGCGCCAGGTTCGGGATCGCGCTGTCGTCGATCTTCGCCATCAGGCCGGCCTTGCCCGCGGTGGTGACGAAGCCGGCGTCGACCAGGTCGTAGGCCACGGTCTTGTTCGCCTTGACCGCGGTCGCCAGGTTCGCCTGGGTCTGCGCGTCGTGCTCGCCGTGCAGGTCGATGCTGGTGTGGACCGAGATCTTCGGGTGCATCTTCTCGAAGGCGGGGATGAGCGACTTGTCCCAGAGGTCCTGGACGTTGGTGTCGCCGCTGATGAACACGGTCAGGCTCGTCGAGCCGGCGGGCTCGTCGGCGTCGTTGGAGGCGTTCGCGCTCTGGACGCAGCCGGAGAGGGCGATGGATGCGGCGGCCGCGATGGCGACGCCGGCGAGGACTCGGGTCTTCACGTCGGAGGTCTCCTGGTTCGTGGGGGCAGTGCTCGGAGGGGGGAGAGGTGTGGGAACGTTCCCGCACCGGGGTCGAGTGTGGTGCGGTCCGGTGAACTCCAGGTACCGCGCTCGTCGCCATCGGGTGAACTCCGGGCGGCCGGATGCACGGGCGTGTCTGAGCGGTCGGCGAACCGTCCACCCGGGCTGCTGCGAGGATGGCCAGATGCTCCTCCTCCACCCGGCGACGACGGCTGCAGCGGTGGCCGCGTGAACGGCGGACGCGGTACCCAACCGACGATCGTCGACGTCGCCGCCCGCGCAGGCGTGTCGAAGTCCGCGGTCAGCCGGGTCCTGTCCGGCACCGGGCGGTACTCCGACGAGACCCGCGAACGTGTCGAGCGGGCCGCGGCCGAGCTCGGCTACGTCGCCAACGCCATGGCACGAGGACTGGTCAGCGGTCGGACGCACACGATCGGCATGCTCATGCGGGACGCGTCCTCGATGGTCTACACCGCACTGCACGCCGTGATGGAGCGCCGCGCCTCCGAGCTCGGATACCGCGTCGTCACGACCACGGGCGTCGGGCGGGTCGAGGACGAGAAGTCCGCGCTCGCCGCACTGGTCTCGATGCGCGTCGACGGGCTCGTGGTCTGCAGCGGCCTGATGCCCGCGTCCGAGATCGCCGACTTCGCCCCGCGCATCGCCACGGTCGTCGCCGGCCGCCCGGAGCTGCACCCCGCACTGTCGAGCGTGTACTGCGACGAGGTCGACGGCGGCGCGGTCATCGCGGACACCGTCGCCGACGCCGGGCACACCGCGGTCGTCGTCCTCACCGTGCCGGTCGGGGACGCGATCACCCAGCACGCCCGATCGCGGGCGATGGTCGAGCGCCTCCGAGCACGCGGTACCCGGGTCATCGACATCGACGCGAGCTTCGTGCGACCACCCGAGGACCTGGCAGCCGACGTGGTCGACGTCATGCGCGAGTCCGGCACCACCGCGGTGATGTGCCCGACGGACCGGCTCATGCTCGACCTGTGCGGAGCCCTCGCCCGCCGCGGCGTCCGGGTCCCCGAGGACGTCTCGGTGACCGGGTTCGACGGCGTCCACCCGCTCGCGGACGACTGGATCGGGTTCACGACGTTCGCGCAGCCGATCGACCGCATCGGCCGCGAGGCGATCGACCTCGTCGTCGCCCGCATCGACGACCCCGCCAGTGCGGTCGAACACCGCTCGCTCCGTGGCACGGTGGTGCCCGGTCGGACGCTCCGGCGGGCCTGAGTCGCGGTGCCGGCGGGGCCGTGGTTCCGGCGGAGCCTGCTTCCGTGGAGCTGAGTGCGGCGCAGCCCGGCCCAGCCCGGGCCTGCGAGGATGGTGCCGTGAAGACTCGTACCTGGGGTTGGCTCGCCGCCGTCATCGACGTCGTGCTCATCGTGGCGTTCGCCGTCATCGGACGCTCGTCACACGGCGAGGCGTTCGCGCCGCTCGGACTCTGGACGACCGCGTACCCGTTCCTGGCCGGCTGGGCCATCGCGTACGTGACCTCCGGAGCGTGGTCGCGGCCGCTCGCGATCTGGCCGACCGGTGTCGTCGCGTGGATCCTGACCGTGTTCGTCGGCATGGCGATCCGGGTCGCGACCGGGCAGGGGGTCGTCGACGGCAACCCGCTACCGATCTCGTTCGTGATCGTGGCGACGATCGTGCTCGGGGTGTTCCTGGTCGGCTGGCGGCTCCTCGCCCGGCTCGTGCTGCGGATCCGGTCCGGTCGGCGGACGGCCGACGCCCCGGGCGCCGGCGACGCCCGGTAGGGACCACGATGCACATCCCCGACGGGCAGTACCGACCCCGTCCCGTCCAACTGGTGGTGGCGACGGCGCTCCTGGCGTCGGCGACCGGAGTCCTGCTGGTCCTCTGGCTGGTCATGTGGCTCCCCGTGCTCCTGTCCGGAGCAGCCACGTCCCTCTTCGCCTGGCCCCTGGTCCTGGTCCTCGCGGTGGCCCCCTGGTGCGCCGTCATCGCCGCGCTCGTCCTCGGCCTGGTCGCGCGCAGCGAGCAACCGACTGCGTCCGCGGACGCCGTGATCGGCATCAGCGTGATCCTCGTCCTGGTGGTTCCGGCAGCGCTCTGGTTCGGTGTTCCGGCGCTGCTCGTGACGTGACCGAGTAGGTCCGGTCGACACCCCGGCGTCCTGACCGTGCGACGGCTCCAGGAGGTGCGCGGCCCGTCCGCTAGAACAGGCCGCCGCGCGGACCCTCGTCGGGTCCGTCGAGCCCGCGGAACATGTCCGACACCAGGGCGGCGATCTGCGGTTCGACGAGCCGCTCGACCGCTTCCGCGATGCGCTCCCGGTGGTCGAGCAGCGCCAGGCACACGGCCGTGCCGGTCGAGCGCGCACACTCGTCGGACAGCTCGATCTCGTGGCGGAGGGCGGCCTTCGCCTCCTCCGACAGGGGCTCGCGGGGTTCCGGCGCCGAGGCCCCGGTACCCGCCAGCTCCCCGAGCGTGAACAGGAACGGCTCCCCCGGCTCCGGCTGCGGGTCGACGTCCAGGCCCTGGAACTCCGGCGACAGCCCGTCGGCCGGCTGGTAGCCCGCGCGCCGCTTGTGTGCCGCGGCCCGCTCGAGCTCACGCTGCAGCAGCGGCAGGTTCTTCGCGGTGTAGTCGTCGACGGCGTCCTCGACGATGGCCGACATCCGGCCGATCAGCGCGTGCTGGACCGGGTGCGGCACGTCGGGTCCGAACCCGGCAGCGGCGGCGACCGGGGAACCGGTGCAGCGCCGGCAGATGCGGGTCCGCGGGCGGGCCGTGCCGATCTGCCAGCGGGGCAGCCAGCGCAGCCACACGTCGACGGCGTTCCGCACGCGTCCGTCGATGCCGTCCATCCTGCAAGCGTAGGCGGCGCGCCCGGGATCCGACCCGAGGCTCGGTGCAGCGGACAGAACTCGGCGGATGTGGCACGGAATCTGTCCGCCTGGCCGAGGCTCGGCGCCGGCGCGGCGGCGGGCCGCGCGGGCCGCGCGGGCGCGGCCGCAGCCGGGCGGGAGGCTCGGGGCGCGGCCGTCAGGCGGGCTCGGTCACGAAGTCGATGAGCTCTTCGACGCGCCCGAGCAGCTCCGGCTCGAGGTCGGCGAACGTGCGCACCTGGCCGAGGATCCGCTGCCACGCCCGGGCGATGTCGGCCTGCTCGGCGTGCGGCCACCCGAGCGCCTGGCAGATGCCGGCCTTCCACTCGATCGACCGCGGGATCGTCGGCCACGCCGGCAGTCCGACCCGCGCGGGCTTCACCGACTGCCACACATCGACGAACGGGTGCCCGACCACGAGGACGTGCGCACCCCACTTCCCGTGCATCACGGCGTCGGCGAAGCGGGACTCCTTCGAGCCCGGCACGAGGTGGTCGACCAGGACGCCGACACGGCGCTCCCGGGTCGGCCGGAAGTCGTCGAGCACGTCGGCCAGGTTGTCGACGCCGGACAGCTCCTCGACGACGACCCCCTCGACGCGGAGGTCGGCACCCCACACCTTCTCGACGAGTTCGGCGTCGTGCTTGCCCTCGACCATGATCCGGCTCGGCAGGGCCACGCGGGCGCGCTGCTGCTCGACGGCGAACGACCCGGACGCGGTGCGGAGGCGACCGCCGTCGGACGCGTGCCGGACCGCCGGGGCCGCACCGGGCCTCCCGGCCGTCGTCGTGGACCGGGCCGGCGGGGCGGAGGCGGCGGACCGACCGACCGGTGCCTGCGGGCGGCTCAGGGTGACGAGTTCGCCCTCGAGCAGGAACTGGCCGACGAAGGGGAAGGCGCGGACGCGGCCCTTCCAGTCCTCGAGCGCGACGTTGCCGGCCTCGAGCCCGACCACGGCGCCGGCCCAGCCGGAGTCCGGGTCCTCGAGCACCATGTCGCGCTCGAGCGGCACCTGCCGCACCTTCTGCACACCCCGCGAGCGCCAGTCGCCCGAGAGCACGTCACTGCCGTACCGGTCCTCGTCCACCCGCACGAGCGTACTGTCGACGGGCGTCCGGACAACGTCGACCGGCCGGTCCCCCATCATCCCGACGGAAGGCACACCCCGTGCGCGCAACAGTCATCCACGCCCCTCGCGACATCCGTGTCGAGGAGCGCGACGCCCCCACGATCCTGACCCCGTCCGACGCCGTCGTGCGCGTCGTCGCCGCGTGCGTCTGCGGCTCCGACCTCTGGCCCTACCGCGGTGTCCGCGACACAGCGGAGCCGCGGGCCATCGGGCACGAGTTCGTCGGTGTCGTCGACCAGGTCGGCGACGACGTGACCGACCTGCGCGTCGGCGACTTCGTCATCGCGCCCTTCACCACCAACGACGGCACCTGCCAGGCCTGCGCGCACGGCATGACGAGCGGCTGCGACCACGGCTCGACGTTCGGCGTCACGCCGGACGCGTACGGCCACCCGCTCGGCGGTGCCCAGGCCGAGTACGTCCGCGTGCCGGACGCCGCCGCCAGCCTGGTCGTCGTCCCCGGACCGGTCGACGACGACCTCGTGCCGTCGCTGCTGACCCTGTCCGACGTGTTCTCCACCGGACACCACGCGGCCGTGTCGGCGGAGGTCGGCCCCGGCAAGACCGTCGTCGTGGTCGGCGACGGCGCGGTCGGACTGTCCGCCGTGCTGGCCGCGAAGCGCCTCGGCGCCGAGCGGATCATCGCGATGAGCCGGCACGCCGACCGGCAGGCCCTGGCGCGCGAGTTCGGTGCGACGGACGTCGTCGAGACCCGCGGTGACGAGGGTGTCGCGGCCGTGCGGGAGCTGCTCGGCGGCGACCTGGCCGACTGCGCGCTCGAGGCCGTCGGCACCGCGGAGAGCATGGACCAGGCCCTGCGCGTCGTCCGTCCCGGTGGCGCCGTCGGCTACGTCGGTGTCCCCGCGGGTGACCCGGAGCTGCCGATGCCGTTCCTGTTCGCGAAGAACATCACGGTCGGTGGCGGGATGGCTCCGGCGCGCGCGTACATCGAGGAGCTGCTGCCGGACGTGCTCTCGCGGGCGATCGACCCGGGCAAGGTGTTCGACCTCGAGCTGCCCCTCGACCAGGCGCCCGAGGCCTACGCCGCGATGGACGAGCGCCGCGCCATCAAGGTGCTGCTCCGCCCGTAGCCCCTCTCCCCCGCGAAACGCAACGTGGGCGGTCCCGCGCAGCGGTACTCCGTTGCGCAGAGCCGCCCACGTTGCGTTTTGCGGACGCGCCGCGCACGCGCCGCGCACGCGCCGCTCCGGGTCAGTCGCGGACGGCGAGGACGCGGTGCGGGGACGCGGGCTCCGCACGCCAGCCCGACGGCAGGGCCGCGGCGAGCTCGGGGACGGTGAAGCTCCGGCGGATGGAGCGGAGGCCGTCCTCGCGGATGAAGGTGCCGGCCGCGACGAAGGACGCCCCGACCGCGTAGAGCCGGTAGGCGGACACCGAGCGCCGGATGTCGGAGTGCACGCTGCGCCCGACGGCGAGCTCGGCGGAGTACCGGAGGAACGCCGCACGCTCGGCGTCGTCGAGGTGGTGCAGCACGTGGTTCGACACGACGACGTCGAACCGCTCCCCCGCCGCCACCAGGTCACCGCTCGACTGCGTCCGGAAGGTCACCCCCGCCGTCGTCTGCCGTTCGGCCGCCGCGATCGCCCGCGGGTCCGGGTCGACGCCGACGACCTCGAGGTCGAAGCCGTCACTCCGCGCCCACCGCACCAGCGACCGGGCCAGGTCACCGCCGCCGCAGCCGAGGTCGAGCACGCGGGCCCGACCGGTCGGCGGCAGTGCCGGCACGACGTGGGTGCGCCACACCGACCGCCAGCCGGACACCGCCGCGTTCACCAGGGCGAAGCGGCGGAACGTCCGGTCGAGCGTCGCCGGGTCGCAGCCCGGATCGTCCATGAGTTCGCGCAGGTCGACGGCGCGGGTGGACAGGTCGACCGGCTCGGTCACGCCCCGACCCCGACGGGAGCGGCCGTGGTGGGAGCGGACGTGGTGGGAGCGGACGTGGTGGGAGCGGCCGCGGTGGGGGCGGCCGCGGCCGTCTCGACCGCGGCGGGCGCACCACTCGCGGCAGCGGCGGCGACCGGGCTCCCGACCACGGTCAGCGACGCCGCCTCGACCGTCAACCCCGGCCCGAAGGCCAGCGCGACGACGGGCGTGCCGTCCGACGGAGCCGCTTCGAGGGCCTCTCGGAGGACGAACAGCACCGTCGCACTCGACATGTTGCCGTGGTCGCGGAGGACCGCGCGACTCGCCGTCAACGCACTGTCCGGCAGCTGCAGGGCGTCCTGGGTCCGGTCGAGGATCGCCCGGCCGCCGGGGTGCACGGCCCACACCGGCACGTCGTCCGGGGTCCAGCTGCGCGGGTCGAGGAGCGGGGCGACCGCCTCGGCCGCGTGCACGCCGATGAGCTTCGGCACCTGGGTGCTCAGCACCATCTCGAAGCCCTCGTCGCCGATGTTCCACGCCATCTCGCTCGCACCCTCGGGCAGGACGGTGGTGGTGAAGGCGTCGAGACGGAGGCCGGACCCCTCCGCCGTCACGACGGCCGCCGCGGCACCGTCGCCGAAGACGCTGTTCGCGACGATCTGGTCCGGGTCCTCGGAGTTCCGAACGTGCAGTGTGCAGAGTTCGGCGCAGACGACCAGCACGACCGCGCTCGGGTCAGCGCCGACGAAGGCGTCCGCGATGCGGAGCGCCGGGAACGCCGCGAAGCAGCCCATGAACCCGACGTGCTGCCGGAAGACGTTCCGTCGCAGGCCGAGTTCCTCGACGATCGCCAGGTCCGGCCCGGGCTGCGTGAACCCGGTGCAGGAGACGGTCACGACGTGGGTGACGGTCGCCGGGTCGACCGCGGCACGCTCGAGGGCGTCACGCGCGGCGCCGACGAACAGGGGCGGGGCGAGCTCACGGAACCGGTCGTTCCGGGTGCCCGTGCTCGGCGAGGTGAGGACCCCGTCGTCGTCGCGGAAGACGCCGGGCCCGGCGGCGGAGTCGAGCTCCGGCAGGACGCTGTGGCGGTGCTCCACCTCGGAGGCGTTGAAGGCCGCGGGGACGAGCCGCGAGGCGAGCCTCCCCAGGCCGGGCTGGGCGGCGAACAGGTCACGGACCGACGCCTGCCCGAGGGTGGTCCGCGGGACGGCGGTACCGATGGCTCGGATCGTTGCTGACACGCTCCATCCTGTCACCGGGTTGCTGACGTGTCCCCAGGATGGACGGGAGGCCCGTGGCGGTCTCGCCACGGGCCTCCCGTCGTGCGCGTCCAGCGCTGGGTCGTGCTGATCGTGCTGATCGTGCTGGTCGTGCTGGTCGTGCTGGTCGCGCTGGGGCGTGCTGGGTCCTACAGCTGCTGCGCCCGCTCGAGGACGAGCTCGCGCACGCGTGCGGCGTCGGCCTGGCCCTTCATCGCCTTCATCACGGAGCCGATGATCGCGCCGGCGGCCTGGACCTTGCCGTCGCGGATCTTCTGCAGCACGTCCGGCTGCCCGGCGAGCGCTTCGTCGACGGCGGCGGTCAGGGCCGAGTCGTCCGAGACGACCTTGAGTCCGCGGGACTCGACGACCTGGGCCGGCGAGCCCTCACCGGCGATGACGCCTTCGAGGACCTGGCGTGCGAGCCGGTCGGTCAGGTCACCCGACTCGACGAGCGCGATGACCTCGGCCACGTGCTGCGGCGACACGAGGTCACCGGGGGCGGCGTCCTGCGCGTTGGCGACCCGGCTGATCTCGCCGGTCCACCACTTGCGGGCGGCCTGCGGGCCGGCACCGGCGTCGATGGTCGCCTGGACCTCGTCGAGCAGCCCGCCGTTGACGACGTCCTGGAACTCGAGGTCGGCGAAGCCCCACTCGCCCTTGAGGCGACGGCGGCGCGCCACCGGTGCCTCGGGCAGGCTCGCACGGAGCTCCTCGATGAGTGCCGGGTCGGGCACGACGGGCAGCAGGTCCGGCTCCGGGAAGTACCGGTAGTCGTCGGCGTCCGACTTGGGACGGCCGGCCGAGGTGCGGCCGGTGTCCTCGTGCCAGTGCCGGGTCTCCTGCGTGATCGTCCCGCCCGCGGCGAGGATCGCGGCCTGGCGCTGGATCTCGTAGCGGATGGCCCGCTCGACGGCGCGGAACGAGTTGACGTTCTTCGTCTCGGTGCGGGTACCGAGCTTCTCCTGGCCCCAGGGGCGCAGCGAGATGTTCGCGTCGCAGCGCAGGTTGCCGCGCTCCATGCGGGCCTCGGAGACGCCGAGCGCCCGGACCAGGTCACGGATGACCTGCACGTACGCAGCACCGAGCTCGGGGGCGCGTTCCTTGGCCCCGACGATCGGCTTCGTGACGATCTCGACCAGCGGGACGCCGGCACGGTTGTAGTCGACGAGCGAGTACTCGGCGCCCTGGATGCGGCCGGTGGCACCGCCGACGTGCGTCAGCTTGCCCGCGTCTTCCTCCATGTGGGCGCGCTCGATCGGCACCTGGAAGATCGTGCCGTCGGCGAGTTCGACCTCGACCTCGCCCTCGAACGCGATCGGCTCGTCGAACTGCGAGATCTGGTAGTTCTTCGGGTTGTCCGGGTAGAAGTAGTTCTTCCGCGCGAACCGCGAGCTCTCGGCGATCGAGCAGCCGAGCGCGAGCCCGAGCTGGATCGAGTACCGCACGGCCTGCTCGTTGACGACCGGCAGGGACCCGGGCAGCCCGAGGTCGACCGGCGTCACGTTCGTGTTCGGCTCGCCGCCGAAGAAGTTCGGCGCGTCCGAGAACATCTTCGTCGCCGTCGCGAGCTCGACGTGCACCTCGAAGCCGAGGACCGGCTCGAACCGCTCGATCGCCTCGTCGAAGTCCATGAGTGCGTCCTTGGCCATCAGATGACACCTTCCTCGGCGGCGGACTGCTGTGCGGCGTCCAGGTTGGGCATCCGGGAGATCAGCGGCGCGCCCCACTGCTGCTCGAGCAGACGCTCGAGGGCGGCACCGACCCGGTAGAGCCGGGCGTCCTCACGCTGCGGGGCCATCAGCTGCACACCGGTCGGCAGGGAGTCCTCGGGCGCCAGGCCGTTCGGGATGCTCATGCCGGGCACGCCCGCCAGGTTCGCCGGGATCGTGGTGAGGTCGTTGAGGTACATCGCGAGCGGGTCGTCGATGCGCTCACCGATCTTGAACGCCGTCGTCGGCGCCGACGGGCTGATGAGCAGGTCGACCTGCTCGAACGCGGCCGTGAAGTCGCGCTGCACGAGCGTGCGGACCTTCTGCGCGCTGCCGTAGTAGGCGTCGTAGTACCCGGCGCTCAGGGCGTAGGTGCCGAGGATGATGCGTCGCTTGACCTCGGGACCGAAGCCGGCTTCACGCGTGGCGGCCATGACGTCCTCGACCGTCGCACCGCCCTCGGGCGTGACCCGCAGGCCGAAGCGGACCGAGTCGAACTTCGCGAGGTTCGACGACGCTTCCGCCGGCAGGATCAGGTAGTAGGCGCTGATCGCGTAGGCGAACGACGGGGCGTCGATCTCGACGACGACGGCGCCCGCGGACTCGAGCAGCGCGACGGTCTCCTGGAAGCGCTGGGTGACACCGGCCTGGAAGCCTTCGCCACCGGCGAGCTCCTTGACGACGCCGATGCGGACGCCCTTGAGCGAGTCGGCCTGCAGCCCGTCGCGTGCGGCGGCGGCGAACGACGGCCACTCCTGCCGCAACGAGGTGGAGTCCTTCGGGTCGTGCCCGCCGATGACGTCGTGCAGCAGCGCGGCGTCGAGGACGGTGCGGGACACCGGTCCGATCTGGTCGAGGCTCGACGCCAGCGCGATCGCACCGTAGCGGCTGACGCCACCGTAGGTCGGCTTCACACCGACGGTGCCCGTGACGGCACCCGGCTGACGGATCGAGCCACCGGTGTCGGAACCGAGGGCGAGCGGGGCTTCGTGCGCGGCGACCGCGGCGGCCGAGCCACCACCGGACCCGCCGGGGATCCGGTCGAGGTCCCACGGGTTGTGCGTCGGGCCGTACGCCGAGAACTCGGTCGACGAGCCCATCGCGAACTCGTCCATGTTGGTCTTGCCGAGCGGCACCAGGCCGGCACGGCGGAGCTTGGCGACCGGGGTGGCGTCGTACGGCGGCACCCAGCCCTCGAGGATCTTCGAGCCCGAGGTGGTCGGCATGTCCTGCGTGCACAGGACGTCCTTCACGGCGATGGGCACACCGGCGAGCGGACCGAGGTCGTCCCCGGCCGCGCGGCGGGAGTCGATGGCCTTCGCGGCGGCGATCGCGTTCTGGTTGACGTGCAGGAACGCGTGCACGTCCCCGTCGACGGCGGCGATCCGGTCCAGGTGGGCCTGCGTGGCCTCGACGCTCGAGACGTCGCGGGCCACCAGGGCGTCGGCGAGCGCGGCAGCGCTCAGCGTGGTGATGTCGTGGGTCACTGTTCTTCCGCCTACTGTTCTTCGCCGAGGATCGCGGTCACCCGGAAGCGCTCGCCGTCCGAGTCGGGGGCGCCGGAGAGCGCCTGCTCCTGGGTCAGCGTCTCGCCGACCACGTCGGGGCGGGACACGTTCTCGAGCGGGACCGGGTGGCTCGTCGCGGGGACGTCCGGGGTCGCGACCTCGGTGACCTTGGCGACGCTGTCGACGATGAGTGACAGCTCCTCGGTCATCTTCTCGATCTCGTCGGGCGTGAGTGCGATACGTGCGAGGTTCGCCAGGTGTGCGACCTGCTCGCTCGTGATGTCAGGCATGGTGCTCCGTCGATCGGTTCGTGGGGTGCGCACCAGTCTATTGGGCGTGCCGCGCGGGGGTCGGACGGCTGTGGACGCGCGACGACGAGCGCCCCGCTGTGCAGGACGGTCTGGAGGCCCGGTGCCGGCCCGACGGACCGGCACCGGGCCTCCAGACGGTCACGCGATGCTGCGCCGACCGCGCGGCACCCGCGTCAGCCCACCACGCGGCACCCGCGTCAGCGGGAGCCCTGCGTAAGCGCGAGCCCCGGGTCAGCGCGAGCCGGGCGTCAGCCCGCCGGCGGCGCCGCGCCTGCGCCGGCCGGCGTCCCGCCACCGGTCACGGCAGCAGCCGGTGCCTGCGCCGCCGGGTCGGACGTCGTCGGCGCCTGCGTCCCGGGCGCGTTCGTGTCGGGCGCATTCGTGTCCGGGGTGTTCGTGTCCGGCGCGTTCGTGTCCGGCGACTGCGCCCCCTGCTGGGCGTCCGACCCGGACGACGGCGCCGCGGTCTTCGCCTTCGCGGGCGTCCCGATCATCGCCTGGTCCGGGGTCGGCAGCGCACCGCCGCCGTACGTCCCGTCGAGGTACGACATCATCTGCTTGCCGACGCCGAACTTCGCGCTGTACCCGGTCGTGCCCTGCAGGAACGGCCAGTTCGCCAGGCGCACGTGGCCCTCCACGTTGCCGATCCAGGTCGCGTTCGTGTACTTCGTCGTCGAGGCGATGAGCCAGTTCTGCTCGTCACCGTCGGTCGTGCCGGTCTTGGCGAACTTCGGCACGGAGTCGCCCGGGTTGGCGGTGGCCGCCGTGCCCTTCCCGCTGAGGACGCCCTGCAGCGCCCAGTCGACGGTGCCGGCGACCTGGGCGCTGACCCCGCGGTTGCACGTCGCCGGGGTCGGCCGGATGGTGGCGCCGCTGGCCGTCGTGACGGAGTCGATCGTGGTCGGGGTGCAGGCGACGCCGCCGTTCGCGAACCCGGCGTACGCCTCGGCGAGGTCCACCGGCGACAGCGGGTTGGTCCCGAGCACTGACGCGGGAGTGGAACCGGGTGCACTGCCGTCGGCCTGGTGGATGCCCATGCCCTCGGCGGTCTTCTGGATCCCGCACAGGTCGAGCTGCTTCGCCATCGCTCCGAAGGCGGTGTTGATGGACTCCACGGTCGCGTCGAGCACGGTCATCGACGACGGCACCTGTTCGGCGTTGGCGACGTTCCAGGGGCTCCCGCTGACGGACGTGCACGAGTTCGTGAACTCGGCCTGGGGGAACGAGTGCTCGGTCGTCGACACCGACTGGGACAGGGTGTGCCCGTTCGCCAGCCAGTCGGCCAGGGTGAAGACCTTGTACGTCGATCCGGTCTGGAACCCGCTGGAGCTGCCGACGGCCTGGTCGGCGTTGTAGTTCACGGCGGTGGCGCCCGCGGTCGGTGCGTCGGACTGCGTGTACGCGGTGTTCTGCACCATCGAGACCACGCGGCCGGTGCCGGGTTCGACCGTGACGTTCGTGCCGCCGGCGTCGACGCCGGCCATCGTCGTCGGGACGTAGGACGACAGCGCACTCTGCGCGTGGTTCTGGAGGTCGAGGTCGAGCGACGTGTGGATCGACAGCCCCTTCGTGTCCAGGGTGGCGATCCGGTCCGAGGCGGTCTTGCCGAACGCCGGGTCGGCGAGCAGCTGCGACCGCACCATGTCGCAGAAGTACCCGGCGTCGTACTTCGTGGCCGCGGTCGAGCAGCCGTTCGCGGTCGCGGTGATCTTCGGCGTGATCGGCGTCGCGATGGCCTTCGTCAGCTCGGCCCGCGAGATCGCGCCGTGGGCGTGCATCCGGCGCAGGACGTAGTCGCGGCGGACCTTCGTCAGCGCGTACCCGTTCGCCGAACCGTTCTGCTTGTCCGACGGGTGGTCGATGCGCAGGTTCGACGGGTTGTTGAGGATCGCCACGAGGGTCGCGGACTGCACGAGCGACAGGTCCTTCGCGTGCACGCCGAAGTAGTACTCGGCACCGGCCTCGGCACCGTAGACACGTCCGCCGAGACCGACGATGTTGAGGTACCCGGTCAGGATCGTGTCCTTCGAGTACTTCTTGTCGACCGCGATGGCGTACCGGATCTCCTGCAGCTTCCGTGCCTTCGACTGCCCGGCGACCTTGTCGTAGCAGGCGTCGACCTTCTTCTTCGTGGACGCCGGGTCCTTGCCGTTGAGCTGCTCGCACTGCTGCACGAGCACGTTCTTCACGTACTGCTGCGTGATGCTCGAACCGCCCTGGACGCCCTTGCCGAGTGCGTCGGCGATCGTCGCGCGGAGCGTCCCGACCACGTCGATGCCGCCCTCGGTGTGGAAGCGCGGGTCCTCGGTGTCGATGGCCGCCTGCTTGAGGGTGTCGGCGATCTGGTCGGACCGGACGTTGACGCGGTTCTCGGCGTAGAAGGACGCGATCGGGACCTCCTGTCCGCCCTGCTTCGCGTAGACGGTGGACACCTGCTGCGGCGTCTGGATGTCGAGGTAGCTCGGCAGGTCCTCGAAGAACTCGGCCGCGCCGCTCGTGCCCTCGCCCGCGACGGCCACGGCGGGGGTCAGCGCGACGGCGACGAGCAGACCGGCGAGGACGGACATGACGATGAACATCAGGAGGGCACCCGGCCACCGCACGATTCGCATGTCGAGCACGGTAAGGAGACGGGCTGTACCCACTCTGGTGCGCGCGGCCGCGCGACTGCACAGCCGCACAGGATGCTCACGGCCTCGCCTCCGCCGCGTGACCCGACACGGCCTGGAGGCTCGGATCACCGGCCCCGCGCGGGTCCGGTCACGATCGGGTCACGTCTGACGGGCCTCCCGTCCACCGGCCGGCGGCCGGTGCGCGTGCGGCCGGTGCCGGTGCCGGTGCCTGTGCCGACGCTCAGTCGCGCGGCTGGAGGTCCTGTGGCCGCACGAGGTACATGTCCGGCGTCGCCTGGACCATCCCGTCGCCCGGGGTGTCGCCGGGACGGTGTCCACCGCTGACCAGGTCGCCACGCCCGACCGCGATGAGCGCGACGTCGTGGAGGGACGCGGTGCCCGGCTTGAGGTACTCGTTGTGCCCGAACGGCCGCCGGAAGACGTCGCCGGCGTCGGCCGGGTCGCTGCCACCGACCAGGTCGAGCCGCGCCGCACCGAACGTGGCGCACCCGGGGTCGGTGCCGAAGAAGCCCGTGCCCGCGACGGGGTCCCAGTGCGCTCCGCCGACGTACACCTGGCCGCGCGGGACGCCGAGTTGGTCGACGGAGGTCACGGCGCTCCCCGGGGACCCGAGCATCGTCAGGCTGTCGACCCGGGTGCGCCCGGAGGACAGCGCGATCATCGCCGTGGTCGACCCGTACGAGTGCGCGACGACGCCGAGCCGCGGTTCGTGGTCGTTCCGGACTGCGCGGATGCCGTCGAGGGTGCGGATGAGCCGGTCGGCTCCGACGTGGGCCAGGTCGAGCGACATGAAGTCCGCGATGCCGGGCGTGCGGTACCCCATCCACGCGACGACCGCGATGCCGGGGCCGTTCGCCGGGGCGGCCACCGGGGCCAGGGTGGCCTGCTCCCGGAACACGTCGCCGGCCGTCGCGGTGAAGTCCACCATCTGGCCGTTGACCGAGAAGAAGATGCCGGGCACCACGACGGAGACGTCACCCGCGGTGTCGAGGTCGCCGAGCGAGATCGCGCACCGGCCGGTCCCCCGGGTGTCCAGGGTGACGAGGTACTTCCGCGGGTCGTCGGGCGTCGGCTCGAGGGACTCCCGCACCTGGCCGAGCATCGAGGCGACCGCGGTCGGTGTGCCCGGGTCGGCGAGGCCCGCGGCGAGGGCGGCCCGGTTCGCCACGTCACGGACGTCGTAGGGCACCCCGTCCAGGTTGCCGATCACGACGGGGGCCTCGTCCGTCAGCACCGTCCGGGACCCCGGCGAGAGCGACCGCCACCAGTTCGCGACGAGGTTCGTGCTCGGCGGGTCGTCCATCGCGGTCCTGGTCACGCGCGAGTCGTCGTCGGCGGCACGCAGGGTCAGCGGGGTGGCGGTCTCGAGGGCGTCCAGCCAGCGCTGCCCGGACGCGGCGGCGAGCGCCTCGACGGACGGACCGGACGGGAGGTCGGAGGCACGCGGTCCGGACGACCACACGGTCGCCGGAGCGACGACGGCGGGAACAGGCACTGCGGGGGCCTCGACGACTCCGAGGGAGTGGATCGAGGCAGTCAGCAGTGCCGCGGCGATGAGCAGCAAACGGGTCTCCCCCGGGACGGCCAGCCTGTCGTCCCCCTGCAGACAACAGGTGATGCTCTGTCAAGTCTACGGAGATCCGGCCCTTCGGGGGTCATGCGGGATGCACCATGACCCCCGAACTGGGGGTGAGCCGAAGTGCGTCGCAGCGGCCGGATTGCGCGCGGCCGTGCATGCGTGCCTACTGCGGATCGCTCTCCGTGGACGCGACCGGGGCGGCGTCGGGCTCGGCCGGCGCCGGGTCGCCGAGCGCGGCCGGCCCCTCGGTCACCAGCAGCGCGAACTGCTCGGCGTCGATGATCCGCAACCCGAGCTGCTCCGCCTTCGTCAGCTTCGACCCCGCCCCAGGGCCGGCCGCGACGAAGTCCGTCTTCTTGCTGACGCTCGACGCGGCCTTCCCACCGGCGGCGATGATCGCCTCCTGCGCGCCCTCGCGGCTGAAGCCCTCGAGGGAGCCGGTCGCGACGACCGTGACCCCCGCGAGCACCCCGCCCGCTTCGGTCGCAGCGCCCGGCCCGGGGTGTCCGGGCGTCGTGAGCTGCACGCCTGCGGCCGTCCAGCGGTCGATGATCTCGCGGTGCCAGTCGACCTCGAACCAGTCGAGCAGGGCGTCGGCGATGATCCCGCCGACGCCGTCCACCGCTGCCAGTTCGTCACGCGAGGACGACCGGATCGCGTCGAGCGACCCGAAGTGGTTCGCGAGCGCCCGGGCCGCGACGGGTCCGACGTGGCGGATGTTCAGGCCGACCAGGATGCGCCACAGCGGCTTGGTCTTCGCGGCGTCGATGTTCGCGAGCATCTCGAACGCGTTCTTCGACGGGTACCGGCTGGGCTCGCCGGTGTAGTCCGCACCACGGGCCTCCGGGTCGAACGGCGGGTCGGTCTTCTTGCGTGCCCGGCTGAACGGGGTGACGCGCTTCGGGGCACCGCCGTCCTCGGTCTTCTCCATGCCGGTCTCGGCATCACGGACGATCACCTCGATCGGGACGATGTCCTCCAGCGTCAGGTCGAACAACCCCGCCTCGGTCACGAGCGGCGGGGTCTCCGGGAAGACCGGCTGCGTGAGGGCCGCGGCCGCGACCTCGCCCAGGCCCTCGATGTCGAGCGACCCGCGGGAGGCGATGTGCTCGACCCGACCGCGCACCTGCGCCGGGCAGCTCTCGGCGTTCGGGCAGCGGAGGTCGATGTCGCCCTCCTTCGCCGGGCGGAGCGGGGTGCCGCACTCCGGGCAGTCGGTCGGCATCACGAACTCGCGCTCGGTGCCGTCCCGCAGCTCGACCACGGGGCCGAGGACCTCCGGGATCACGTCGCCGGCCTTGCGGAGCACGACGGTGTCCCCGATCAGGACGCCCTTCGCCTTGACGACCTGCTGGTTGTGCAGGGTGGCCTGGCGGACCACGGACCCGGCGACCTCGGCGGGCTCCATCGCCGCGAACGGCGTGGCCCGACCGGTGCGGCCGACGCTGACGACGATGTCGAGCAGCTTCGTGTGGACCTCTTCCGGCGGGTACTTGTAGGCGATCGCCCACCGCGGGGCACGGCTGGTGGACCCGAGCTCCTCGTGCAGCCCCAGGTCGTCGACCTTGATGACGATGCCGTCGATCTGGTGCTCGACCGCGGACCGACGTTCGCCGTAGTCCTTCACGAAGCCCAGGACGTCGTCCACGGAGTCGAAGACGCGGTGGTGCGTGCCGGTCGGCAGCCCCCACGTGTGCAGCAGCTCGTAGACCTCGGACTGGGCGCGGACGTCGGTGTCGCGCTCGAGTTCGGCGACCGGCCAGGCACCGATGCCGTGCACGAGCATCCGGAGGCGTCGGAGCCGGTCGACCATGAGCTCCCGCTTGGCGGCGGACTTGCCCTCCTCCTTCTGGCGGAGGGACCCGGCGGCGGCGTTCCGCGGGTTCGCGAAGACCCGCTCGCCGGCGTCGCGCTGCCGGGCGTTCAACTCGTCGAACTGCGCGACCGGGAAGAAGATCTCGCCACGGACCTCCACCAGGGGCGGGTGACCGCTGCCGGCGAGCCGGTCCGGGATCGTGCCCATCGTCCGGACGTTGCCGGTGACGTCCTCGCCGACCACGCCGTCACCGCGGGTGGCCGCCGAGACGAGTCGCCCGTGCTCGTACCGCAGGTTGATGGCGAGCCCGTCGATCTTCAGCTCGGACAGGAACCGGACCCGCTCGGCGCCGGCGTCCCGCTGCACCTTGAGCGCCCAGTCGGTGAGCTCTTCGGGGCTGAACACGTTGTCGAGGCTCAGCATCCGCTCGGCGTGCTCGACCGGGGCGAACTGCGTCGTCTGCGCCTGCCCGCCGACCGTCTGCGTCGGGCTGTCCTCGGTCAGGAGCTCCGGGAACCGCTGCTCGATCGCGTCCAGCCGGTGCATCATCGTGTCGTACTCGGCGTCGGACACGGGCGAGCCGTTGCCCTCGTAGTAGGCGTGGCGCAGTTCACCCAGACGGGCGCGCAGCCGATCGACCTCCCGAGCGGCCTGCGCGGCGTCGAGGCCCGCGGGGTCGATGGTCTCGAAGGTCGCGTCGGTGTCGCTCATGTGTCAGTTCTACCGTGCCCCACCGACCCGGCCCGCAGCCGGAGGCGCCGACGTCCGGCCCGCGGGGTCAGGCCCGCGGGGTCAGGCCCGCGGGGTCAGGCCCGCGGGGTCAGGCCGGGACGGGCGCTGCCGACACCGTGGTGTCGATGGTGCACTGGCCGAGCACCCGGGTGCCGACGTACACGACGGCGGTCTGCCCGGGGGCGACACCGGAGAGCGGTGCGTCCGGGACGACGACGAGCGCGCCGTCCTCGACGTGTGCGGTGGCGGGCTCCGGGTCGGCGTGCGCACGGATCTGCACGTCGCAGCGGAACGGGGTCGACGGGTCGGCCGGTGCCGCGCCCGCCCACGTGTACCGGGTACCGGAGAGCGAGGCGACGTCGAGCGCCTCCTTCGGGCCGACGACGACGGTGTTGTCCTTCGGGCGGATATCGAGCACGAACCGGGGCTTGCCGTCCGGTGCCGGACGACCGAGTGCCAGCCCGCGGCGCTGCCCGACGGTGTAGCCAGTGGCGCCGTCGTGCGCGCCGACGACGGTGCCGTCGCGCTCCACCACGTCACCGGGAGCGGTCCCCACACGGTCGGCGAGCCACCCGCGGGTGTCGCCGTCGGGGATGAAGCAGATGTCGTACGAGTCGGGCTTCTGCGCGACCGTCAGCCCGCGGGCGGCGGCCTCCGCCCGGACCTCGTCCTTCGACGGGGTGGCACCGAGCGGGAACATCGCGTGCTGCAGCTGCTCCGCCGTCAGGACGCCGAGCACGTAGGACTGGTCCTTCGCCCACGCCGCCGACCGGTGCAGTTCGCGCGAACCGTCCGCCGCGGTGACGATCGAGGCGTAGTGCCCGGTCGCGACGGCGTCGAAGCCCAGTGCCAGTGCCTTCTCGAGCAGGGCCGCGAACTTGATCCGCTCGTTGCAGCGCATGCAGGGGTTCGGGGTGCGGCCGGCCTGGTACTCGGCCACGAAGTCGTCGACGACGTCCTCCTTGAACCGCGCCGAGAAGTCCCACACGTAGTACGGGATGCCGAGGGCCGAGGCGGCACGCTGGGCGTCCATCGAGTCCTCGATCGTGCAGCACCCGCGGCTGCCGGTGCGCAGGGTGCCGGGCATCCGGCTGAGCGCCAGGTGCACCCCGACGACGTCGTGGCCGGCGTCCACCGCCCGGGCCGCGGCCACCGCCGAGTCGACCCCGCCGCTCATCGCCGCCAGAACACGCATGGGTCCAGGGTAACTCCGACACGGCGTAGCGTTGCTCGACGATGACGAGCACCACGAACGACGCCTTCGACCTCCGCGGTGTCCTGCTGTCCGGGTTCCTGCCGGCGGCGCTCTTCGCGATCGGCGAGGGCGCCATCATCCCGATCATCCCGATCGCCGCGGACTCCCTCGGCGCGAGCCTGGCCATCGCCGGGTTCGTCGCCTCGCTGATCCTGGTCGGCGAGCTCATCGGGGACGTCCCCTCGGGCGTCGTCGTCGCGCGGATCGGCGAACGGAACGCGATGATCGGCGCCGCGGTCGTCTCGGTCGTCGGTCTGCTCGTCTGCACGGCCGCCCCGTACCCCCTCGTCCTGGCCATCGGCGTGTTCCTCGTCGGCCTGTCGACCGCGGTCTTCGCGCTCGCCCGGCACGCCTACATGACGACCTCGATCCCGCTGCGGATCCGGGCCCGGGCGCTGTCGAGCCTCGGCGGCGTGTTCCGCTTCGGCTACTTCGTCGGCCCGTTCCTCGCGGCCGGCGTCATCCACCTCACCGGCACGACGCAGAGCGCCTTCTGGGTGCACGTCGTCTGCTGTCTCGGCGCGGCGGTCGTGCTGCTCGTCATCCGCGACCCCGCGACGGGCGTGCGCGGTCTGCAGCGGCCGACCCGCGCCTCCCGGCCGACCGCGGCCGACGGGGCGACCGCGGCCGACGCTGCGTCGACCGGCCCGCTCGAGGGCGAGCAGTTCGTCAAGGAGGAGTCGCAGGGCCTCTTCCAGACCATCCGCGCCCACCACCGCGTCCTGGTCCGCCTGGGCAGCGGTGCGGCCCTGATCGGCGCGATGCGCGCCGGACGGCAGGTGATCCTGCCGCTCTGGGCGGTCAGCGTGGGACTCGACGACTCCACCGCCGCCCTGGTCATCGGCATCGCCGGTGCCGTCGACTTCGCGCTGTTCTACACGAGCGGGCAGATCATGGACCGCTGGGGCCGCCTGGCGAGCGCCCTGCCCTGCATGCTCGGCCTCAGCATCTGCTACTTCCTGCTCGCCTGGAGCGACCACCTCGACGCCCGCGTCGGCTGGTTCATCGCGGTCGCGATGGCGATGTCCCTGGCGAACGGCGTCGGCTCCGGCATCCTCATGACGCTCGGCGCGGACCTGGCACCCGCCGACCGGCCGGCGCCCTTCCTCGGCGCCTGGCGGTTCACCGGTGACCTCGGCTCCGCCGCCGCCCCGCTCGTGATCTCCGGTGTCACCGCGCTCGCCACCATCGCCGTCGCGAGCGGCGTGATGGGCGTGCTCGGCCTGGTCGGCGCGGGCGTCCTGCTCCGGTACGTCCCGAGGTACCTGCCCCGCACCCTGCGCTGACCGGGAGGCCCGCCCCACCTCCGCCACCCGCCCCGCTGCGTACACTGGGTCGGCCAGCGGGAGTGGTGGAATTGGTAGACACGCAGGATTTAGGTTCCTGTGCTCCGGCGTGAGGGTTCGAGTCCCTCCTTCCGCACCGAACGTCACCCTCGCGGCGGACGGCCGGGACACGCCCGCACGGTACCCTCGGTCCGGCGGGTGCTCCATCCGCCCTCGCCCGCCGACCGGAAGAACCATGCACTCCGTCGCACTCGCCCTGATCCCCTGGCTGGATCCGCAGTACATCCTCGACCACTTCGGGGCCTTCGCCGTGCTCGTCGTCTGCGCCATCATCTTCGCCGAGACCGGCCTGCTGATCGGGTTCATCTTCCCGGGCGACAGCCTGCTCGTCATCACCGGCCTGTTCGCCTTCGACCGCGACGGCCAGATCGGCGGCATCCCGATCTGGGTCGTCGCGCTGATGATCGGCGTCGCGGCGTTCCTCGGCGGTGAACTCGGCTACTACATCGGCAAGAAGGCCGGTCCGCCGATCTTCGAGCGCAAGGACAGCGGACTGTTCTCGAAGGCGAACGTCGACCGGACGAACGCCTTCTTCCACCGGTACGGCGCCCTCGCGGTGATCCTCGCGCGCTTCGTCCCCGTGGTCCGGACGTTCGCCCCGATCGCCGCGGGTGTGGGCCGGATGAACTACAAGAAGTACTCGCTGTACAACGCCGTCGGCGCGATCATCTGGGGTGTCGGCGTCACGTTCCTCGGCTACTTCCTCGGGTACATCCCGGCCGTGGCGTACATCGTGCGCAACTACATCGACGTGATCCTGCTCGCGGCCGTCGTCGTCACCGTGGTCCCCGCCGCGATCACCTACTTCCGGAACGCCCGCAAGGCCAAGCAGCGCGAGTCCGAGCAGCCGTAGGGCCTCGGAGCGGGGCCGCCCGGCGGCCGCCCGCACGGCGGCCCGGCGTCAGCGGGACCCGCACAACAGAAACCGGCTCGAACCGCGGAATCCCGCGGTTCGAGCCGGTTTCTGTTGTGCGACGCCGATCGGCGCCGCGCCGGCGGGGCCGGGCCCGCCCGGGCCCCGCCGGGCCCCGCCGGCCCGGCGGGCCCCGCCGGCCTCAGGCCTCAGGCCTGCGGGTCCTCGCCGGCGAACCACTCGCGGACGATCGGCGCGATGCCCCGGAACGCCTTCGACCGGTGGCTCAGCGCGTTCTTCTCCGCGCGGGTCAGCTGCGCCGCCGAACGGTCGGCGTCGTCCGGCTGGAACACCGGGTCGTAGCCGTGCCCGCCGTCCCCGATCGGCTCGGTGCGGACCTCGCCGTTCCAGAGGGCCTCGAACACGTGCTCGACCCCGGAGGGCGTGACGAACGCCGCCGCGCAGACGAACGCCGCGGTCCGCTCGACGACGCCGTCCAGGTTCTGCAGCAGCAGTGCGATGTTGTCGGCGTCCACCCGGGTGCCGGCGTACCGGGCGGAGTGGATGCCCGGCGCCCCGCCGAGTGCGTCGACCGCGATGCCGGAGTCGTCCGCCAGGGCCGGCAGCCCCGTGTGGGCGACCGCGGCACGAGCCTTGATGAGGGCGTTCGCGGCGTAGGTGTCGCCGTCCTCGACCGGCTCGGGGCCGTCGTAGGCCACGAGCTCGATCCCGCCGAGGGCGTCACCGAGGATGTCCCGCAGCTCGACGACCTTGCCCCGGTTGTGCGTCGCCAGCACGACGGTGCGCGCGGTGCCCCCGTCAAGAGCAGCCCCGTCCCCGGCCGCCCCGCCGCCGGCCGCCCCGCCCGCGCCGCTCACGCGAGCCCCAGCGCCGAACGCTGCACCGCGGCGAGCGACGCGTTGCCGGCGAGCCCGAGGTCGAGCAGCGCGTTCAGCTCGTCGCGGTCGAACGGAGCGTGCTCGGCCGTGCCCTGGACCTCGATGAACGCGCCGGACCCGGTGGTGACGATGTTCATGTCCGTGTCGGCGCGGCTGTCCTCTTCGTAGGCCAGGTCGAGCATCGGCACACCGCCGACGATGCCGACCGAGATCGCCTGCACGCTGTCGGTCAGGGGCGTCGCCTTCTTGCCGATGAAGCCGCGCTCACGGCCCCACTCGATCGCGTCGGCCATCGCCACGTAGGCGCCGGTGATCGAGGCGGTGCGGGTGCCCCCGTCGGCCTGCAGCACGTCGCAGTCGAGCACGAGCGTGTTCTCGCCCAGGCCCTTCATGTCGACGACGGCGCGGAGCGAACGGCCGATGAGCCGCGAGATCTCGTGCGTCCGGCCGCCGACCTTGCCCTTGATGGACTCACGCTGCATGCGCTCGTTGGTCGACCGCGGCAGCATCGAGTACTCGGCGGTGACCCAGCCGGTCCCCTTGCCGGCCATCCAACGCGGGACGCCGTTGGTGAACGAGGCGGTGCAGAGCACCTTCGTGTTGCCGAACGAGATGAGCGCGCTGCCCTCGGCCTGGGTGCTCCAGCCGCGTTCGATGGTGACGGGTCGGTGGTCGGTGGTGGTCCGGCCGTCGATGCGGACGGTGCCGTCGGTGGCGTTCATGGGTTCCTCTCGGTCCGGCCTGGAGGCACGGTGCGGTGTGTCGGGGCGGGTCACGTCGTGCGGCTGGTCGCCGCCACGTCGAGCCCGCGGGGCAGGCTGATACTGGCCTGTACCGGGATGCTGGCGGTCTCGAGGTGCCCGACGGTGGCGACCTCGGGTCCGAGGAAGCGTCGGGCCAGGCGGACGAAGCCGGCCTCGTCGGCACCGGTCGCCTCGAACGCGTAGCTCGGCGCTTCGGTGCCGGTGCGCTCGAGGCCGTGTTCGACGAGCCGGCGGTAGACGTCGTTCGCGGTCTCCTCGGCGCTCGACACCAGCGTGACGTCGGGCCCCATCACGTACTGGATCGCGGCCGACATCAGCGGGTAGTGCGTGCAGCCGAGGACGAGGGTGTCGACGCCGGCGGCCCGCACCGGTGCGAGGTACCCGGCGGCGACCTCGCGCAGTTCGGCGGACGAGGTGTCCCCGGCCTCGACGAACTCGACGAAGCGGGGGCACGCGGCGGTGGTGAGCACGACGTCGGCCGCGACCGCGAAGGCGTCCTCGTAGGCACGGGACGCGATGGTGCCGATCGTGCCGATGACACCGATCCGGCCGGTGCGGGTCTGCTTGACGGCGGCGCGGGCCGCGGGCTGGATGACCTCGACGACGGGGATGCCGTACGCCTGCTCGTACCGTTCGCGGGCGTCGCGGAGCACGGCGGAGCTCGCGGTGTTGCACGCGATCACGAGTGCCTTGACGCCCTGGTCGACCAGGTCGTCCATCACCTCGAGCGCGTAGCGCCGGACGTCGGCGATCGGCTTCGGCCCGTACGGCGAGTGGACGGTGTCCCCGACGTAGCGGATGCTCTCGCGGGGCAGCTGGTCGATGATCGCCCGGGCCACCGTCAGCCCGCCGACGCCGCTGTCGAAGACTCCGATCGGTGCATCCGTCACGGTGACCAGCGTACCGACGCACGCCGACCCCGGGGCGGCACACGGGCCTGGCGTCCACAGACCGACCGTGTGTCGGGACTGTCCACCGTTCCGGTCACGATCCGGGCCGGGGCACCCGCTCCTGGTTAGGGTCGGAGACGTGACCACCGCACTCCTGACCGACCAGTACGAACTCACCATGGTCGACGCCGCGTTGAAGGACGGCACCGCCGACCGACGCTGCGTCTTCGAGGTGTTCACCCGGCGGCTGCCCGACGGCCGCCGGTACGGCGTCGCCGCGGGGCTCGGACGCTTCCTCACGCAGCTGACGGAGTTCCGGTTCGGCGACGAGGAGATCGGCTTCCTGCGCGACCGACGCGTCATCGACGAGGGCACGGCACGCTGGCTGGCGGACTACCGGTTCACCGGGGACGTCCGCGCCTACCGCGAGGGCGAGGTGTTCTTCCCGAACTCCCCCGTGCTGCAGATCGAGGGCACCTTCGCCGAGGCCGTGATGCTCGAGACCCTGGCGCTCAGCGTGTTCAACGCCGACTCGGCGATCGCCTCCGCCGCGGCACGCATGGTGTCGGCGGCCGACCGTCGTCCGCTCGCCGAGATGGGTTCCCGCCGCACCGGTGAGTGGAACGCCGTGGCCGCAGCCCGCGCCGCGTACATCGCGGGCTTCGGCGCCACGAGCAACCTCGAGGCGGGCCGCACCTGGGGCATCCCCACGATGGGCACCGCGGCGCACGCGTTCACGCTGCTCCACGACTCGGAAGAGGCCGCGTTCCGGTCTCAGCTCGACGCGCTCGGCAGCGGCACCACCCTGCTCGTCGACACCTACGACATCGAAGCCGCGGTCGAGACCGCGGTCCGCCTGACCGACGGGACGCTCGGCGCGGTCCGGATCGACAGCGGCGACCTGCCCTCCGTCGTGGCGTCGGTGCGGGCACAGCTCGACCGCCTCGGTGCGACCGCGACGAAGATCACCGTGACGAACGACCTCGACGAGTACACGATCGCCGCCCTCCGCGCCGCGCCGGTGGACTCCTACGGCGTCGGCACCTCGGTCGTCTCCGGCTCCGGACACCCGGCCGCCGGCATGGTCTTCAAGCTCGTCGCGCACCACTCCCCCGCGGGCGAGTGGGTGCCGGTGGCGAAGAAGTCCGCCGACAAGGCCTCGATCGGCGGTCGGAAGGAAGCGGGCCGACGGCTCCGGAACGGCATCGCGACGGCCGAGGTCGTGCTGACCTCGGGCTCGGTCGGCCCGGACGAACGCGACCTGCTCGTGCCGGTCGTCACCCACGGCGAGGTCGATCCGGCGTTCCTCGGCACCGCCGGGGTCGAAGCTGCCCGGACGCACCACAAGCGCGCGAAGGCGGAGCTGCCGGCGGATGCCGAGCGGATCGGCCGGGGCGACCCGGCCATCCCGACGCTGTTCGTCTGAACAGCGTCGGCGGGGGTCACTCGGACTGCATCTTCTCGTAGATGGCCTTGCAGTCCGGGCAGACCGGGAACTTCTCGGGGTCGCGGCCCGGGATCCACTTCTTGCCGCACAGCGCCTTCACGGCCTTGCCGGTCAGGGCGGACTCGAGGATCTTGTCCTTCTTGACGTAGTGCGAGAAGCGCTCGTGGTCGCCGGGCTCGATCGCCTCCTCTTCCAGGAGCTTCTCGAGTTCGCGGTCCATCACGTCGAGGCCGCCACCGCCGGGTTCCGTCGTGCTCATGTCCCCAGGGTACGTCGTCACGACCCGGTCCGTCGGCGGATCCGTCGCGCTGTGGGCGCACGCACCCGCGCCCGTGGTGGTGCTCGTCAGTTCCGCTGCGCGGCGGCCAGGAGGTCCGGGCCGCGTCGATCGAACACCACGCCTCCGACGACCACACCGATCACCAGGACGACGACACCGACGCCGATCCCGACACCGAGGACGAGCGACGTGGACGGGTCCTCCGCCCCGATGAGTGCGCGGACGCTGAACCAGCCGGCCGGCACCATGCAGAGCACCGTGCCGACGACCATCAGGGTCTGCGCGACGGTCGCCGTCGCCCCCGCGGCCTGCGGCTGGTGGAACGGGTGGTCGCCGGGTCGGACGGTCGGGTAGGGCAGGGCGACCGAGACGATGCTCGACAGCCCGAGTCCACCGAGCAGGCCGCTGACCGAGACCGCGACGAGCAGCGGGAACGCGTCCATGTCGCCGTAGAGCGCGGCCGACACCGCGGCTCCGGCGACCAGCAGCGGGACGCCGACGACGATGAGCGGCACCAGGCGGCCCAGGCGGTCGGTCCAGCCCGGTGCCCCCGAGGCGACGTGCAGCCACACGGCGGTGTTGTCGTACGAGACGTCGTTGTGCGGCAGGAACCCGGCGATCAGCGCCATGAGCGGCAGCGGCACGAGGGCCGTCCACGCCCACGGCACCCCGGCGACGCCGAGCGGCAGGACCACGAGCGGCACGAACACCAGGATCAGGTACGAGCTGCGGTACCGGGGGTCGCGGGCCCAGTAGGTCAGTGCCCGGGCCGCGACCGCACCGAACGGGGTGGAGCCGAGCCGGTCGAACCAACCGAGCGTGCGGTGCCGGTGCACGCGGGCCGGGCGCGGCACGGACACGAGCACGCGTCCGACCAGGGCCCACCAGGCGAGACCGAGCAGCCCCACGACGACGAGTGCCACGAGCAGGCGGGCGACGGCGGTGCCGACGTGCCCGGACGCGGCGTCCGCCGGCACGGCCCAGGCCGCACCCCAGGGCGTCCACCCGGCGACGTCGGTCAGACGCTGCAGGCCGGGACCGGTCGGGTCGACCCTGTCGTCGCGCAGCAGCAGGAGCACGGACGGCACGACCAGCACGACGCCGACGAGCACGACGGCCCAGGTGGCCTCGCGGACACGGTGGCCCGCGAACGCCAGGGCGCCGAGCGTGCCGGCGACCCGGATGAGCAGGGCGGTGGTGGCGAGCACGAGCACCGCGGCGACGACGGCCAGGAGGGCCGGTCCGGCACCGCGGCTCCAGGTGACCACCTGTGCGACGGCGAGCACGGCGACCGCGACGACCGGGATCCCGAGGAGCCCGGCGAGCCCGAGTCCGACGGCCAGGTCGCGCTGCCCGATGCCGAACGCGGTGAAGCGCCGGGGGTCGAGCTGGTCGGCGACACCCACGGCGAACGGCACCAGCGTGCAGCCGAGGGTCACCGCGGTGCCGACCAGGACCACGATCGTCCGGGCGACGGCGGGGTCCGCGGTGTGGAGCCCGCCGAGGACGGAGGCTGCCCAGAGGGTGGCGACCAGGGCGACCAGGCTGCCGAGGACCACTGCGACCGAGCGGCGTGCCCCACCACGGACCTCGCCGGCGAGCAGGTCGGCCCTCAGCCGGAGAAGCTGTGCAACCATTCCATGCTCTCTGCGACGGGACGACCGCCGGCGAGTTCGACGAACTTGTCCTCGAGGCTGCGACGACCGCGGACCTGGGCCATGGTGCCGGCGGCCAGGACCTTGCCGCCGACGATGATCGCCACGGAGTCGCAGGTGCGCTGGACGAGCTCCATCGAGTGGCTGGAGAGCACCACGGTGCCGCCACCCGCGGTGTAGCGCCGCAGGATGTCGGTGATGGTCGTCGCGCTGACCGGGTCGACGGACTCGAACGGTTCGTCGAGGACGAGCACGCGCGGCGAGTGGATGAGGGTGGCGGCCAGGGCGATCTTCTTCGACATGCCCATCGAGTAGTCGGCGACCGGTCGGCCGAGCGCGTCGCCGAGGCCGAACGCCTCGGCCAGGTCGGCGCTGCGGCTCCGGGCGGTCTTGCCGTCGAGTCCGTGGAGCGTCGCCGAGTAGAACAGCATCTGCGCGCCGGTCAGGCGGTCGAACAGTCGGAGCCGGTCCGGCAGCACACCCATCGCCCGCTTCGCGGCGGTCGGATCCGACCAGACGTCGTGGTCGAGCACGGTGACGGTGCCGGCGTCCGGACGCAGGAGGCCCGTGAGGACCGAGAGCGTCGTCGTCTTGCCCGCCCCGTTCGGACCGACGACGCCGAAGATCGAGCCCTTCCGGATCTCCAGGTCGACGTCGTCCACCGCGAGGGTCTGGCCGTAGCGCTTGACCAGGCCGTGTGCGCGGAGCACGACGGGCTGCTGTGTCACGGCCGGCCGGCCGGTCGGGCGCTTGGTGCCGGTCTCGCCCGCCGGGGCCGACGTCCCGGAGCCGCTCCGGGCCTCCTGTCCGTCGGGTTCCCCGGGGTTGGCCGCCGCGCCCTGCGGCCGAGTGGCTCGTCCGGCGCGCTTGTCCCGCTTCTTGCCGGAGCGCGCCTGGTTCGTGGCGCCTGACGGCGACCCGGCGGGCGGGGAGTCCGCCGCTGCCGTCGTCGCCGAGCCGGTCCTGTCGTCCGTCATGTCGTCACCCGCGGCTGCGTCGTGCGCACCCGTGTCCCCCGTGTCGTCGTGGTCATCGCTGCCCGTCCCCTGGGCGGCGGTCGTGCCGTCGTCGTCCGCGTCGACCGTCCACGTCGCGTCCGACGTGCTGTAGACGTCGTCGTTTCCCGTTGTTCCTGCCGACACGAGGCCAACCGTACCAACGGTTCCGACCGCCCGCTGAGCCGTGTCGGAGCGGGTCACGAATTGAACACGATGCCGTCGGACCCGTACCCCGATGCCGTCTGGTTCCGTATCATTCACCGAGACACGACGGAGTGTTCACCACTCGGAAACCTGCTCGCAGCGCTCCCGGACCGGTAGCTGACCGGGGCGTTCGTCGCTCCGGACCACGTGGCTCCCGGCCAACTCGAACGCGGAGCGAGCAGTATCCAGGAAAGCCGTATCGAAGTGTCCGTCAGGACACGCTCGACGTGTCCTCCACAGCAGACCGGAACATCCACCCCTCGGGGCGGATCCACCCCTCGGGGCGGGCCGGAACGCGGCGGACACCGGGAAGGGACAAGCATGACCACGCAGATCGTCATCCTCGCAGCGGGGATGGGCAGCCGCCTCGGGCGCAGCCTGCCGAAGCCGCTCACCGAGCTCAGCGACGGCCGCACCATCATGCAGCAGCAGTTCGACAACATCCGCGCCGCCTTCGGGTCCAGCGCGCGGGTCACGATCGTCGTCGGCTACAAGTCGGAGTACATCGTCGAGGCGTTCCCCGAGGCGAACTTCGTCTACAACGAGTCCTACGACTCCACGAACACCTCGAAGAGCCTGCTCCGTGCGCTCAAGGCGACCGGCAAGAGCGGCGTCCTCTGGATGAACGGCGACGTGGTCTTCGACCCGATGGCCCTCGTCCGTGCCGCCGACATGATCGACGAGGGTCGGTCGTTCGTCAGCGTCAACACCGAGAAGGTCTCCGACGAAGAGGTCAAGTACACCGTCGACGCCGAGGGCTTCATCGCGAAGCTCTCGAAGAAGGTCGTCGGTGGTCTCGGCGAAGCCGTGGGCATCAACCACGTCTCCGCTGCCGACAAGCAGGCGCTGATCCGTCAGCTCGGCCGCGTCGACGACCAGGAGTACTTCGAAGGCGGCATCGAGGCTGCCATCGCCGAGGACGGACTACGCTGGACGCCGATCGACATCTCCGACCTGTACGCGGTCGAGATCGACTTCGCCGAGGACCTGCAGCGCGCGAACGACCTGTTCGCCTGAGCCAGGTCAGGATCCCCTGATCCGGTCCACCGGCCCGGGTGGCCGCCCCTCGGTGCGGTCCCGGCCGGAGGGAACCCATGACTGACGCGCAGCCGACGACCGCGCAGCCCGGTGCAGAACGGCCGGACGGCGCACGGCCCGGCGCTGAACGGCCGGGCGTCGCTGGGCCCGGTGCTGGCGTCACGCCCGCCGCTTCTCGCGGCTCCGCTCGTCGCTACCGCCAGGCGCTCTGGCTGCTGACGGTCCGCGACCTGCGGGTGCGGTACTCGACGTCCGCGCTCGGGTACTTCTGGTCGATCCTCGACCCGCTGGTGATGTCGGCGATCTACTGGTTCGTCTTCACGCAGGTGTTCCACCGCGGCAAGGTGGGCGAGGAGCCGTACATCGTCTTCCTGCTGACGGCGCTGCTGCCCTGGATGTGGTTCACCGGCGGCGTCTCGGACTCGACCCGCGCGTTCATCAAGGAAGCCAAGCTGATCCGCTCGACGACCATCCCGCGCAGCATCTGGGTGGCCCGGATCGACGCGTCGAAGGCCATCGAGTTCCTGCTGAGCATCCCGGTGCTCGCGGTGTTCGTCATCGCCACCGGGGCGCACCTGCACTGGCAGGTCGTGCTCTGGCCGATCGCGATCGTCCTGCAGGTCACGCTGGTGTACGGCCTCGGGCTGATCGTCGCGCCGCTCGTGGTGTTCTTCCGCGACCTCGAGCGTGCCGTGAAGCTCGTGCTGCGCTTCCTGTTCTACGCGTCCCCGATCATCTACGGCACGCAGGCGCTCCCGAAGGCCCTGCACGACATCGCCGCGATCAACCCGCTGAGCGGGATCTTCGGCATCTACCGCTCGGCGTTCTTCCCCGGTCAGCTGGACTGGAAGGAGGTGCTCGCGTCGGTCGTCGTCACGGGCATCGTCCTCGTCATCGGCATCGTCGTGTTCCGCCGCAGCGAGCACCGCGTCCTCAAGGAGCTGTGATGGCCACGACCGAACCCGTGACGACCGCCCGCGCCACCGCGCCGGTGATCTCCGTGACGGGCGCCGGCATCCGCTTCAAACGGAACCGCCGCGCCAGCCGGAGCTTCAAGGACCTCTTCGGCCGGGGGCAGCGCCGTCGGAAGGCGGACGAGTTCTGGGCGCTGCGGGACGTGTCGTTCGACGTCCGCCCGGGCGAGGCGATCGGCGTCGTCGGGCGGAACGGCCAGGGCAAGTCGACGCTGCTCAAGCTCGTCGCCCAGGTGATGCTGCCGGACGAGGGCCGTGTCCACGTCGGAGCCGGTGTCGCGCCCCTGATCGAGATCACCGGCGGCTTCGTCGGCGACCTGACGGTCCGCGACAACGTGTACCTGACCGCGGGGCTGCACGGCATGTCGCGAGCGGAGATCCGGGCCGCCTTCGACGAGATCATCGCGTTCGCCGAGATCGCGGACTTCGTCGACACCCCGTACAAGCACCTGTCGAGCGGCATGAAGGTACGGATCGCGTTCGCGGTCATCTCGCGTCTGGACGAGCCGGTGATCCTCGTCGACGAGGTCCTCGCCGTCGGCGACAAGAAGTTCCGTGAGAAGTGCTACAGGCGGATCGAGGAGCTGCTCGCGGGCGGTCGGACGCTGTTCTTCGTCTCGCACAGCGACAAGGACCTGCGCCGGTTCTGCGACCGCGGCCTGTACCTCGACGGCGGCCGTCTGCAGTTCGACGGTCCGATCGACGAGGCGCTGGAGCGGTACAACGCCGACCACGGCGTCTGACGTCCACTCCTCCACAACCGAGCACCCCCGGGGCACGCTCCACAGCCCCGGTCCCCCGAGGGGTCCCCGAGGGCCCCGACGTCGGACCCCACCCCTAGCGTGCTCCCCATGCGTCACCCCATCACCGCCTACCCGGTCCCCTTCACCATCGACCGATCAGCCGCACCACGCCGCTACGAGCTGGTCAACACCAGCTCCGAGACCCTCGACGGGATCTCCCTCACCCACCTCGGCACGGGCTACTCGCCGCCCCTCGTCGTCCGCCGTCTCGAGCCGGGGCGCGGACTGTCCCTGGCCGTGTTCGGCGCCGGCGCGGACGAGACCGGTGTCGTCATCGTCCGGTGGCGACGCCCGGACCGCACGGAGTTCCTGTGGCGGATGTCGCTGGCCGGCCCGGGGCTCGCTCCGTGACCGGACGGACGCGTCGGACGGGGGTCAGTCCGTCGACCGGGCACGCGCGACCTCGTGCCAGCGGGCGACCAGCCGGTCGATCGCGTCGTGGAACCGCGCCGTGGCGACGCCCGGCGTGGTGTCCCCGAAGTAGCGCTGCACCCAGTGCTGCAGCTTCGCCAACTCGTCGGCGTCCGTCGCGGCGCGGTCCACCCGCGCGACGACGTCCCCGGCGTCCGCCGCCAGCAGCCAGTTGGCGTCGCCCAGGTAGCCCCGCTCGTCGACGTCCGCCTCCGGTGACACCGGACGGGTGACGATCAGGGGCTTGCCGACGGCCAGACGGTCGTAGATCATCGCGCTGATGTCGGTGATCGCCACGTCGGCCCCCGCGAGCTGCCAGCCCAGCGTCGGCCCGTCGTCGTACACGTGGTGCGCCGACGGGTCGGCGGCGTTCGCGGCCGTGATCGCAGCGACGATCCGCTGGTGCGCCGCCCGGTAGTCGGCGTCGCGCACCCCGCTGCGGGGGTGCGGCCGGTAGACCAACCGGTGCCGCGGCGACGCCAGGACCTGCTCGGCGATGGTCGTCCCGTGGCTGGCGATCGACCCGTAGGCGGCCGCGGCACGGTCGCCCTCCCAGGTCGGCGCGTAGAGCACGACGGTGCGCCCGTCGGCCGGGTACGGCGGCTCACCGGCGAAGTGGTCCGCCTGCGGCCGTCCGATCGCGATGGCCCGGGCGTCCAGGTCGTAGTCCCAGAGCGCATCGGCGAGTCGGTCCCGGGCCGCGTCGCCGGCGATCAGCGCGGCGTCGTAGGCCTTGAACTGGTTCGTCGTCATGTACATCTTGTCGCTCTCGCCGTGGTTGACGAAGACGTGCCACATCCGCCCGTACCGCATCATCTGGAAGTTGCGGGCGTTCTGGTTGACGTACAGCACCACCTTCGGCGCCTGCTCGGTGACGAAGCGCTCGAGGTCGACGACCTGCCGCGCGTAGACGACGGGGACGGGCGACTCGTCCGCCAGGGCCAGCATCGCGCCCGGGCTGCGGGACACGATCGCCACCCCGCGGTGCCGGGCCAGCTCGGCGAGCGGGCCGTACCACTGGCGGATCTGGTACATGTTCACCGGCCCGTCGGCGAAGTACACCGCGATCTCGATCGTGCCGGGCGCGGGCGTCGGGACCGCGGGCAGCCGGCGTGCCAGCTGCGACCGCGTCTGCCGCGAGCGCCACAGTCGGCCGGCGAGCCGGATCGCGGTACGGGCGTCCTTGACGATGGCCATGCTGTGCTCCTGGGCGGTGGGTCGGACAGGTCGTGCGGCGGTTCGGGTGGTGCGGTGCGGGACAGGCGGTGCGGTGCGGGACAGGCGGTGCGGTGCGGGACAGGCGGTGCGGTGCGAGACGGGCGATCCGGTGCGGACGGGAGGCGCGCCTCCTGTCCGTCCCGCACGCTCAGACGACGGGTGGGCGGCCCGCCAGCGTCATCCGGCCGATCGTGAGCCATCCCATCACGTGGACCGGGCCGCAGTCGGTGCGCCACCCCTCGGCGACGCCGCTGAACCAGGTCGCGAGCCGACGGGGTGACCGCCACCAGCGCAGCACCTGGATCGTGGCCCAGCTGCCGACGTAGAGCGGCCGGAGCACGGCGGGCAGGTTGCGCCGTGCCAACCACACCCGGTTCCGGGCGTTCAGGCGGACGTACTCACGGTGGCGTGCCGGGTCGATCGCGGGGTGGTTCGCGACGAGCTCCCCCGCGTACCAGGTCCGACGTCCGGCGTCCCAGACCCGCCAGGCGAGCTCGATGCCCTCGTGGGCGTAGAAGTACTCGGCTCCCCAGCCGCCGACCGCGCGCCAGACGTCCATCGGCAGGACGACGGCGCCCTCCCACACGGAGAACACCGGCGAGCTCTGCTCAGGGTCGCCCTTGCGGATCCGGGGCACCCAGCGGCGCGGGTTGGCCGTGCCGGTGGGGTCCACGACCCGGGGCTGCACCAGGCCGAGCGACGGGTCGTGCTCGAACAGGTCGATCGCGTCGCGGAGGAACGTCGGCGACGGCACCGAGGCGTCGTCGTCGAGGAAGAACACGTAGTCACCGTCGACCGCGGCCGCACCGGCGTTCCGGCCGGCGGGGATGCCGAGGTTCTCCGGCAGCGCGAGCGCGCGGACCCCGTCGGGCAGTCCGACCGGCTGCCACCCGTTGCCGACGCAGACCACGTCGAGCTCGACGCCCTGCTGCGCGAGCACGCTCTCCAGGCCACGGCGCAGGTCGTCGGGGCGGGTGCCCTGCGACAGGCTGACGACGGCGACGCGCGGCCGATCGCGGTGCGGCACCGCGCCACGACGGACGGTACCGGGCGTCACGCGCGGACCCGCTTCGACGACATGATCGCCAGGAAGTGCCCGGCGGTCGCCAGGACGGCCAGCGGCAGGAGCGCGCCGACCAGGACCCGGTCGGCCAGCGGGTGCCCGATGACGAGCGCCAGCAGCGCGACGACGAACGTGATGATCGTCAGCTCGACCGAGTGGTACAGCCGGTGGAAGGGCAGGAAGCGGGCGATCCGGCGGAGCGTGGCGAGCCGGGCACCCGACGGGGCGGTGACCCCGTCGCGACGGTCCGCGAGCTTCGCCATGCCACCGTGCGCACGGGCGACGTGCACCATGTCGTTGAGCGCCTTGTTGAGGACGATCACCAGGCCGAGCGCGCACCCGATCGTCGTCCACATCCAGTCGGCACCGTGGATCGGCCAGGTCGCCGCCCGGACGCCGAGGGCGATCGGGATGAGCCCCTCGGTCGTGTAGTGCCCGACCTTGTCGAGGAAGATGCCGGCCGGGGACCGGGTGCCGCGCCACCGGGCGACCTCGCCGTCCGAGCAGTCGACGAGCATCTGCAGCTGCCCGAGCACGAGCGCGAGGAGCGCTCCCCAGATGCCCGGGATCAGGAGTGCGGCCGCGGTGGACCACCCGACCAGGATCATCAGCCCGGTGACCTGGTTCGCGCTGACCCGGGTGCGCAGCAGCAGCGACGTCAGGTACGGCGAGATGTCCCGCAGGTAGAGCGAGGCCGTCCAGTGCTCGGCGTTGGCGCGCGCGCGGACCTCGTCCGGCTGGGCCACCGCCCGCAGTTCGGCGATCGAGGTCGGTCGGGTGAACCCGCGACCGCCCCGGGGGTCCGGTGCGCCGTCGTTCCCGAGGTCGTCGTCGGCCATGTCGGTCACCGTCCCGTGTGCGTGGTCAGATCGGAGGTCCGCGTCAGGAACCCGATGATGAAGCCGACACCCCAGCCGACGTGGATGCACGGCAGGACGACGAGCAGCCACGCCCGCGTCGCCGGCACCGATCGCCGCGACACCGCGAGGGCACCGACGACGACGAAGAGCAGGTAGACCGCCGGGATCGCGAACCCGGTCATCGCCCAGGCGAGCGGCGAGCCGAGGAGCGCCCCGACGACACCGACGAGTCCGGCGACGAGTCCGAGGGCGACGGCCACGACCATCAGCGGCGGGACGAAGTAGCGCACGCCGTTGCCGGCCGGGAACCGTCGGGCCAGTTCACCACGCCACAGCCCCGTGGCGACGAACTGCCGGACCAGGCGCTTCAGGCTCGGCCGCGGCCGGTAGGTGACGACGAGCTCGGGCGTGAACCAGACCGTGCCGCCCGTGGTCCGGAGGCGTCGGTTGAGTTCCCAGTCCTGGCCGCGCTTGATGCCCTCGTCGAAGAGCCCGACGGCGAACAGGCGCTCACGGCGGAACACTCCGAGGTACGCGGTCTCGGCCGGGCCGGCCTGACCGCCGACGTGGTGCGGGGTCCCGCCCAGGCCGACGCGACTGCCGTACGCCAGGGCCACGGCCTGCTCGAACGGCGTCCGTCCCTCGGCCCGCATGATGCCGCCGACGTTGTCCGCACCCGACTCCTGCAGGGTCCGGACGGCGATGCGCGTGTACTCCGGCGGCAGGACGCTGTGCGCGTCGACCCGCACGACGATCGGGTGCTCGGAGGCCCGGATCGCGACGTTGAGACCGGCGGGCGTCGAGCCGACCGGGTTGTCGACCGCACGGATGCGCGGGTCGGCGGCACTCATCTCGGCGACGAGTTCGTTCGTGCCGTCGATCGACGGGCCGAGGGCCAGGATGACCTCGAACGGCCCCGGGTAGTCCTGCTCGAGCAGACTGCCCACCGCGGCGCGGACCTCGGTCACCTCGTTGAGGACGGGCATGACGTAGGAGACACCCGGCAGGGCCTGTCCGTCGTGCTGCATGTGATCCTCGGGGTCCGGCGGGCGCGACGCGACCCGTGGGGCCGCCCCGCAGAGCGGACCGAGCCTATCAAGCACCCGCGACGGGCACCTGGCCGACCCCTGGGGTCGACTCCCCGGTCCGTCATCACGGTCCCGCGGTACCGGTCCGTCGTCACGGTCCCGCGGCACCGCTCAGCCGTCCCGGCCCCGGACGGACGGGAGGCCCGCCACCGGTCCGGTGGCGGGCCTCCCGTCATGGGTGGTCGGGTCACTTCGAGCTGTCGTAGGTCCCCAGCTTGACGTCAGCGGTCCGGGTCTCCCCGTTGCGGACGTAGGTGACCTTCGTCGTCGCACCGCCGGCGAAGAAGCGGACCTGCGCCGTGAGGTCCGTCGCGTCGGCGATCGTGGCGTCGCCGAGCTTCGTGACGACGTCGCCCTTCTGCAGACCGGCGTCGGCGGCTGCGCCACCGGAGACGACCGACTTGATGAGGGCGCCGACCTGCGAGGCGTTGGCGTCCTCGGTGGCGTCGCCGACCGAGGCACCGAGCAGACCGTGCGTGGCCTTGCCGTTGTCGACGATCTCGGAGGCGACGCGCTTCACCAGGTTCGACGGGATCGAGAAGCCGACGCCGATGCTGCCCGACTGGGAGCTCGACGAGCTCGAGCTGCCGGCGCTGGCGATCGCGACGTTGATGCCGATCAGCCGGCCCTTGTCGTCGAGCAGCGCACCGCCGGAGTTGCCGGGGTTGATCGACGCATCGGTCTGGATCACCGGCAGGGACACCGTGGTGCCCGCCGAGGAGCTGCTGCCGTTGTCGCCGTTGCCCCAGAAGTCGAACGGGCCGTTGCCGTTGTTGCCCTGGCCCTCGTTCGAGTCGCCGCCCGCGTTCGGGTCGCTCGAGGTGACCTGGATGCTGCGGTTCAGGGTCGAGACGATGCCGTCGGTGACCGTGTTCGACAGCCCCAGCGGCGCACCGATCGCCACGGCGGTGTCCCCGACGTTGAGCTTCGACGAGTCGGCGAAGGACATCGGGGTGAGGTCCGGTGCGTCGATCTTGATGACCGCGAGGTCGACCGTCGGGTCGGTGCCGACGAGCTTGCCCTTGTACACACGGCCGTTCGAGGTCGTCACCGAGATGGTCCCGCTCGAGCTGTCCCCGTCGAGCGTCACCACGTGGGTGTTCGTGACGATGTAGCCGTCCTTGTTGAGCACGACACCGGAACCGGTGCCGGCTTCGCTGCTCGCCGAGACGTTGATCGTCACGACGGACGGGGTGGCCTTCGCAGCGACCGCCGTCACGACGGTGGCGGAGTCGTAGTCGTTGACGGTCAGGTTGCCGCCGCTCTGCGAGGTGCCGCCGCCGCTCGAGATGGTGCTGCCGTTGCTGGCCGAACCAGCAGCCCAGCCCGCGCCGCCGCCGACGAGGCCGGCGAGGACGAGCCCCGCGACGATCGGCAGGACGAGCTTGCCCCGGCCGGAGCGATCACGGGTGGTGGTGCCGGTCGTGGCCGGGGCGCCGGAGAAGTAGTGGCCGTTCGCGCGCTGCTGGTCGGCGGCGTCACCGAACGAGCTCGTCGCGGACGACGGCGCCTGGTCGGTCGACGGGGTGGGGGCTGCGGCGCCGGAGTACTCGCCGTAGCGGGGGCGGTCCTGGCCGTACTGGCTCTGCTGGCCGTACTGGCCCTGGTCGCCGTACTGACCCTGCTGGCCGTACTGGCCCTGGTCGCCGTACTGGCCCTGCTGGCCGGACTGCGAGGGCTGGCCGTACTGACCCTGGCCGTACTGCGCGTCCTGCCCGTACTGGCCCTGCTGCCCGTACGGTGCTGCCTGACCGTACTGGCTCTGCTGCCCGTACTGGTCCTGCCCGTACTGCGGGGTCTGGCCGTACTGCGGGGTCTGGCCGTACTGGGAGGCCTGGCCGTACTGCGAGTCCTGACCGTACTGGGAACCCTGCCCGTACTGCGCGGTCTGGGACTGGTCGCCGGGCTGCCCCTGCGGCGCGGTCTGGCCGTGCTGGCCGTACTGGCCGTACTGGCCGTACTGGGCGGTCTCCGTCGCGTCGGCGTCCGAGGACGACCCGGCGTCGAACGTCGGGTACGGCGTCGTGTACTGCTCGGTGGGGTGGTCGGAGGCGGTGGTGTGCTCGCTCTCCGCTGCCGGAGTCGTCCCCACCACGTCCGTGTCGTCGGCGTCGCGGTGCCCGTGCTGGGTGCCGTTCGACTCGTCCGGACCGGTGGTCTCGTCGCGACGGTCGTCGTCGCCGTGCCCGTTGGGCGTGGTGTCGCTCATGTTGGACGTGCTCCTTTCAAGCTCCTGCAGTCTCCACCACCGACCTGGGCGGTCATGATGGCGCACCTGCGAGCTGGCCAAGCCGATCGTATGCGTCAGCTGTGCGCCCGGTCCGCAGACGACGGACCGGGACCACCGGAGCCGGGACGGCCACCGGAGCCGGGACGGGGCGGACGCTAGGTTGGTGGCCAGCGTGCGCCGTGCCTCCCGGCCGGTGCCTCGACGTCGAGAGGGGTCGCTCATGCGGCAGACCGGTCCGTGGCTGCGAGCAGCCGAGGGCGCCATGCTCCTGGGACCCGACGGGGTGCCCGCGCCGACCGTCTTCGCCGAGATGAGCGCCCTGGCGGCGGCGACCGGCGCGATCAACCTGGGGCAGGGGTTCCCCGACGAGGACGGGCCCGCCGAGGTCCTCGAGGCCGCGGTCCAGGCCATCCGCAGCGGCGCGAACCAGTACCCGCCGGGCCGGGGCACGCCGGACCTCCGTGCCGCCGTCGCCGAGCACCAGTCCCGCTGGTACGGCCTGGACGTCGACCCCGATCGGGAGGTCCTGGTCACCGCCGGCGCGACCGAGGCGTTGGCCGCGACCCTGCTGGCACTGGTCGAGCCCGGTGACGAGGTCGTCACCTTCGAACCGTTCTACGACGCCTACGGCGCGCTCATCCGGCTGGCCGGCGCGACGCACGTCACCGTTGCGCTCCGGGCCCCCGACTTCCTGCCCGACGAGGCCGACCTCCGCGCCGCGTTCACGGACCGCACCCGGGTCGTGCTCGTCAACACCCCGCACAACCCGACCGGGCGGGTGCTGCCGGTCGAGGTCCTCCGCACCGTGGTCGAGCTCGCCGAGCGCACCGACGCGGTCATCGTCACCGACGAGGTCTACGAGCACCTGGCGTTCGCCGGCACCCACGTCCCGCCGGTCACGCTCCCCGGTGCACGCGAGCGCACCGTGTCGATCTCGAGTGCTGGCAAGACCTTCAACACCACGGGGTGGAAGATCGGCTGGCTCACCGCTCCCCCGGCCCTCGTCGAGGCCATCACGACCGTCAAGCAGTACCTGACGTTCGTCAACGGAGCACCCTTCCAGCCGGCGATCGCCACCGGGCTGCGCCTGCCCGACGCGGTCTTCGCCGGGATCGCAGCCGACCTCGGGGCGAAGCAGGCGATCCTGGCCGACGGCCTCGCCGCCGCCGGCTTCGACGTCCTGCGGCCGGACGCGGGCTACTTCGTCATCGCGGACGCGGCCCCGCTCGGACACGACGACGCCCGCGCGCTCTGCCTGGAGCTCCCGCAGCTGGCCGGCGTCGTGGGCGTGCCGGTGTCGGCGTTCGTCCGGCCGGACCACGTCGACGGGTACCGGTCGCTCATCCGGTTCGCCTTCTGCAAGCGGCGGTCGGTGCTCGAGGAGGCCGTGGCCCGGCTGGCGGGGCTCGCCGCGGCGGTCTGAGCGCCTCGCCGGTGGGCGTGGGTCAGTCGCGGAGCTGCACGTCGTACCGGCGGAGCGCCAGGGACGGGTTCACGGCCCGCACCCGCTCGGTGACCGCGGTGTCGACGGTCGTGACGAGCAGCCCGGGCTCGGCTCCGAGTGCGGCGACCGCGGTGCCGGTGGGGTCGAGTGCCACCGATCCGCCGATGCCGACGGGTGGTGCCTGCCCGACGCCGACGACCCAGACCGTGTTCTCGATCGCCCGCGCGGTCAGCAGCGTCCGCCAGTGGTGCTCCTTGCCCGGGCCGCGGACCCACTCGGCCGGCAGGACCACCACGTCGGCCGCGCCGTGCTCGGTCGCGGCCAGACGGCGGGTGACCTCCGGGAAGCGCAGGTCGTAACAGGTCTCGAGGCCGACCCGGACGCCCTCGACCTCGACCACCGGCAGCTGCGCGGGGTCGCCGGCCTCGATCCGGTCGGACTCCCGCGACCCGAACGCGTCGTAGAGGTGGACCTTCCGGTACGCGGTCAGCACCGCACCGTCCGCGCCGATGGCCACGAGGGTGTTCCGGAAGCGCTCCGACGTCTCCCCCGTCTCGGCCACGCCGACGACCAGGGCGATGCCGGTGCTCCGGGCGATCCGACGGAGGCCCGTGACGAAGTGCCCGTCGAGCGGCTGCGCGGCCGCGACGAAGCGGTCGTCGATGTCGGCCGTGAAGTACGAGGTGTACTCGGGCGTGACCAGGAGCTGCGCACCCTGCTCCGCCGCGGTCCGGGCAGCGTCGGCCACGGTCCGGAGGTTCGCCGCGGTGTCGTCGACGGGGGCGAACTGGGCTGCCGCGATGGTCAGGGTCGTCACGAAGCCAGGCTAGCGGCGGGAACGCGAAGAAGCCCCGGTCCGTGAGGACCGGGGCTTCTCGTGTCGCGTTGGTTGCGGGGGCAGGATTTGAACCTACGACCTCTGGGTTATGAGCCCAGCGAGCTACCGAACTGCTCCACCCCGCGGCACATGGAAAACACTACACGGGCCCGAGCGGGGTGCCAAATCGAGCACCCCGCTCGGCGTGTTCACCGCTTCGAGGCGGCGCTGTTCTCGGCTGCGATGGCGGCCTCGATGGCCTGCTGCAGCTGCTTGTCGGCCTCGGCAGCACCCACCAGGTCGTTCTCGGCGTAGGCCTGCTCGCGGGCCCGGAGTGCCTTGTCGGCATCGGACAGCGCCTGCTGGACGTCCGGGTTGCTGCTGCCCGCGGTCGAGCCGCCCGTGGAGCCCCCGGTCGCACCGCCGGTGGAGGTGCCACCGGTCGAGGTGCCCGACCCGCTGTCGCCCGAGTCCGAGCCGGAGCCCGACCCCGATGCGGCACCGGAGTCGCCGGCCGCTGCCCCGGAGTTGCCACCGAACAGCTCGTCGAGCGCCTGGTCGAGGGTGTCCTCGAACGCGATCTTGTCGCCGAAGGCCACCAGGACCTTCTGCAGCAGCGGGTACGAGCCGCTCGAGGTGGACTGCACGTACACCGGCTGGACGTAGAGGAACCCGCCGCCCACCGGCAGGGTCAGCAGGTTGCCCTGCTTTACCGTGCTGTTGCCGCGCTTCAGGATGTTGAGCTCCTGCGACACGGTCGGGTCCGAGTTGAACAGGTTCTGCACCTGCGACGGGCCCGGGATGCTGTCGGTCTTCGGGATCGTCAGCAGCGTGAGCTTGCCGTAGCCCTTGCCCTTCTTGCCCTTGCCCGCCCCGCTGGCGTCCGAGCCGACGGCCAGGTAGCCGGTCAGCACGTTCCGCGCGTTCGACGACGAGTTCTGCTTCGGGATGTACGTGCTGTACAGCGAGTACGCCGTCCCGGAGCCGGGCACCTTCATCGTCAGGTAGTACGGGTCCTGCTGGTCGGGGTTCGTCGCGGTGGTCTGCGTCCCGAGGGCGTTCGTCGCCGCCGTGTTCGCCGAACCGGAGCCGGCCGAGTCGGCGTCCCCCGCGCTCGTCGACGTGGAGGTCGGGTCCACCGGGGTCGTCCACGCGTCGTCGCCCGAGTAGAACGAGTTGGCGTTGGTGACGTGGTAGGTGCCGAGGATGCTCCGCTGGACCTTGAACAGGTCGGTCGGGTAGCGGACGTGCGCCAGCAGGTCGGCGCTCATCGAGGAGACCGGCTGCAGGGAGGTCGGGAAGATCTTCTGCCACGTCTTCAGCACCGGGTCGGTGGTGTCCCACGCGTAGAGCGTGACCTTGCCCGTGTAGGCGTCGACGGTGGCCTTGACCGAGTTCCGGATGTAGTTCACCTGGTCGGTGCGGAAACTGCCGGTGTCGGTGCCGTTGATGCTGTCCGTCATGCTCTGGCTCTGCGAGTACGGGTACGCGTTGCTCGTGGTGTACCCGTCGACGACCCACTGGATGCGGTTGTTGACGATCGCCGGGTATGCGTCCTTGTCGAGCTTCAGGTACGGCGCGACCTTGCCGACGCGCTGCACCGGGTCACGGTCGTAGAGGATCTGCGAGTTGGCGTTCACGGCGTTCGACAGCAGGATCTGCTCGGACTGGAACTTCGCCGCGTAGACCAGGCGGTTGAAGAAGTTGCCGATCTTCGGCCCACCGTCGGCCGCGTAGGTCGTGGTCGCGTTGCCGTCGTTGTCGTCGGACCCGGACGGGTAGTCCAGCTCGACGTCCTTCGTGCCCTTCGGCGCGCCGACGATCGAGTACGCGGGCGAGTTCTCGCCGAAGTACACGCGCGGCTGGTACTTGCCCAGGTCGCCACCGGCCGGGATGCCCGACTCGATGAACACCGGCTTGCCGTCGCTCGCGCGCTGGTTGCCGTACGCCGCGACGACGCCGTAGCCGTGGGTGTAGACGAACGTGCGGTTGTACTGCGTCGCCGAGGCACCGAGGCCGTCGAGGTCGATGTCACGGACCGCCAGGACGGTGTCCTCGGTCTTGCCGTCGACCTGGTAGCGGTCGACGTCGAGCTGGTCGGGGAACTTGTAGTACTGCCGGTACTGCTGCAGCTGGCTGTACGTGTCCGCGACGATCTTCGGGTCGATGATGCGGATGTTCGCGGTGGTCTGGGCGTCCTCCGACAGGGCGCCCGACGTGGCGGTGGTGGTCGCGTCGTAGTCGCGTTCCTTGACCCCGGCGACGTCGTAGGCGTCACGCGTGGCGTCGATGTTCCGCTGGATGAACGCCGACTCGAACGACCGCTCGCTCGGTGCGACCTGCAGGCGCTGGACGATCCACGGGTAGATGCCGCCGATGACGATCGCCGCGACGAGGAGCAGGCCGGTACCGACGATCGAGATGCGCCAGCGGCCGATGACCGCGGTGACGATGAACAGGATCGCCACGATCGCGGCGATGCCGGCCATGATCTCGCGGCCGGGGATGGTCGCGTTGACCTCGGTGTACTGCGCTCCGGTGATGAGCGAGTTGTCCTTCGTCAGCGCGGCGTACTGGTCGAGCCACAGGCTGGCGGCCTGCAGCGCGATGTACAGCCCGGCCGTGACGGCGAGCTGGACGCGGGCGGCGCGCGAGATGCGGACCTCGCGCCCACCGAAGCGGAGCGCGCCGTACAGGTACGTGGCGGCCAGGGCGGCGAGCCCGGCGATCAGGACGACCGCGGACGAGTAGGCCACGACGGAGCGCCAGAACGGCAGCTCGAAGACGTAGAACCCGATGTCGAGCCCGAACTGCGGGTCGGTCTTGCCGAACGGGGTGCGGTTGAAGTACTCCAGCACCATGCTCCAGCGCGGCGCCGTGGCGAGGCCCGCGAAGACCCCGAGCACCGCGGGGATGCCGAGCATGACCACGCGGCGCAGCGGCTCGATGACCTGCTGGTAGCGGTCGAGCTGCGAGTTGAGCTTCGCGTAGACGGGCCGGAACCGGAAGGCGAGCGTGATGCTCAGCCAGACCGGGACGGCCATCCCCAGGAACCCGGCGACGAACATCGCCGTCCCGGCGAGCCACCTGGTGGTGAGGACCCGCTCGAACCCGAGCTGCGTGAACCACGCGTAGTCGGTGTAGAGGCTGGCGAAGATGAAGAAGCCGATCACCAGTGCGGCCAGCACGATGATCGTGACCACGATCGGGACACGCGGCGAGCGCCGTCCCGCGGTGGACGAGGTGTTCGTCACTTGTTGTGCTCCAGACGTGTCGGACCAGCGGCGCCGGCAGGCCGAGCCGTCAGTGCTGACGATCCTATTCGCCCCGGCCGACAGTCAACCTGTGCTGCGTCTCAGGAAGTCGGCACGGGCCTCCGCTCCGGCCGGGAGGCCCGTCCCCCCGCCCGCCCCGTCGCTCAGCTCGTGCAGCGCGCCAGCCCGGCGGTGCTGCCGCCGTCGGCGATCGTCGACAGGTCCGTGACGGCCTGGTCGAGGGTCGACACCGCGTAGACGTCGAGGCCCGCCGGGACGTGGCCGACGACCTCGTTGCAGTTCGTCTTCGGCGCGAGGAACACGGTGGCGCCGGCGGCACGGGCCCCGTAGAGCTTCTGGCGGATGCCGCCGATCGGGCCGACCTGGCCGCCGGCGGTGATCGTGCCGGTGCCGGCGACGTGCTTGCCGCCGTTGAGCTCGCCCGGCGTGATCTCGTCGATGATCCCGAGGGCGAACATCATGCCGGCCGAGGGGCCGCCGACGTCCTGCAGCGTGATGTCGACGTCGAAGGGGAAGTCGTAGTGCTCGACGACCCCGACACCGATGAGCGCCGTCCCCTGCTGGGAGCGAGGGGTCAGCGAGACCTCGCGGGTCGCGCCGTCCCGCTCGACCGTGACCGTCGCGGGGGACGACGTGCCGTGCTTCGCGACCAGCTGGCGGAGCGTCGTCGCGTCGGCGTTGGTCCGGAGGGACTTCCCGTCGAAGGCGGTGACGACGTCGCCGGTGCGGACCACGCCGTCGGCCGGGGACCCGTCCTCGACGGTGCCGACCTCGAGCTCGGTCGGGATCCGGTAGCCCTGGTGGATGAGCGCGGCGGCGACGGCGGACTGCTGGGAGTTCGTCATGTCGGCGGCGTCCTGCTTGCTGACCTGGTCGGTCGAGGTGCCGGGCGGGTAGATCGCGCTGGCCGGCACGACGGCCTGCGACTTCGTCAACAGGGCCCGGACGACGCTGGTCCACGAGGGTCGTTCGGTCGCGGTGCCCTGGACGCTGACGGTGAGCATGTCGAGCGCGCCCGAGGTCGGGTACGTGCGGTGTCCGTCGACCTTGATGAGCTCGACGTCCTTCGCGTCCTTGCCGGTCCCCTGCCGCTGCGAGCCGATCGTGTTGAACACCGGTCCGGGCATCTCGATGACGTACGGACTCGGCAGGACGCTCGCGACGAGGCCCAGGACGACGGCTCCGGCGACGAACACCCACCCGACGGTCCGCGAGCGCGAACGACGACGGGGAGCGGGGGCGAAGAGGGTCACGCAGGGTCCTTCCGGAGGCTGTTCGCCCACGGCGCAGCCGTCCGGGCGGATGCCCGGGCCGGTCCCAGGTCCGGGCCCGCGGGCAGCGGTTAGCGTAGTCGGCATGCCTGATGAACCGCAGCCGGGGCCGGACGACGACTTCCAGGAGATGCTCCGCAAGCTCCTGTCCGGCGAGGGGCAGATCGACCCGTCGCAGCTCGCCGGTGCCGCCGGCCTGCCGAACGACCCCGCCGCCGTCGCCGAACTGATGAGCCAGCTCCAGCGTGCTGCGCAGACCGGCACGGACGGCATCGACTTCACGGTGACCGCCGACCGCGCCGCCACCATCGCGCGGGAGGGTGCCCAGCCGCTCGACCCCGCGACCGCCCAGGCGTCGGCGCAGGCGTTCCAGGTCGCGGCCCTGTGGCTCGACGAGGTCACCACCGTCGCCGAACTCACCGCCACGCCGAGCGTCTACACCCGCGAGCAGTGGGCGAAGGCGACGGCCCCGGTCTGGTCGCAGATCGCCGAGCCCGTGGCCTCGAGCATCGCCACCGCCCTGACCGAGGCGATCGACCAGCGTGCGCCGGAGGAGCTCAAGGCGATGTTGGGCGACGTCTCCAAGGCGATGCGCGGCGTCGCCGGGGCGCTCTTCGCGATCCAGCTCGGCCAGGTCGTCGGACAGCTCGCGAAGGAGGTCGTGTCCGGTGGCGACGTCGGTGTGCCGCTGCTCGACGAGCAGGTCGCCGCCCTGGTGCCGCAGAACGTCGCCGAGTTCGCCGACGGACTGGACGTGCCGGTCGACGAGGTCCGCATCTACCTGGCGGTCCGCGAACTCGCACACGCCCGACTGTTCCGCTCGGCCCGCTGGCTGCGGCTCCACATCATCTCCTCGATCACGGAGTACGCGAAGGGCGTGCACATCCCGTTCGACCGGGTCGAGGAATCGCTCTCCGGCATCGACCCGACCGACCAGGAGCAGCTGCGGGATGCGCTGGCCTCCGGGGCGCTCATCCCGCCGCGGACGCCCGAGCAGGACGCCGCCCTGGCCCGCCTCGAGACGATGCTCGCCCTGGTCGAGGGCTGGGTCGACACCGTCACGGCCGCCGCGACCGCACGGCTCCCCCGCGCCGGGGCGATCGCCGAGATGGTCCGCCGCCGCCGTGCCGCGGGCGGTCCGGCCGAGTCCGCCTTCGCCACGCTGGTCGGTCTGGAGCTCCGCCCCCGCCGCCTGCGCGAGGCGGCCGCGATGTGGCAGCGCGTGACCGACGCGCTCGGCGCCGACCAGCGCGACGCCCTGTGGGCCGCGTTCGACCTGGTGCCCGGCTCCGACGACATCGACGCGCCGGAGTCCCTCGTCGCCCGGCTGCGGGACCCCTCGCAGTCCGCCGAGGACGACGCGTTCGACCGTGCGCTCGAGGACCTGCTGAACGACGCCACCGACGACCGTCCGCACGAGGACGAGTCCGGTGGGATCGACGAGGACCCCGGCGCCGGAGGTCCGTCCGACGGCCCCGCGACCGGTCCCTCGGGCGGTCCGGCAGCTGGCCCGGCCGGCGGTCCGCAGCAGTAGCCGATCCGGACGGGAGGCGCGCCCCGCCTCCCGTCCACACCCGACGGTCCGCCCCGGGGTTCTCCACAGATCACGCTGCCCGACTCCGTCGACGCCCGTGGTGCGCGAGCGTTGGCGACATGGGTATCCGCATCGATCCGACGCTCGAGTTCGTGTGGCGCGACCCGTGCACCGTGCAGCTCGGGGTCGACCCGCCGCGCGCCGTGGTGCCGGTCCCGACCACGGCCGAGGAACGGTTCCTCTGCGCGCTGCGTCGTGAGACCGCCCGTGACGTGATGGCCGGGCTCGCCCGGAGCGTCGGCTGCGCACCGGCCGCTGCCGCCCGGGTCCTCGGGGACGCCGCGAGCGCGGTGGTCGACATGCTGCCGGAACCCCTGGCCCGGGTGGAGGTCGCCGGCTCCGGGCTCCTGGCCGACGAACTCGACCGGATGCTCACCGGGGACGGTGTCACCGTCGTCCGGACCGTCGCTCCGCGCGGCGGCCCCGTCCCTGAACCGGACCCGCCGCCGGCGATGGCGGTCCTCGTCGCCGACCACGTGACCGACCCGGCCGTCCGGTCGGCGTGGAGCCGCCGTTCGGTCCCGCACCTGCCGGTCGTGGTCGGGGACGGCCGGGTGCGCGTCGGGCCGTTCCTGGTGCCGGGAGCCGGGCCGTGCCTCCAGTGCGTCGAGCTGGAACGGACCGACGCGGACCCGGCGTGGCCGGCGATCGCCGCGCAGGTGTGGGGACGACCGGCGGCGGTGCTGTCGCCGTGGCGTGCGGCGACGCTCGCGGCGGCGGTGACCCGGACCGTCCTCGACCGGCTGCCCCTGGTGGTGCAGCGGCCGGACGCCGAGCAGCTGGTGTTCGACCGCACCGACCTGTCGGTCACGCGCCGGTGGGTCGCTCCGCATCCGCGGTGTGCGTGCCGATCGCTGCCAGGAACCGACTCGCCACCCGGGGTCCGCCCCGTGACGAGCCCTGCGCCGACCACGTCATGGTCAGGGAACGACGGGCCCGGGTGATGCCGACGTAGAACAGGCGTCGCTCCTCGTCGATGCCGTCGTCGGTGGTCGCGTACGAGATCGGCAGCAGGCCCTCGGCGACGCCGGCGAGCACGACGTGCGGCCACTCCAGGCCCTTCGACGAGTGCAGGGTCGCGAGCGTGACGGCGTCGAGCTCCGGCTCGTGGTGGGTGGCCGCGCGGTCGACCAGGTCGGCGGTGAACTGCTGCATCGTCGTGTCGGCGGGCGCGGACTCGGCGAGCTGCATGATCGCCTGCAGGGCCTCCCACTGCTCACGGACGGCACCGGTGCCCTCGGGCGCGGTTCGGGTCCAGCCGCTGATCTGCAGGACGAGCTCCACGCGGCGCAGCAGTTCGTCGTCGGTCTGCCGGACCGCTTCACCGCGCATGTGGTGGACCGCGAGCTTGACCTCCGGGCGGTCGAAGAACCGCTTGCCGCCCTGCACCCGGTACGGGATCCCGTTGCGGGCGAGCGCCGACTCGATCGCGGCCGACTGCGCCCCGACGCGGAACAGCACCGCGCAGTCGCCGTACGCGGCCCCGCCCGTGACGAGTTCGGCGATGCGGCGCGCGATGGTCTGGGCCTCGTCGCCGTCGTGGACGCAGGGCAGCACGACCGGGTCGGGACCGGGTGTGGTCTCCTGCGCGACGAGGTCCAGCGCTCCCGGTTGTCCGCGCATCAGAGCGTTCGCGGCGTGCACGACCTCCCGCGTGGACCGGTAGTTCCGTTCGAGCCGGAGCACGGAGGCCCGCGGGAACTCCGAGCCGAAGCCCAGCAGGTACCGGCTCGACGCCCCGGTGAACGAGTAGATCGTCTGGCTGGCGTCCCCGACGACGCACAGGTCGTCCCGACCGCCGAGCCAGGCCCGGAGCAGGTCGTGCTGCACGGGCGAGACGTCCTGGTACTCGTCCACCACGAAGAAGCGGTACTGCTGGCGGACGTACGACGCCACCCGGGGCTCGGACTCCACCATGCCGAGCGTCAGCAGGAGCACGTCCTCGAAGTCCATCTGTCGACGGTCGTCCTTCAGCCGCTCGTAGGCGCGCATCAGGTCGACGACCCGCTTCGGCGAGGTGTCGCGCGGCATGGTGCGTTCGGGCGCCGCCGCCTCGTACTCGTCGTAGGTGAGCCGCTGCACCTTCCGCCACTCGACCTCGCCGGCCAGGTCCCGGAGCGTCGGGGTGTCCACCCGCAGCCCGATCGTGTCGGCCGCGTGCGCGATCACCCGGCCCTTCGACTCCACCAGTCCGGGGGCGTGCCCGCCGACGGTGTCCGGCCAGAAGTACCCGAGCTGCGACATCGCCGCCGCGTGGAAGGTCCGCGCCTGCACGGCGCCGGCGCCCAGGGCACGGAGCCGGGAGCGCAGTTCACCGGCGGCGCGGGTGGTGAAGGTCAGCGCCAGGACGTGGTTCGGGGAGTAGGTGCCGGTGGCGACGCCGTACGCGATCCGGTGCGTGATCGCCCGGGTCTTGCCGGTGCCGGCGCCGGCCAGCACCGCCACCGGACCGAGGAGCGTCCGGGCGACGGTGCGCTGCTCGGCGTCGAGCGCGGCGAGCAGGGCGTCCGGCGACGGGGTCGTCGGGTCGGCGGGACCGGCTGCGGGGGTCACGGCAGGTCGAGCGGCCCGCCGTACCACTCCTCGATGATCACGCGGGCGATGGAGGTCCGGCCGGGCAGCAGGACCGTGTCACCGGCCTGCTCACGGATCTCGTCGCGCGAGAACCAGCGGACGTCGATGATCTCCACGCCGTCCGGTCGGGCGGTGGAGGGGTCACCGTCGACCGCCCGGGCACGGAACCCGACCATCAGGGACGCCGGGAACGGCCACGGCTGCGAACCGAGGTACTCGGGCTCCTCGATGGTGACGCCGGCTTCCTCGAAGACCTCGCGGCGGACGGCGTCCTCGAGGGACTCCCCCGGCTCGACGAAGCCGGCGAGCAGCGAATACCGGTTCGCGTCCCAGGCGGCGTTCGACCCGAGCAGGATCCGGTCCTGCCCGTCGGTGATGCCGACGATGATCGCGGCGTCGGTGCGCGGGAAGTGCTGGTGGCCCTCGGGGTCGCGGCGGACCCAGCCGCCGACGGTGGACTCGGTCGGCGAACCGGTCCGCGGCGAGAACCCGTGCACGGCGTGCCAGTTCGCCATCGCGACGGCCTCCACCGCCAGGCCCTGGTCGCGCGCGGAGAGCTCGGTGCCGAACATGCGGAGGTTCTCCCACACGTCGGAGTCCGGTTCGATCCGGGCGGCCGCCGCGTCGTCGACGAGCGCCGCGACGAAGCGGGTGCCGGCCGGGGCGTCCGGGGCGTCACTGACCGCGCGGCCGAGGTACAGCAGGGTGGCATCGTCCGGCACCTGGTCGGCGGCGACGAAGCGCAGCGTGCCGTCGGCGTTCCGCAGCATCGCACCGCCGTGCACGGGCAGGAAGCGGGTGGTCGGGTCGTCGCGCAGCACCCGCTCGAGGTCGGGCGTGGAACGGTGCTCCGCGTCGCGGTCGAGCTCGTTGCGGGCGAGCGGCAGCCGGGCGGCGAACTCCACGGTCACACGGATCTCCTGGTGGTCGACACGTCCCGGGTCAGCGTGGCGCGCACCGATCGGATGCGCCGCGGACCTACCCTGTTGGGCATGGCGGGATCGCAGTTCACTCTAGCCGCGTTGGCGACCACGGCCGTGCCCGGACTGGTCCTGACCGGCACACGCACGCTCGGCTCGGTGGCCGGCGGCGACTACGAGTCGGCCGTCGTCCGCGACGCCGACGGGCGGTCCTCGGCGATCCGTCGTCCCCGGAACCAGCGTGCGGAAGCACGTCAGTCCGCCGACCTCGTCGCGATCCGCGCCCTGAGCGCCGGGATCCGCACGCGCCTCCCGTTCGCCGTGCCCGAGTACCGCGGCCAGGCGCCCATCGGGTCGACCCGCGCCATCCTGACGTCCTACGTCGAGGGCGCGCACCCCGCGCTCCGTGACCTGACCGACCGACCCGAGCTGGCCACCAGCGTCGGCCGCGCGGTCGCCGCGCTGCACGTCCTGCCGACCAGCTTCGTCACCGACGCCGGCCTGCCGTCCCTCACCCCCTTCGAGGTGCTCCGGTCCGCGGTGTCCGTGATGGACCGTGCCGTCGCGACGAAGCTCGTGCCGGACGCACTGCAGGAGCGGTGGGAGGGCGCCGCCCGCGACCAGCAGCTCTGGCAGTTCACGCCGACCGTCGTGCACGGCTCGCTCGGCCTCGACTCGATCCTCGTGCAGGGCGACGACGTCACCGGTGTCCTCGGCTGGGGCGAGCTCCGGCTCGGCGACCCCGCGAAGGACCTGGCGTGGGTGCTCGCCGGCCGCCGCGAGGCGTTCGACACCGTGCTCAGCGCCTACACCGCGGGTGGTGGTGGTCGCGACCGGCAGCTCGGGCAGCGCGCCCGCGTGCACCACGAACTCGAGACCGCGCAGTGGCTGCTGCACGGCGTGCAGGTGAAGAGCACCGAGGTCGTCGACGACGCCGTCGCGATGATGCACCGCCTGGCGGAGGCCGTGCACGCCCCGTCGGCCGCGCCGCTGCAGGCCGTGTCGCCGGAGACGATGGAGATCGGCGAGGTCGAGCAGCTGCTCTCCTCGACCGAACGCCGCCACAGCTGACGCGCGCCGGCCGGCCGGGAGGCGCGACTCGCGTCAGCCGATCGCCTCGCGCCAGGCGCGCTCGAGTCCGGCACGGTCGAGCAGCGCCGGAGGTCGGACCTCCAGGTCGTCGGCGACGAAGTAGAACACCGCGTCGACGTCCTCGATCGGTCGGCCCGTGAACTCGGCGTACGCGACCCGGTAGAGCGCGAGCTGCAACTGCCGACGGTCCAGGTCGTCGGCACCGCTCGGGGCCTTCCCGGTCTTCCAGTCGACCACCTCGACGCGCCCGTCGATCTCGTACACGGCGTCCAGCTTGCAGACGACGCTGTGCCCGAGGAACGGGATGTGGATCTCGCGCTCGACCTCGACCGGGGTCAGCCCGGCCCACCGTGAGCGGGCGAAGGTGTCCTGGAAGTCGGCCAGCCGTCGGGCGTCGTCGTCGCTCAGCGGGACCTCTCCGGCCGCTGCCGGTCCGCCCTCGGTCACCTCGTCGGGATCGAGGTCGAGCTCGCCGTCCCACGCGTCGAACCCACCGTCCCAGCCGCCGAGCGCCGCCGGGGCCCGACCGCGGGCACGCTGCTCGACCCACTGGTGGAAGAGCGTGCCGAGTCGCGTCGCCCGGTACGGCCGTTCCGGCATCGGTCGACGGAGCCGCTCGGCCACCTTGTCGGGCTCACCGAGGTAGTCCTTGAAGCCCGACGCCGGCACCCGGTGCGGGACGACGACCTGGTGCGCGGCCGACCGGGAGGCCCGCCGCTCCGCGAGCAGCAGGTCGATGTCGGCGGCGTACCGACCGGCGGCGCCGGGGTTCGCGTTCCGGACCCGGTCGGCCGCCGCCAGCACCCGCGGGCCGCGGGAGCCGAACGGGACGTGCGGCCAGGTCTGCGACGCGCCCTGGTCGCCGAGCGGGTTCGACTCGTGGGTCGTCCCGTCCGGGATCCGGTCCGCGTCGAGCACCCCGGCCGCCACCAGGTCGTGCAGGTACCGGCTCGGTGCGGTCGGCTTCACGCCGGTCGACCACGAGGACCCACTGACGAGCAGCTCGTGCTTCGCCCGGGTCAGCGCGACGTAGGTGAGGCGGCGTTCCTCGTCCTCGTTCCGGGCCTTGACCTCGTCCTTGAAGGCGTCGATCGCGTCGACGACGTCCTTCTGGGTCTCCTGTCCGCGCCAGCCCAGACGCGGCAGTTCGTCGGCGTCGCCGCGGAACTCGTACGGCAGCCGACCGAAGCCGAGCCAGCCGGTCGAGCCCTCCTGCGGCCGGGCCGGCAACCCGCCCTCGACCATCCGGGGCACGGCGACCGCGTCCCACTCGAGCCCCTTCGACCCGTGGATGGTGAGGATCTGGACGGTGCCGCCCTCGGGTTCCTCGGACCGCGGCCCCATGTCGTCCCGGCGGGCGGCGGCGTCGATCCAGCCGAGGAACGCGCCGAGGTCGGCCCGGTCGTCGGTCTGGACGAACCCGCTGAGCTCGTCGACGAAGGCGTCCAGGTACGCCGAACCGCCCTGCTCGTGCGCGGTGACCTCGATGTCGAGCCGCATCTCCTGCACCACGAGCGTGACGAAGTCGACCAGGTCGCCGCCGGCCCGGGCCCGCAGCGAGGACAGCTGCGCACCGAGTGCCCGCATGCGCTGCCGGCCGGCCGGGCTGATGCCGTCGAGCGCGCTGTGGTCGTCGGGCGCGGTCGTCACGAAGTCGAGGGCGTCGACGACGGACCCGTGCTCCCCCGCCGCGACCGAGGCCCGGAACGCCGCGGTGACGTCGTCGTCGAGCCGTCGGTGCGTGTGGTCGCGGCCGAACAGCCACCGTGCCAGTCCGTGCAGGGCGACGATGTCCGCCGCCCCGATCCGCCACCGGGCGCCGGCGAGCAGACGGATCAGGTCGTTGCCCGCGGCGGGGTCGTGCAGCACCCGGAGGCACGCCACCAGGTCGACGATCTCCGGCCGCTGCAGCAGTCCACCGGTGCCGAGCACGTGGTACGGCACAGAGCGGGCACCGAGCGCCGCCGTGAACGCGGACAGGTCCTTCCGGGCGCGGAGCAGCAGCGCCATCGACCCGCCGGGGTTCCGGGTGCGGTGGTCGGCGAACCAGGCGGCCACCGCGTCGGCCTCTTCGGGCAGCGTCTCCGGGAACACCGCGCCGACCGTGCCGCGGTCGGCGCCGGGCCGTGGTGCGAGGCGTTCCACCTGGACCTCGGACGCGCTCGAGAGCGGCTCGACGACGGCGTTCGCGGCCGCGAGCACGTCGATCGGGTTCCGCCAGCTGGTCGACAGGGCGTAGGTGACGACCGGTTCGCCCGTCGCGTCACCGAAGTCGGCCGGGAAGCGTGCGAGGTTCGCCGCGCTCGCTCCGCGGAAGCCGTAGATGGACTGGTGCGGGTCCCCGACCGCCATCACCGGGTGGTCGCGGAAGAGCCGTGCCAGGAACCGGGTCTGCACGACCGAGGTGTCCTGGTACTCGTCGAGCAGCACCACGGCGAACCGGGAGCGCAGGTCGTCGGCCACCCGCGGTGCTGCGTCCGCGGCGGCGAGTGCCAGGGCGATCTGGTCCGAGAACTCGACGAAGCCCCGGTCGACCTTCTGTCGGCGGAACTCCTCGACCAGGTCGGCGAGCGGTTCGAGGGACCCGACCGCGGCGACCGCGTCGGTGACGGCCCGGTAGGGCGTGCCACGACTCGAGCCGGGCAGCTCGAGCAGTTCCCCGAAGTCGATCGAGAAGCGACGGAGGTCGGCCGGGTCGACGAGGTGCTCGGACGCGGCCCCGGCGAGCGCGACGACCGCGGCGGTGATGGTGTCGACGTTCCGGTCGAGGCCCGCCAGCCGGTCGTCCCGTGCGGCGACGACGACCCGTCGGGCGAGCTGCCACGCGGAGGGTTCGGTGAGCACCTGGGACTCGCCGTCCCGTCCGACGAGCAGCGCGTTCTCGCGGAAGACGGCGTTCGCGAAGGCGTTGTAGGTGGACACGGTCGGTGCCAGGAAGGCGTCCCCGGCCTCGATCAGTCCGGCGTCCTCGAGCGCGCCGATCCGGTCGTTGATCCGGACGCCGAGCTCGCCGGCGGCCTTGCGGGTGAAGGTCAGCCCGAGCACCTGGTCCGGCTGCACGAAGCCGTTCGTCAGCAGCCAGACGACGCGGGAGGCCATCGTCTCGGTCTTCCCGCTGCCGGCGCCCGCGACGACCAGGGCCGGGGCGAGCGGGGACTCGATGACGGCCCGCTGCTGCTCGGTCGGGCGGGGCTTGCCGAGGGCGTCGGCGATCTCGTCGGCCCCGTAGCGGCGGCGGGCCGGGCGCTCGTCCGGCACCGCGCCTCCCGTCGGGGCGACTTCCGCAGCCGCAACCGTGGTCTCGTCGCTCACCACGTCACCTCGCCCACCACGTGGATGCGGCACTCGGTGCCGGTGCGGGCCCGGTCGCAGTGGTCGTCGACGTTCGCCAGGAACGTCCGCCCCGCCATGCCGCGCGCCACCGTGTGCAGGCGTTCGCGGTAGGCCTCTCGCGACTCCGGGTCGAGGGCCCGCTGCGTCCGTTCGGAGTACGCGTGCGCGCCCTTCGGGTTCTGCACGAAGACGAGCCGGGCGTCCGTGGTCTCCGCACCTTCCGGCACCCCCTCGACCGCCCCGTCCGCCACGGCGAGCTGGTACGCGGCGAGCTGGGGGTGTCCGGGCATGTCGTTCTTCTCGCTCGGCATCGACCGGCCGGTCTTCAGGTCGACGATGCTGATCCGACCGTCGGGGTCGACCTCGATGCGGTCGATGCTCCCCCGCACCCGGGCGGGCCCGGTCACCAGGGCGAAGGACGCCTCGGCGCCGAGCACCCGCCGGCCCGCGCTGGCGAAGGTGCGGAGGTAGTCGCTGAGGCCCTCGATCATCCGCCGGGTCCGCGCACGCTCGCGGTCCGCCACCCACGGCGACTCGAACGTCAGCTCGTCCCAGCGTTCCTCGACCCGGTGCCACAGCGATTCCACGTCGACGTCGGTCGCGTGCTCCATCGCCTCGTGCACGATCGTGCCGATGCCCATCGCCGGGCTCGGCGCACCGCCGCCGAACGTCTGCGCGAACCAGTGCACCGGACACTCCTCGAAGGTGCCGATCCGGGAGGGTGACACCGCCACCGTCGGCGGCACCGGCTCGCCGACCTCGCCGTCCTCGTCGCCGCCCTCGGGCACCACCGGTTCGGCGTCGAGGTCGACCAGGGGTGCGTCCGTCGACGGTTCGACGATGCCGTACCAGTCGTCGGGGGCCGCGCCGGGCACGTCCTCCGCCGCCAAGCGGGCCAGTGCCGAGGCCGCCTCGTGGTCCCCGGTCGCCACCACCCGGCGCCGGAGCGACCCCGCGAGCCCGCGCAGCGACAGCGGGTGCGCGGACGGCTGCCGGTCCGGCGGCACCGGCACCAACCGCACGAACGGTGAGGGTGACTCGTCGTCGTTCGCGACGGTCGCGATGACCACCTGCGTCGTCGCGCGGGACACCGCCCGCACGAACAGGCGGAGCTCGTCGCCGATCACCGCGGCCCGGTCGTCGGTCGGCGAGCGCGGGATCCCCGCCGCCGCACGGACCAGCCCGTCCGGGTCGAGCAGGCTGCCGCGCACCCGCGTGTTCGGCCAGACACCGTCCTGGAGGCCCGTGACCACCACGACGTCGCACTCCAGTCCGACGGTGGCCGAGGGGGTCAGCACGCGGACCCGTCCGGCGGTCCGGTCCGGTCCGATCGAGTCCTCCGGCAGGTCCGCGCCGAGGAGGTCGTCGACGAACACCCGCGCGGGGGCGTCCGGCGTGCGCTCGACGAAGCGCTTCGCGGCGGTGAACAGCCCGACGACCGCGTCGAGGTGTCGGTCCGCCTCGGCGGCGCCGACCCCGCCGGCGACCGACTGCGACCGCCACACCCCGGCCAGGCCGCTGCGTTCCCAGAGGCCCCAGAGAATCTCCTCGATGCTCGCCCCCGACTCGGCGTCCTGCCGGGCGGTGACGAAGCTCGCCGCGAGCCGCATCGCCCGTCGCGCGAAGGCGGCGTCGATCGTGGCCAGGCGTTCCGGGGCGCCGAGCGCGTCGACGAGCAGTTCGTCGGCCGTCCGGGTCCCGCCGCCGGCCAGCTCTTCGCGGCGGAGCGCCAGCCGGAGCCGGCGGATCGCCAGCGTGTCCAACCCGCCGAGCGGCCCGGTGGCGAACGACGTCGCCAGGTCGGCGTCGAGCGGGACGACCCCGAGCGCGACGGCCGCGGCGTCGACCAGGGTCCGTGATGCCGTGTCGTCCCGCGGACGGGTCGGTGCGGCGCCGGCGGTCGCCGGGACCTCGGCCACCGAGAGCGCCCGGACCAGTTCCGGGATCGCGGCACCGCTGCGGGTGACGACGACCATCCGGTGCCACGGGACGCCGTCGAGCAGCCGGTGTTCGCGGAGACGTCTCGCCACCGCGGCCACCATCGCGGAACGGCTGGGCGCTTCCAGGTGCAGGACGGCGTCGGAGCGGCCACGGGCCTCCCGGGCGAGGGCGGCCCGCTGTCTGCCAGCGGCCGCGGTGCCGATCCGCCCGGTGATGCCGGTCACCAGTGCGCGGATCGGGGCCGCGTGCCGGTGCACGGTGCCGAGGACGATCTCCTGCACGTGCGGGACACCGAGGCGCGGGCCGAGGCGGCCGAGGACGTCCGGGACGGCGCCGCGGAACGCGGAGGCGGCGATGTCCGGGTCGCCGAACGCGACCACCTGCACGCCGGAGCGGGCGAGGGCGCCGAGCAGGGCGATCTCGCCCTCGACCAGTTCCTGCACGTCGTCGACCACGACCAGGCGGAGCGCCGCGACCGCGGGCGGCAGGTCGCCGCGGAGCACGGCGGCGGTGGCGAAGGCGACGAGTTCGGCGGCGTCCAGGCTCGTCGACCGGAACGCGGTGACGGCCGCGCGGTACTCGTCGACGAAGTCGCCGACCGCGCGCCACTCGGGGTGTCCGGTGTCGTCGCCGAGCTCGCGCATGTCGTCGGGTTCGATGCCGGCGGCGACCGCCCGCATCATGAGGTCGCGGAGCGCGGTCCGGAAGCCGGCCCGCTCGCGGACGACCTCGGTGATCGGCAGCGGCCAGGCGGGACCGGTGCCGTCGAGTTCGTGGCCGTCCAGGAGGTCCGCGATGATCCGGTCCTGCTCGCCGCCGGTCAGCAGGGTCGGTGCCTCCTGCCCCTGGACGGCGGCCGCGTGGGCGACCACCTGGAAGGCGAGGGAGTTGACCGTGCGGGCCAGGGCGCCCGGCGTGACCCGGTCGACGGCGGCCGCCAGACGGTCACGCAGGGCGGTGGCCGCGACCCGCGCCGAGGTCAGCGCGAGGACGGTGGCGTGTCCGGACGGGTCCACCGCGCCGGGGCGAGCGAACCGGTCGGCGACGAGCCGCGTCAGCGTGCTCGTCTTGCCGGTCCCCGGAGCGCCGATGACGGCCGCGTGCACCTCGTCGGGCAGGGCGAGCACGGCCTGCTGCGCCGGGTCGTCGACCAGTGCGCGCGCGACCGAGCCGAGGTCCGGCGCAGGCGTCAGGGTGGTCGGTGGCACGGTCGTACGGTACCCACCGCAGCCGACATCCCGGGCCGCCCGCGCCGGGGTGCGGACGCGGCCGTGCGCCCGCGGCGAACGCTCCCGGCCGCCCGGGGACGCTCGACTAGGGTGAGGTCGTGGACATCAAGATCGGCATCATCAACAGCCCCCGTGAGATCAGTTTCGAGACGGCGCAGACCGCCGAGGAGATCGAGACCGCCGTGGCCGACGCCCTCGCGGCCAAGGCGACGCACATCTCCCTGACGGACGACAAGGGCCGCCGGTTCATCGTGCCGGTCGGATCGCTCGCGTACGTCGAGGTGGGCGCCGAAGAGTCGCGCCGCATCGGCTTCTTCGCCTGACGCTCCCCGCATGGAGTTCCTCTTCGCCGTCCTCGGCGGGATCCTCCTCGGGGCGATCGCACACGTGGTCGTGCCCTGGCGCACGACCCGTGGGGTGCTGATCGGCCCGGTGGTCGGCGGCGTCGTCGCCGCCGTCCTGTGGGAGGCCCTGACCTGGGCCGGCTGGTCGTACGGCGGGACCTGGATCTGGGTCGTCGCCCTGGTGGCAGCCGCCGCCGCCGCACTCGTCGTCGAGGTCGTGCTCGGGCGTCGCCGCACCGATGCGGACGATGCGCACTACGAGCGGATGGTCAAGCAGGGCGCCTAGCGCAGCTGCGGCAGCGCGGCAGCGACGTGGCAGCAGCCCGTCCACGCCGGCTCAGGCGGTCAGGCCGTCAGGCCGTCAGGCCGAGCGCGTCCATCCGTCGCGTGTGCGCCGCGATGAGCTCGGTCCAGACCGGTTCGAGCCGCTCCTGGTCCTCCCGGGCGTGGGACGCCAGCGCCGACCGGGCCACGAGCAGCGTGTCCCCGACGAGCCGCCGGCCCCACATCGCCAGGCGCGACGCGACGACCGGGTCCTCGTCGATCCGGGCGGTCAGCTCCTCGACCACGGCGGGCTCTTCACGCGTGTCGAACACCGTGCGGAGACGCTGTCGGACGTCGATCGGCAGCGACCGCAGCAGGTTCGCGAACAGGTCGTTCAGGATGCCGGCGGTGACGTACCCGGTGAGCATCGACTCGTACCAGTCCGCACCGCTCGTCCGCTCGAGGAAACGGTCGATCGCGTCCCGGTGCGGGGCCATCAGATCGGCTGGCTCCTTGCCGCCACGCTCGATCTCGGCCACGATGGCACGGTGCCGCTCGAGAGCGGTCGTCGCGAGCACCCCGGTGACCAGACGGCCCGAGAGCGTCGGCGCACCGGCGCCGGCACGGCCCATGGTCTCGTACAGCGACAGCTGCAGGTACGCCGCCTGGCCGAGGTAGACGTCCAGCTCCGGGCTGACGTCGTCCAACTGCAGACGCTCGACGGTCCCGCTGCGCGGGTTCCGCGACGCGAGCCAGGTTGCAGCGAGCTGCCCAGCACGCTTCCGGTTCCACCACGACACCACCCGCCCAGCATAGGGGTCGGGTGATACCCCTCCGGCACGTCGGTAGACTGGTCCGGACTCCTCCCCACGAACAGGGTGAACTTCTTTGACTTTCTCAGAACTCCAGATCGAGCAGGACATCGTCGATGCGCTCGCGAGCAAGGGCATCATCGAGCCCTTCCCGATCCAGCAGCAGACGATCCCGCTCGCCCTGACCGGCCAGGACATCATCGGTCAGGCCAAGACCGGCACCGGCAAGACCTTCGGGTTCGGCCTGCCGCTGATCCAGCGCATCGGCGCCGACCCCGCGCCGGGCGTGAAGGCGCTCGTCGTCGTCCCGACCCGCGAGCTCGCCGTGCAGGTGAGCGAGGACCTCGAGTCCGCGATGGTCAACCGTCCGACGAAGCTCGTCTCGATCTACGGCGGCAAGGCGTACGAGGGGCAGGTCGAGCAGCTCAAGGCCGGCGCGCAGATCGTCGTCGGGACGCCCGGTCGTCTCATCGACCTGCAGCGGCAGCGTCTCCTGGACCTCTCGCACGTGCAGGAGATCGTCCTCGACGAGGCCGACCGCATGCTCGACCTCGGGTTCCTCTCCGACATCGAGCGGATCTTCCAGGCGGTCCCCGAGGTCCGGCACACGATGCTGTTCTCGGCGACGATGCCGGCACCGATCGTCGCGCTGGCCCGCCGCTTCATGTCGCGACCGGTGCACATCCGCGCGACGGACCCCGACGAGGGTCTGATGCAGGCGAACATCAAGCACGTCATCTACCGCGCGCACTCCCTGGACAAGGACGAGGTCATCGCCCGCATCCTCCAGGCCGAGGGTCGCGGCAAGACCGTCATCTTCACGCGCACCAAGCGCGCTGCCGCCCGCATCGTCGAGGAGCTGAAGGACCGCGGTTTCAACGCCGCCGCCGTCCACGGTGACCTCAACCAGGAGCAGCGCGAGCGTGCCATGGCCGCGTTCAAGGCCGGCAAGCGCGACGTCCTCATCGCGACCGACGTCGCGGCCCGCGGCATCGACGTGGACGACGTCACGCACGTCATCAACCACACGATCCCGGACGACCCGGACACGTACCTGCACCGCGCCGGTCGCACCGGCCGCGCGGGCAAGACCGGCATCGCGGTCACGTTCGTCGACTGGGACGACCTGCACAAGTGGACGCTGATCGACAAGGCGCTCGAGTTCGGCATCCCCGAGCCCGTCGAGACGTACTCGTCGTCGCCGCACCTGTTCACCGACCTGGACATCCCGGTCGGCACGAAGGGTCGCCTGCCCGGCACCACCTCGCACGCGGCCACCGCGGGCACGGACCGCTCCGCCGCCAGCTCGCGGTCGGGCTCCGGCGCCGGTTCGCGTTCCGGCAGCGCCGGCGAGTCCCGCTCCCGGAACCGCACCCGGTCCGCCGGGTCGGAGTCGTCCGGGTCGCGTCGTGGCTCGGGTGACCGCACGGCTCCGGAGCGCACTGCGCCCGGCGCCGACGCGAGCACGCAGGACGTGACCACCGCGGCCGCCACGGTTCCCCTCGACGGTGCGCCGACCTCCCCCGCCGGCGACGAGTCCGGGGACGGCACGCAGAAGCGTCGTCGCCGTCGCCGCCGTCGTGGCGGTTCGTCGGAGGCGACCGCCTCGAGCCCGCAGGGTTCCTCGGACGGCGAGTAGCGCCTCCAGACCGATCGGCCCCGTCACCACGGTGACGGGGCCGTCGTCGTCTCCGCGGTCGGGCCCGGTGCGCGGCTTGCGGACGGGAGGCCCGGGGCCGGGCCCGCAGGAGCGCGTCACGCCAGCTGCGTCAGGCCAGCCGCGTCAGGCCAGGCTCGTCAGGACAGCCGCGAGCCCGGGCCGACCACGGGCTCGCTGCCGGTGGCCTGCTCGACGATCGCGTCGAACGAGCGGCGGCACGTCCGGTGCTCACCGAGGCGGTTCGGCTTGCCCTCGCCGTGGTAGTCGCTCGACCCGGTGACGAACAGGCCGAACTGCTGCGTCCAGTCGAGCAGGGTCCGCTTGCCGTGTGCCTGGTTCTCGCGGTGGTCGACCTCCAGGCCGGCGAGGCCCGCGTCGACGAGGTCGCGGAGCATCGGCTCGTCGATCACGATCCCGCGCGACGACGCTGCCGGGTGCGCGATCACGGGCACCCCACCGGCGGCGCGGATGAGCTCGACACCGCGCAGCGGGGACGGGGCGTCGTGCGGCTGGTAGTAGCCGGACGACGGGTGCAGGATGCCGCGGAACGCCGCACTGCGGTCCGACTCCAGGCCGAGCCGGACCAGCGCGTCGGCGATGTGGGGGCGGCCGATGGTCGCGCCCTCGCTCGACTCGGCCAGGACGTCGTCCCAGGTGATCGGGTGGTCACGGCCGATCGCGTCGACCATGCTGCGGGCCCGGGTGAGGCGGCCGTCACGGATCGCGGTCGTCTCGGCGACGAGGCCCGGGTCCTCGGGGTCGACCAGGTACCCGAGCACGTGCACGCTCCGCCAGCCGATCCGGGTGCTGAGTTCGAGCCCCGGCACCAGCGTCATCGGCAGCTGCCGGACCGTCTCGGCGGCCTCGTGCCACCCCGCGGTCGTGTCGTGGTCGGTCAGGGCGACGCCGTCGAGGCCGCTGGCCGCAGCGGCCCGGACGAGGTCCGCCGGGCGCTCGGTGCCGTCGGAAACGCTCGAGTGAGCGTGCAGGTCGATGAACGGATCAGGCACCCCGTCATGCTACCGACCGGCCACCATCCGGTCGGACGCCGTTCACAGACGCCGCTCCCCGGCCGTGCGCTCGGCCGAGGCGGACCAGCCGTTTCCTCCGGTGGGACGTCGAGCAGGCCCCGCGGTCGGCCCGGCCGCGTTCCGAGCGGGGTCGGACCGCACGTCGTCGGACATCGGCCCGCTCATCCGATGCTCCGGCCCACCGGTCGCTAGGGAAGTCTCAGTCACCTCGCTGTGGACTGCGTGCCGTCGGAGTGGGATGATCCGACCCATGCAGCGGGGACAGGTCATCTGGGGTTGGGTCACGAGCATGACGGGCGCGGTCATCGTCCTGCTGATGGCGTGGCAGGTGCTCGTCGAGGGCATGTGGCTCGGCAGACAGGTCGACGTCGCCGGGAGCTACTCGTACGGGCCCATGTACATGGCGGCCGCACTCGGTCTCGTGCTCGTGATCGGCGGAGTCGCCACCGCGATCTCCGCACGACGACACGGGCACTGACGCAGGCACTGACGCAGCAGCGAACGGGTGCCGAGGCGCATCGTCGCGCGCAGCTGAGCGTGCAGGTCGATGAACGGATCAGGCACCCCGTCATGCTACCGACCGGCCACCATCCGGTCGGACGCCGTTCACAGACGCCGGTCCCCGGCCGTGCGCTCGGCCGAGGCGGACCAGCCGTGCCCCTCGGACCAGGAGAGCGTCACCCAGCACCCGGGGGCGCCGTGTGCGGTGGGGTGCACGACGACCCCGACGATGTCCGGGACGGCTGCGTCGTCGGACGTCACCCGCGCCTCCGCGTCCGGGTCCACGGCGAGCGCCGGCGCGCAGGTGCGCCACGCCGTCGCCGCGGTCGCCCGCTGTCCCCGGCTCACCGCCGCGTCGAAGCGGCGCTCGTCGTGGTGCCGCAGTCCGTCGACAGCGGCCCGGCGGGCGTGCAGCTCGGACCCCGGGGACGGCTCGCCGCCGACATCGGTCGGCGTGCTGTGGACAGCGCACCCGGCCAGGAGGACCGTGGCCGCGCCCGCCACGAGAGCTGCGGTGACCCGGCGCTCGCGACCCGCTCGCACGGCCGTCACCGGACGTCCCGCCAGCGCCGGCTCGGCGGGAGCAGGTGCATCGTCGTGACGGCAATGCGGAGCGGCAGCCCGAGGACGAACACCAGGATCGTCCTCGGTGTCGAGAGCAGGGCGTAGCCGAAGACCTGCAGCACCTCGGTGAAGGCGCCGCCGACGATGGACCACGCCGCGATCACCACGTCGGTCAGCGCGCCGGTCGAGACCACCTGGAACGGCAGCGCGAGCCAGACGATCGCAGTACCCGAGGGCACCCCGACCTGCTGACGAGGGAGCACCATCCGCGGGACCTGCTGCCAGTCGGCCATGGCTGGATGCTAGCGCCAGCGGCGTCCCCGGCCGCCGTCACCCGGCCCCCGGCCCCCGGCCCCCGGCACCTGCGAACTCGCCGCGGAGCCGGAGATCCGCGGCGTCCGTCCAGGCACGTCCTGCCGCCGCCGTGCTTGGATGCAGCGAGACCGGATCAGGCCTTGCGAGCAGTGAGGCGGACGTGATGGTCATCCTGGGAGCGGAACGCGCACAGTCGTTGCGGCGCGAGGTGCAGGCAGCGCGCGCTGCTGGACACCTGCGCAACCGTCTCGAGTCCTTCCCGGGCACGGCGTGGGCTCGGTGGTCGCTCCGCGTGGCCTTCGCTCTGCCGTTCCTGGTGGTGGCGACCATCAGCGCAGACCCGACGGTGTCCTCGATCACGGTGAACCAGACCGCTGTCGACCACGTCTCCACGCTGGCGTGGAACCGCGCTGACGTGGCCTGGATCAGCCAGCTCTACCCACCGCTCGGGACCGTCCTGGTGCGTTTGATCCCCGGCGGTGCGGCCGGACTGGCGCTGGTGGGAGCGCTCGTCGCCGGGGTCCTGCTGCAGCTGCTGCTCGAGGTCATGGTGCAGCGTCGGTTCGAGTGGTGGACGTGCGCGGTGTTCCTCGTGGCGATCGGCGCCAACCCGCTGTTCGCCTACACCGCCACCGGCAACTTCGAGGCCTTCCTCAGCATCGCGTTCTTCGGGATCGGCGCGATCAACAAGGTCCGCTTCGTCTCGAGCGGGAACACGAAGGCCGGGTTCGAGTCCGGCATCCTCTTCATGCTCGCCGCACTCGCCGATGCCTCCGGCCTGGTGCTCGTGGTCGCCGCAGCGGTCACGGCTCCCCTGCTGTCCGTGGCGCGACGGGCCGAGTCGGGGGCGCGGTGGTCGAACGTGCTCATCGTGCTGTTCCCGACGATCGCCGTGTTCAGCGCCGTGATGTTCCTCCAGCTGCTGTTCGGGCGCAGCCCGTTGTCGGTGTTCGAGAACGCGGTCCACTTCGACCCGACGCTCGGCGCACTGGTGCCGCACCTCTTCACGACCCTCGACGGCGTGCTGATCCTCGCCCCGGTCGCCAGCGGTTCGGCGTTGGCGCTCCTCAGCCGTCGGCCCGGTTCGATCCTGATCGCGGTGTTCGTCTTCATCGCACTGGTCCTCGGGTACGTCTTCGGCCTGATCCCGGTGAACTCCGCGGGCAACGTGTTCCTCGTGATGACGATGATGGGGATCGCGGTGGTCCCGGCGGCCCGCACGGTCCGGGCGAGCGTCCTCATCACCGTCGTCGGGGGCCTCCAGGTCCTCATCGCGTGGACCGCGGCGGTCAACCGACCGGTCACGGTGAGCTGGATGACGGCCATCGGACACGCCCTCGGGTGGCGATGAGCGATGGTGCACCCGATCCCGACGACGCCCGGCCGGCACGTCGCCCTCGTCCGTCCCGACGAGCTCACGGAACTCGAAGCCGACGGCGTCGACGCGACGCTGCAACGGGCCGGGTCCGGACAGCGGTACCTCGCGGAGGACTGGATGCCGCTGCGGATGCTCCCGGACGGCACGATGCTCGTCGCCACCTCCGCGCGTGCCGGTGACGCGTCGCTCGCCGACGCACTCGCCGAGGAGCTCGGTGCCCCCGTCACGTTCGTGCCCGTCGACAGCTGGACGCTCCGCCGTGCGGTGCTGGGCCGGTTCCACGGTGCCGTGGCCGACGCGGCGGCGAACGAGCTCCACGACCGGAACCCGACGCTCTCCGCTCGCGTCGTGTTCTCCCGCACCCAGAAGCTGACGGGAGGCGCGCTCCTCCTGATCGCGATCGCCTGCGCGGTCGTGTGGCCGGCACCCACCGGCATCGCCGCGCTGACCGCGGCGAGTCTGGTGTTCCTCGCCGGTACCGGGTTCAAGTTCGTCGTGGCGACGCAGGGCGCACGCTACGACGTCGTCGAACGCATCACGGACACTGAGGTGGCCGCGTTGGACGACGCCGACCTGCCCACGTACACGGTCCTCGTCCCGGTGTTCCGCGAGGCGAACATCGTCGCGCAGTTGATCGACAACCTCGGCGGACTCGACTACCCGGTGCACAAGCTCGAGGTGATCATCCTGACCGAGGAGGAGGACCAGGAGACCCGGGACGCGATCGCCTCGGCGAACCCGCCGCCGCACTTCCGCGTCATCTCCGTCCCGAAGGGGCACCCGCAGACGAAACCGCGCGCGTGCAACGTCGGCCTCTACGTCGCCACCGGTGACTTCCTCGTCATCTACGACGCCGAGGACACACCGGACCCGGACCAGCTCAAGAAGGCGCTGATCGCGTTCGCGCGCGGTGGTGAGTCCACCGTGTGCGTGCAGGCGGCGCTGAACTACTTCAACGCCCGGGAGAACGTCCTCACCCGGATGTTCACGCTGGAGTACTCCTACTGGTTCGACTACATGCTCGCCGGGCTCGACCACTCCTCGCTGCCGATCCCGTTGGGCGGGACGTCGAACCACTTCCGCACCGCGTCCCTGGTCGAACTCGGCGGGTGGGACCCGTACAACGTCACCGAGGACGCGGACCTCGGCATCCGGGCGAGTGCCGTCGGCTACCGCGTGGGCGTGATCAACTCCACCACGATGGAGGAGGCCAACACCTCGATCCCGAACTTCATCCGGCAGCGCTCCCGGTGGATCAAGGGCTACATGCAGACGAGCCTCGTGCACGCACGGCGGCCGGTGGCCCTCATCCGTGAGATCGGTCTCCGCCGGTTCTCCGCGTTCGTGCTCCTCATCGCGGGCACCCCCGCGACGTTCCTGTGCGTGCTGCCGTTCTCCGCGCTCACCCTGGTGACGTTCGCCGTCCCGCAAGGCACCCTCCAAGCGCTCTTCCCGGTCTGGGTGCTCTGGCTGTGTCTGTTCAACTTCCTCGTCGGCAACGCGATCATGATCTACCTGTCGATGATGGGACCCTTCAAACGCGGGACCTTCCACCTGATCCTCTGGTCGCTGCTGAACCCGGTCTACTGGACCCTGCACTCGATCGCGGCGTACAAGGCCCTCTGGCAGCTGCTCACCCGCCCGCACTACTGGGAGAAGACCGAGCACGGGCTGACGACCCAGGGCCCGGCGGACGGGACGACCGCCTCCTGACCCGCGGACCGGACCGCGCATCGGTGCATCTGGCCCGCCGGTACGCTGGTCACGGGGTGATCCCGCGGGGCCGGGGACGGCCGGGTCGCCCACCATCGAGCACCCAGGGGGAACCGGACATGTCCACAGCACAGCGCGCAGCCGTACTCGCCGCCGGGATCGTCTTCCTCGTCGGCGTCACCGGATGCAGTGCCGGCGGCAGCGGCGACACCGCGACGACCGCGGCCCAGCCCGAGATGTCCCAGTCCGAGCGGAAGGCGACGATCCCGGACCTCGAGAAGGAGGCCTCCACCGTCGCCGAGGGCATGGTCGACGCCATGGCCGACGGCGGGACGGAGACCGGCTCGGAGTACGTGGCGGCGCACCCGCTCGCCGCCCACCACTTCCTCGGCAAGTGGGAGATCGGCAAGCCGGACGCGACCGGTGCCAGCATCGGCACGGTCTGCATCGAGTACCGACCGACGAAGGACGCCGACCCCGTCGCGATGGCGACCGCGAACGCCCAGTACGCGCCGGCGAGCGGCAGCGTGAGCGAACTGCGCCGCACCTCGCCGGTCGGGAACGGCCTCAACACCGGCTGCTGAGGCCACGTCGCGCGCCCGCCGCCCCGCCCGCGGTGGCCCGGCCGGCGCACGGTGCGATGATGGGACGCATGGCCGACACCACTCCCCGCGCGACGAGCAACCGCTCCACCACTCCCGGCTCGTCCGTGTTCAAGGACCACATCGCGTCGAACTGGGCGGAGCGCGAGCGTCCGCTCCCGGCGCCCCGCGAGCAGTCCGCGTTCGCTGCCGAACGTCGTGCGCGGCTCTCCGAGCTGCACACCGGCCGGACGCTCGTCGTCCCCGCCGGGCAGGCGAAGGTGCGCTCGAACGACTGCGACTACCCGTTCCGTCCGCACTCGACGTTCGCGCACCTGACCGGTTGGGGCACGGACACCGTCGTCGGGTCCGTCCTGGTCCTGACGCCGAACGGCAGCGGGCACGACGCCACGCTGTACTTCCGCGCGACCGCCGGCCGTGACTCGGAGGAGTTCTACGCGAACCCCGAGATCGGCGAGTTCTGGGTCGGTCCGCGTCCGTCGCTGGCCGAGGTCTCCGCCGACCTGGGTCTCGCGACGGCTGACCTCGGCGAGCTCGACCAGGCGCTCGAGGGCCTGGACGCCTCGGTGCTGGTCGTGCGTGACGCCGACGTCGACTTCACCCGGGCCCTCGACGAGCGGCTCGGCGCGACGGTCGGCGGTGCCGAGGAGCAGGACGACACCCCGGCGACGGCGGACGTGCTCTCCCGCGACCTGTCCGAGCTGCGTCTGGTGAAGGACGCGTTCGAGGTCAACGAGCTGCGCAAGGCCGTCGACGCCACGCAGCACGGGTTCGACGACGTCATCGCCGACTTCGACGCGGTCCTGGCCCACCCCCGCGGCGAGCGCATCGTCGAGGGCACCTTCAACCGCCGTGCCCGTGCGGACGGCAACACGGTCGGCTACGACACGATCGCGGCGGCCGGGCACCACGCCTGCATCCTGCACTGGACCCGGAACGACGGCGCCGTGCAGCCGGGCGACCTCATCCTCATCGACGCCGGGGTCGAGGTCGACTCGTTCTACACGGCCGACATCACCCGGACGCTGCCGGTCAGCGGCACCTTCTCCCCCGTCCAGCGGATGGTCTACGAGGCCGTCCTGGAGGCTGCCGACGCGGCGTTCGCGATCGTCAAGCCCGGCATCACCTTCCGTGAGGTCCACGCGACCGCCATGCAGGTCATCGCCCGGAAGACGGCCGAGTGGGGCTTCCTGCCGGTCTCGGCCGACGAGTCGCTGCTGCCGGAGAACCAGTTCCACCGCCGTTACATGGTGCACGGCACGAGCCACCACCTCGGCCTCGACGTGCACGACTGCGCGAAGGCCCGCCGGGAGATGTACCTGGACGGCATCGTGCAGCCCGGCATGGTCTTCACGATCGAGCCCGGCCTGTACTTCCAGCAGGACGACCTGACCGTGCCGGAGGAGTTCCGCGGCATCGGTGTCCGCATCGAGGACGACATCCTGGTGACCGAGGACGGGGCCGAGAACCTGTCCGTCGGCATCCCCCGGACCCCCTCGGAAGTGGAGGGGTGGATCGCCCGCACTCCGCGCTAGCCTGGGCCTCGTGAGCGCTGCAGCCCCCTCGAGCACCTTCCTGATCGACGTCGAGCACTTCGACTCGCCCGACGCCCAGCGGCTGCGAGCGGCCCAGCGCATCGAGATCGACAGCACGTACGGCGCCGACACCGAGCCCGGCCCGAAGCCGACGGCGGACTCCATCGCGGTGTTCTTCGTGGCGCGCGACGGCGACGGCACTCCGGTCGGCTGCGGTGGTCTGCGGATCGTCGACGACGGTGTGGCCGAGGTGAAGCGGATGTACGTGCGGACGGAGTCCCGCGGTTCGGGTGTCGCGGCCACGATGCTACGTCGACTCGAAGAAGCGGCGCTGGACCTCGGCTCGCCGGCCCTCGTCCTCGAGACCGGCACGGAGCAGAAGCGGGCGATCGCGTTCTACGAGCGCGAGGGCTTCAGCCGCATCGCGAACTTCGGCCCGTACGTCGGCGCCGACCGCTCGGTCTGCTACTCGAAGATCCTCTGACCAGGAGACGCTGACCAGGAGACGCTGAGCCCGGCCGGCCTACCGCCCGACCCACAGTGCAACGACGACGGGGCTCCCGGACCGTGTGGTCCGGGAGCCCCGTCGTCGTCACCGCGGCTCGACGTCAGTCGCGGCGTTCGTCCTGACGCCCGGCGGTCCCGCTGGCGTCGGGCGCGGGCTGGTCCGGCTGCTCCTGGGACTCCGGGGTGGTCGCGCGCTCCCCGTAGCGCGGGCCGTCGTTCGTGCCGAACTGCGGCGTGGAGCCCGCGGGGCGCTGCGGCGGGTTCGCGCCACGGTCACCGGAGGCGTCGCGGGCCGCACCCTCGTTGGTGCCGTACCGCGGGCCTCCCGTCGCGTCGCGAGGCGCGCTGTCCTCGGGAGCCCGGCGTGCGGCGTCGTCGTTCGTGCCGTACCGGGGGCCGTCGTTCGTGCCGTAGCGCGGGCGGCCGTCCGGCGCCGGCTGCGGGCCGGAGCCCGGCTGCTGGTGCGGGGTGGCGTGCCCACCGTAGGGCGAGCCCTGCGGTGCCTGACCCTGCTGGCCGTACTCGCCGTACTGCGGCGGGCGGCCCTGCGTCGGCGCTCCCTGGCCCGGCCCGCCCTGCGGCGCCCCCGGACGCCACGGCTGCTGCCCGACCTGGCCCTGCTGTCCGGACGGGCCCGACTGACCGTACTGCCCCGGCTGGCCCTGCTGTCCGTACTGCCCCGGCTGGCCGCCCTGCTTCGTGCTGCCCGCACCCGGCTGGTCCCACGAGGTGTGCTGGATCGCACCGGCCTGCCCGAGGATGCGCTGCGCCTGCCCCGAGAGCTGCGGCTCGACGACGATCTGGTAGTTCGTGGCGAGGACCTGGTGCACGCTCGTGAAGTCCCGCTGCCGCTTGGTGATCGCGAACGAGACGATGCCGTAGAGCATGCCGAAGCCCGCGCCGATGACCGCGGCGGCGGCGAAGAGCCCACCGGCCGAAGGTGAGAACAACGTCAGGACGACGCCGAAGAAGAACCCGAGCCAGAGGCCGGACAGGGCACCGGCGAGGGCCGCGCGGCCGTAGGTCATCTTGCCGGTGACGCGTTCGACGGTCTTCAGGTCGTTGCCGACGATCGCGAGCTTCGCGACCGGGAAGTCCGCTTCGGCGAGCTTCGCGACCACGCGCTGTGCTTCGGGGTAGCTGTCGTAGGTGCCGAGGACGTCACCGCGGGGCAGCGTGGGGAACGCCTGTGCCGTGCGGCCGCCGAAGGGGCTCTGAGTGCTCACACAGTCATCATCCACCGGGCTCCTTGCGATCACACGAGAACCACCAGGGAAGGCGCGGCGAGTGGGCCGGGCCGAGCGACTACGCTGGACGGGTGAGCGCCTCGAAGGTCTTCGTCGCCCGCTTAGCCGGGTGCTCCGTCTTCGACCCCGCGGGCGATCGGGTGGGTCGGGTCCGGGACGTCCTGGTCGTGTACCGCCGGGTCGACGCCCCGCAGGTCGTCGGGTTGATCGTCGAGGTCCCCGGCAAGCGCCGCATCTTCGTCAGCATCGGCCGGATCACCTCGATCGGCGCTGGCCAGGTCATCACGACGGGCCTGGTCAACATGCGCCGCTTCGAGCAGCGCGGTGGCGAGGTCCGGGTGATCGCCGAGATCCTCGGTCGCAAGGTGCTCATCAAGAAGGAGCAGATCCGCGCGACCATCGAGGACGTCGCGATCGAGGACCACGGCCAGGGTGACTGGTCCGTCGCGCAGCTGTTCCTCCGCAAGCCGAAGACCACGCCGTCCCCGTTCGGCAAGGGCCCGACGACGTTCGCCACCTGGAACGAGGTCACCGAGGACGAGCTGCCCGGTGAGTCCCAGTCCGCCGAGCACGTGATCGCCGCCTACTCGGACCTGCTGCCCGCCGACCTCGCCTCGACCCTGCTGGACCTGCCGTCCGAGCGCCGGTTCGAGGTCGCCGAGGAGCTGCCGGACAACCGTCTCGCCGACGTGCTCGAGGAGATGCCCGACCAGGAGCGGATCGAGATCCTCTCCGCCCTCCGCGACTCCCGGGCCGCCGACGTCCTCGACCAGATGCAGCCCGACGACGCCGCCGACCTGCTGGCCCAGCTGCCGGACGAGCGCAGTGAAGCCCTCCTCGAGCTCATGGAGCCGGAAGAGGCGCAGGACGTCCGGATGCTGCTCGAGTACGAGCCGGACACCGCCGGCGGGCTCATGACGACCGAGCCGGTGATCCTGTCCGCCGACTCGACCGTGGCCGAGGGCCTCGCGCTGGTCCGCCGCCACGAACTCGCCCCGGTGCTCGGCGCCGCGGTCTGCGTGACGCTGCCGCCGTACGAGCCGCCGACCGGGCGCTTCCTCGGCCTGGTGCACTTCCAGCGGATGCTCCGGTACCCGCCGAACGAGCGCCTCGGCACGCTCATCGACCAGCAGACCGAACCGGTCAAGGTCGACGCGAGTGCCGCCGAGGTGACCCGCGTGATGGCGACCTACAACCTCCTGTCCGTCCCCGTGGTCGACGACGCCCACCGACTCGTCGGGGTGGTGACCATCGACGACGTCCTCGACCACGTCCTGCCGGACGACTGGCGCAGTCAGGACGAGGCCGACGCCAACCCGGGCGCGGTCTCGCGCCCACGCTCACTGACCCGCAGAGCACCGGTCACCCCGGGAAGGAGGACGACTCGTGGCACGCACGGATGAGAACCGCAGGGAACGACCCGAGGAACGCCTCGATTCCCCCAAGGGCATGCGCACCCGTGTCCTGCCGACCCGACGCCGTGGTCGCGGTGACGCCTTCGGCCGAGCGACCGAGGGCATCGCACGCGCGATGGGCACCCCCTGGTTCCTGATCGGCCTGACGCTCTTCTGCGTGCTCTGGATGGGGTGGAACATCCTGACGCCGAAGTCGTGGCAGTTCGACTCCGCGGCGATCGGCTTCACCGCGCTGACCCTCGTGCTGTCGCTGCAGGCCTCGTACGCGGCGCCGCTGATCCTGCTCGCGCAGAACCGGCAGGACGACCGCGACCGCGTGCAGTTCGAGCAGGACCGACAGCGCGCCGAGCGGAACCTGGCCGACACCGAGTACCTCGCCCGCGAGGTCGTCGCCCTCCGCCTGGCGATGCGCGACATGGCGTCGAAGGACTTCATCCGCGCCGAGCTGCGGTCCCTGCTCGAGGAGCTCGACCGTCGTGACGGCGGCCCCGAGGACCTCGACGAACTCGACGACCGTGAGCGCGACCGCGCACGCAGCCAGATGCACGACCGCGGCCACGACCGGGGCCACGACCGTTCGGTGACGCGTGGCTGACGTCTCCCACCCGGAGGACGCGCTCGGCACGGCGGTCCTCGCTGCGCTCGACCGCGTCATCGACCCGGAGATCCGCCGTCCCGTCACCGAGCTCGACATGATCCGTGGCGTCGACGTCCAGCCGGGAGGCTCGGTGCGCGTCGACCTGCAGCTCACGATCGTGGGGTGCCCGGCCGCCGACATCATCGAACGCGACGTGCACGACGCCGCGGCCTCGGTGCCCGGCGTGACGAGCGTCGCGGTCGACGTCGACGTGATGTCCCCGGCGCAGCGGGCCGCCCTGACCGACCGGCTCCGGGCCGGGCGGCCGAAGGGCGTGCAGTTCACGCCGGACTCGCTGACGCGCGTGATCGCCGTGACGAGCGGCAAGGGCGGTGTCGGCAAGTCCACGGTGACGGCGAACCTGGCGGTCGCCCTCGCCCGCCGCGGGCAGCGCGTCGGCATCGTCGACGTCGACGTGCACGGCTTCAGCATCCCGGGCCTGATGGGCCTGACGGACGAGCACGGTGTGGCGCCACGCCCGACCCGGGTCGACAGCATGATCCTGCCGCCGGTCGCGCACGAGGTGAAGGTCGTCTCGATCGGCATGTTCGTCGACGACGTCTCCACCGCGGTGTCCTGGCGTGGCCCGATGCTGCACCGGACGGTGAACCAGTTCCTGTCCGACGTGTGGTTCGGCGACCTCGACGTGCTCCTGCTCGACATGCCGCCCGGCACCGGTGACGTGGCGATCTCGGTCGGCCAGCTGCTGCCGCACGCCGAGGTCCTCGTCGTCACCACCCCGCAGGCTGCTGCGGCGGACGTCGCCGAGCGGAGCGGGATCGTCGCCCGGCAGACCGGTCAGCGGGTGATCGGCGTCGTCGAGAACATGGCGGGGCTCGTGCAGCCGGACGGCAGCGTGCTGCACCTCTTCGGTGAGGGCGGTGGCGACGAGACCGCCCGGCGGCTCTCCCGCGGGCAGGACTCCCCCGTGCCGGTGCTCGGCCGGGTGCCGCTCTCGGTGCCGCTGCGTGCCGGGGGCGATGCGGGCCTCCCGGTCGTGCTGGGTGACCCGACGGACGCCGCAGCGGTCGCGCTCGACGCGGTCGCGGACCGGCTCACCGCGATGGGTCGCGGGCTGGCCGGGCGGAAGCTCGGGCTGTCGCTGTCCTGACGGTCGCTGTCCTGACGGTCGCCGTCAGATCGCTTCGCCTCGGCGTCAGGTCGCTTCGGCGTCGTACGGCGCGGCTTCGCCGGCGGCCAGCGGCACGATCGGCGCGGGTGCCCGGACCTTCGCGGCCGTCACGGTCGCGGCGGCCGCTGCGACGTCGTCGCCCGAGGAGGGCGAGTCGAGCAGGGCGTCCCGGATGATCCGACGCGGGTCGTACTGCCGCGGGTCCAGCTTCTGCCAGTCCACGTCGTCGAAGTCGGGGCCCATCTCCTCGCGCATCCGGTCCTTCGCGGTGTCCGCGAACCGGCGGACCGCCTTGACGAAGTCGGCGAGCTTCTGGGCGTAGACCGGCAACCGCTGCGGCCCGAGCAACAGCACGGCGATGATCCCGATGAGCAGGATCTTGTCGAGCTGGATGTTCACGGGAGCGAGCCTAACGCGTGGAGTCGTCGAGTCACCCGTAGAGTTGACCGACGAGGAGTGTGCGTGTCAGAGAAAGACTCGAACTGGAAGTTCGCGGAGGACATCGTCTCCGAACCCGAGGGTGTCGCCCGTGCCCGTGAGCGCTCCCTCGAACTCGGGGTCGAAGCCGTCTCACCCGCCATCGGCGCGCAGATGAGCGTGATCGCCGCGGCCTCGCGGGCGACGAGCATCATCGAGATCGGCACCGGGCTCGGCGTCTCCGGCCTGTACCTGCTCGCGGGTGCGCCGGATGCGACGCTGACCACGATCGACGTCGAGATCGACCACCAGCAGGACGCCCGCGACGCCTTCATCGCCGCCGGCACCGCACCCGGACGGGTCCGCCTGATCCCCGGCCGAGCGGCGCAGGTGCTGCCGCGGATGAACGACGCCTCGTACGACGTCGTGCTCATCGACGCCGACCCGGAGCACGTCATCGAGTACGTCGAGCACGGCCTGCGGCTGGCGAAGACCGGCGGCACCGTCCTCGTCCCGCACGCCCTGTGGCGCGGCAGGGTCGCGGACCCGGTCAAGCGGGACCGCGCGACCACCGACTTCCGGCTGCTCCTGACCGAGGTGTCGACCTCCGGTGCGGTCCGCAGCGCCCTGTCCCCCGCGGGCGACGGGTTGCTGCAGATGACGAAGCTCACCGACTGACCTCACTCCAGGTGCCGCAGGTACCGCTCCGGGGCCTCCAGGAACGCCCGCTGGTTCCGCACGAGGTCCAGGTCGGCCCAGTCGCTCCGCCGGATGCCCCACTCCCCGACCTCCAGCACGGTCGCGTCCGGGAACGCGGCGAGCACCGGCGAGTGCGTCGACAGGATCACCTGCCCGACACCGTCCTCGACGATGGACTGCAGCAACGCGATCAGCGCCAGGCAGCCCGAGAACGACAGCGCCGACTCGGGTTCGTCGAGCAGCCACAGCCCCGGCCACCGCGCCCGGTCGATGACGAAGTCCAGGAACGACTCGCCGTGACTGCGCTCGTGGAACTGCGGCTCGGGACGCTTCGGGTTCGGGTTCTGCTCCAGGTAGGTGAAGAAGCCGTGCATGGTCTCGGCGCGCAGGAAGAAGCCACTGCGCGCTGCACCGAAGTCGCGGACCAGGCGGATGTGTTGCCAGAGATCGGACTCCGACGGGCGTGTCGTGTGCCCGGAACCGGTCGATCCGCCCTCCGGAGCCATGCCGAACGCCAGCGCGACGGCCTCGACCAGGGTCGACTTGCCGACGCCGTTCTCGCCGACCAGGACCGTGACCGGGCCGAGTTCGAGCCCGTCGTCCAGGAGCTGGCGCACCGGCGCGAGGGTCGCCGGCCACTCGTCGCGGGGCATCGGGTCCGGGTCGAGGTACTCCTCGATGCGGCGGACCGGCTGGTTGCGGACGCGGTCCCGGGGCACGTGACCCATCATGCCGGGCGGGACCGACAGCCTCCAGTCCGCCGTGGAACGCGACCGCCCCGCAGACCGGAACCGGCCTGCAGGGGCGCGGGGACGGCCTCCTGGCGCACGGAAGGCCCGGGACGTACGCGTCCCGGGCCTTCCGTGGTGGTGCGTCGACGAACTAGGCCGAGACGACCTCTGCCAGTGCGTCGTGGAGTTCCTTGGCCTCGGCGTCGTTGACCGAGACCACCAGGCGGCCTCCACCTTCGAGCGGAACCCGCACGATGATGAGTCGACCCTCCTTGACAGCCTCCATCGGCCCGTCGCCGGTCCTCGGCTTCATTGCTGCCATCAGATGTCCCCTTTCGTGCAGTACGAACAGGGGCCATTATCCCGTAGACAGGCGCGACTGCGAAACCGCCCAGGTCGGGGGTGTTCCCCGTGGACATCCGGACGGGTCAGGGCGGGGTCCAGTCGTACCCGTCCACCCACCAGCAGTAGTACAGCCAGGTCCACTGCAGGACGACCGCCAGGACCACCATCGCGACCCGGTACACCCGCGACCGGGGCAGGGCGACGACGCCGAGCAACGGGGCGATCGGCAACAGGATCCGCCACGTGCTGGACTGCGGGAAGAACACCGCCAGCAGGTAGACCAGGTACGCCAGACCCCACAGCCGGAGCTCGAGACCGATGCGACGGGCAGCCGGCTGGAACACCACCGCCACGAAGCCGACCAGCACCACGATGAGCAGGATCGTGCCCGCGGGCTGGTGGAACCACCACCCGAAGCCCTGCACCCACGGGGTGAACGGCACGAGCTCACCCCAGCCGATGTACGACGACCGCCAGGCCAGCTCGGTGTCGGTGTAGGCGCGGGGCACACCGGTGGCGGCCCAGGCGATCGCGGGCCAGGCCAGTCCGACCATCCCGGACACCACCGCGACGACCGCCGGGGGCACCGCCGTCCGCAGCGTCAGGCGCTCGGGCATCCGCAGCCAGGCCGGGCGGCACACCCCGACCAGCACGAACAGGCTCATCAGCAGCGCGAACGCCAGACCGGTGGGACGGGTGATGCCGAGCAGCAGGACCACCGGGAGCATCGCCCAGTACCGCCGCTGCACCAGGAGCAGCAGGGCCACGAGCAGGAGCAGGAGCCCCATCGCCTCGGCGTAGGCGACCTGGAACATCACCGACACCGGCGCGAAGCAGAACAGCACCGTGGCGAACGTCGCCCGGGCCGGGTCGAGGAAACGTCCCATCAAGCGGCGGAACACCAGCGCCGCGCCCCAGCCGGCGAGCAGCGACACCCCGACGGCGACGAGCTCGAACGACCCGCCCGTCACCGTCATGATCGCCCGTATCGTGAACGGGTACGCGGGCATGAACGCCCACGCGTTCTCGGTCACGTGCCCGGCGGCGTCCACCGGCAGGGTCGAGGGGTAGCCGGACGCCGCGATCACCCGGTACCAGGCACCGTCCCAGATCGACGCGAAGGACAGGTACGACGGGTGCTGCACCGTGAACGAGTTCGCGGTCTGGATCCGCGCGAACCCGGTCAGCAGCACCGTCGTCAGCACACGCGAGAGCGTGTAGACCACGGTGATCCGCAGCCACCAGGGCAGCAGTCGCCACCGGACGACCACCCACATCAGTGCCGCTCCCGTCGACCGTGCGCGCTGCACGGCCCAGGAGGCGGTGGTCACGCCGTCAGCCACCGCCGCAGTCCGTCCTCGACGGCGGTGATCTGGGCGACGGGGACCTGCTCGTCGTCGTGGTGCGCGAAGACCGGCTCGCCGGGGCCGTAGTTGACCGCCGGCACGCCGAGGGCCGAGAAGCGTGCGACGTCGGTCCAGCCGTACTTCGGTCGCGGCGCGGGGCCGCCGACCGCAGCGACGAACTGCTGCGCCAGCGGCGCGTCGAGGCCCGGGCGGGCACCGGCGGCCAGGTCGACGATCGTGACGTCGTAGCCGTCGAACAGCTCGCGGATGTGCGCGACCGCTTCCTCGGCGGAGCGGGAGGGCGCGAAGCGGTAGTTGACGTGGACCATCGCCTCGTCCGGGATCACGTTGCCGGCGATGCCACCCGAGATGCCGACGGCGTTGAGTCCTTCGCGGTACTCGAGCCCGTCCACCGTCACGGTGCGCGGCTCGTACGCGGCGAGGGTGGCCAGGATCGGGGCGGTCTTGTGGATCGCGTTGTCGCCGATCCAGCTGCGTGCACTGTGCGACCGCTTGCCGAACGTGCGGACCTCGGCGCGCAGGTTGCCGTTGCAGCCGCCCTCGATCTGCGCCCCCGACGGCTCCCCCAGGATCGCGAAGTCACCGGCGAGCAGCTCGGGCCGCGTGCGGGCCAGGCGGCCGAGGCCGTTCAGCGCGTCGCTGACCTCTTCGTGGTCGTAGAAGACCCAGGTGACGTCGACGTTCGGCGCGACGAGGTCCACGGCGAGCTTGAGCTGCACCGCGCAGCCCGCCTTCATGTCGACCGTCCCGCGGCCCCACAGGATCTCGGTGCCGTCGTCGGTGGTGCGGAACTCCGTCGGCAGGTTGTCGTTGAGCGGCACCGTGTCGATGTGGCCCGCGATGACCACCCGGCGGTCACGGCCGAGGTCGGTGCGGGCGACGATGGCGTCCCCGTCCCGGACCACGTCGAGGTGGTCGAGCGGCGCGAGGGCGGCTTCGATCGCGTCGGCGAGCGCGCCTTCGTTGCCGGACACCGATTCGATGTCGCAGATCGCGCGGGTGATGTCGATGGACGAGGCAGAGAGGTCGAGCGGCTGCGGCATGCGGGCAGCCTACCGATCGTTCCCCGCGGGTCAGCGGTTCTGCACAGTCCCACAGATCGCCGGTCGTGGTTCCCCGGTTCGCCGGTTGCGGTTCTCCGGTTCGCCGGTCGCAGTTCTCCACAGGAGTCCGGGTGGACGGTCGCCCGCGCGGGCTGCTCGGTACCCTCGGAGGGTGACCGAGACGACTCCGCAGCCTGCCCCGCCCGCCCCGGCCCGCCCCACGCACGCCTGGGGTCACGGCCTCGCCACGGTCGCCGCCGACGGCACCGTGCTCGACACCTGGTTCCCGACGACCCACCTCGGATCGCTGCCGGCGGACGCCACCGTCCCGGCCGAGCTCACCGCAGCCGTGGGGGACGACCCGCGCCGGGACGTCCGGATCGAGACGACCACCGTCGAGATCGTGATCGACGACGCTCCCGCCAGCACGCCGGACGCCTACCTCCGTCTGCACCTGCTGAGCCACCTGCACGTCCGGCCGAACGATATCTCGCTCGAGGGCGTCTTCGGCCACCTGCCGATCGTCGCGTGGACGAACGCCGGCCCGGTGCACCCCGAGTCCCTCACCCGCCTCCGTCCGGGCCTGCAGCGCGCGGGCATCGCCGTGCACGCGATCGACAAGTTCCCGCGCCTGGTCGACTACGTCGTGCCCGACCGCGTCCGGATCGGCGACGCCAACCGGGTCCGGCTCGGTGCGCACCTGGCGCCGGGCACCACGGTCATGCACGAGGGCTTCGTCAACTTCAACGCCGGCACCCTGGGCAACGCGATGATCGAGGGCCGCGTCTCGCAGGGCGTCGTCGTCGGCGAGGGCACCGACGTCGGCGGCGGTTCGTCGATCATGGGGACGCTCTCCGGCGGCGGCACCCACCGCGTCCGACTCGGCGCGCGGGCCCTGCTCGGTGCGAACGCCGGACTCGGCATCTCGCTCGGGGACGACTCCGTGGTCGAGGCCGGGCTCTACGTCACCGCGGGCACCAAGGTCGTCCTGGTCGGTGCCGCGCCGAACCCCGACGGCACTCCGCGCACCGTGAAGGCCGCCGAGCTCTCGGACGCGCCCAACGTCCTGTTCCGCCGCAACTCCATGACCGGCGCGGTCGAGGCGCTGCAGCGGAAGGGCGAGGGGATCCAGCTCAACACGGCGTTGCACACCTGACCAGGGCGCCGCAGCGCAACCGACGGGAGGCCCGTCACACGTCCGACGGGCGGGTGACGGGCCTCCCGTCCGTTCGCGCCCGGCCGTGCCTCCCGCCGGCCGGGAGTTCGGCGCGCACCTGACCCGCGCGCCTCGGGCGCCGAGCCCGGGCACCATCCCGCCAGCCTCGAGCGGGCGCGAGCGGGCACCAGGCGCGAGCGGGCGAAATGCCAGGGTGCGGCGCACCCGCCACCTGGTGTTCCGCCCGCTCGGCGTCGCCGGGGCGCCCGTCCGCCGGGCGCTGGCGGCATCGGTCTGGTGGGCTGTGCCTCCCGACCGGCGAGCGGGCGGAACACCAGGGCCGTCCTCCCTGCGGACGTGGCATCTCGCCCACTCGACGCCCGCCGCACTCCGCTGACCCGCGGGCCACGCCTCCCGACCGGCGAGCGGGCGGAAGACCACCGCCACCCGCCCTCCGACCGTGGCATTCCGCCCACTCGGCACCCGCCGCGCTGCGCCGACGCGCGGGCCGAGCCTCCCGGCCCGCGAGCGGGCGGAAGACCACCGCCACCCGCCCTCCGACCGTGGCATTCCGCCCGTTCGCCGTTCGCGGCGGGACTGGAGGCACGTGCCCAGCCCGCAACGGCAGCTGGCGGACCGCGACCACCGCGCGAGCGGGCACGAATGCGAGGCGCCGGACCTCCGCACCATGGTGTTCCGCCCGCTCGCGCGCTTCGGGCCCGCCCCCGGGCCGGGCCGGAACGCCGAGCGCGCGAGGCAGGCATGCAATTGGTATCCCGTCCGCGATATATGACATACTTTCGGCCGACCTTGTCCCGATCGAAGGATCCGTCATGACCCCGCCCTCCCCCGCCGCCCGTCGCGCCGCACGCCTCGGCACGTGTGGGCTCGTCCTCGCCTCGACCGTGTTCGGCACGGTCCTCGTCCCCGCCGCCGCGCAGGCTGCGCCCTCCTCGGACGTCACCGCCTCGCTCCGGACCACCGTCGTCACCGATGCCGTGACGGATGCGGTGTTCACGTTCCACAACACCGGCAGCACGCCTGCCGCGTCGGCCGTCGAGTTCGACCTGCCGACCGGCATGGTGCACAACCGCCTCGGTGCCCGCGTCGACGTGCAGACCGACGGCACCCACGTGCGGATCGCTCCCTCGGGCCTCCTCGAACCGGGTGCGACGTTCGAGGTACCGCTCTACCTGCTGAACGCCGCCGGTGCCCTGCCGGAACACTGCTCCGTCGACGGCGCCGCCGTGACCGGCTGCTCGGCCGACGACGCCACCGAGACGCCCGGAACGGAGACGCCCGGCGCCGAAACCCCCGGCACGGAGACGCCCGGCACCGAGACACCCGGCACCGAAACCCCCGGCACGGAAACGCCCGGCACCGAGACCCCCGGTACCGGGACGCCCGGCACCGAAACCCCCGACGACGGCGACACCCAGTCCCCCACCCCCGAGCACACCTGGCCGACCGTCACCAGCGGCCACACCGACGTCCCAGTCCGCCCGATCGGCAGCGCCCTCGCCGCCCAGGAGCACGACGGCACGCAGGCGGCACGGAGCGACCTCCGCCAGGCCGGCCGGTGGATCCGCGCCCACCAGACCTTCGTGGTCGAGGTCCCCGAGGGCGTGACCGACGCCGAGGTCGCCATCGGCCAGCACGGCAACTACTTCGGGATCAACCGGTGCGGCGACGTCGGCATCGCGACGCAGGCGCTCCACCCGGGCCAGAACACGATCACCGCGCCGCACGACGGCCTCGTCAGCATCATCGACCGGAGCACCAGCGACAGTGGCACGGTCGTCGTCCGCGGCGGCGCTCCCGTCCCGACCTACATCGCGGGCGTCACCGACCGCGCCGACTTCGACACGCAGCTGCGCGACTGGGACCGTTCGCCGTTCTTCTCGCTGATCGGCGAGCAGGTGCAGGCTGACGTCCTCCGCTCCGACCGGACGGCTCCGCAGAGCGACCAGAACGAGGCGCTGATCGCCGGCGACGACCTCGACGTCCGGATGGAGCGCTGGGACGAGACCGTCCGGACGAACCAGCGGGTGTGGGGCGTCGCCGACACCGGCCACCGTGTGCACATCACCACGCCGAGCTACGGCGACGCCGGCGCGAACGCCCCGACGAACGTCCACCAGGGCTGGGTGGCGTTCCCGACGGACCACGCGTCCCCGCACCACCTGTTCACGAGCGACGGTTCGGCAGCCGGTGAGCAGGCGCTCCGCAACGCGTTCGGCCGCGTGTTCCAGCAGGACGTGATGCGCTGGACGAACCAGCACGGCCAGGCTGACGGGACGATCTCGCAGGACCTCGCCAGCTTCGTGCTCGAGGAGCAGGTGCACCAGCGCAACCCGCTCGACTCGTGGCGCGCGAAGCTCGACCGGTTCCGCCAGCAGCCGGTCGACGAGCGTGACTTCTGGTCGAACCAGATGAACGGCATGACCCGGCACCTGGTCTTCGACCAGCTGCGCCGCGCGTACGGCGAGGACTTCCTGTCCACCGTCGCCGCGCGGGCGCGCGCCGACGTCGCCGCCGGCAGCGACCGGGAGGCCCGCCGCGCCTTCATCCTGCAGGCCACGCACGTCGCGGGGCACGACCTCACCCCGTTCTTCGAGCAGTGGGGCGTCCAGGTGGAGGACGACCTCCGCCCGCACCTCGCGGAGTACCCGGCGCTCGAGACGGCGATCTGGGACGACTTCGACGCGCTGGACTGAGCCGAGCGGATCCGACAGGACGACGGCAGGCCCGGGACAGCGGGAGCCCCGGCACGACGGCAGGCCCCGGACGACGGGAGGCCCGGGGCCGGTCTGTGTGACCGGCCCCGGGCCTCCCGTCCGCGCGCGCTCGCGCGACCGGCGCCAGCGCGCACTCGCGCGCGACCGGCGTCAGCGCTGCGGCAGGTCCCGCTCGGGGTACCCGACGTACAGCTGCTGCGGCCGCCCGATCTTGTTGAGCGGGTCGTTGTTCAGCTCGCGCCACTGCGCGATCCAGCCCGGCAGGCGACCGATGGCGAACAGCACCGTGAACATCCGTGGCGGGAAGCCCATCGCCTTGTAGATGATGCCCGTGTAGAAGTCGACGTTCGGGTAGAGCTTGCGGCTGACGAAGTACTCGTCCTCGAGCGCGATCTGCTCGAGCTCCTTCGCGATGTCGAGCAGGTCGTCCTGCACACCGAGGGCCTCGAGGACCTCGTCCGCGGACTCCTTGACGAGCTTCGCGCGGGGGTCGTAGTTCTTGTAGACGCGGTGCCCGAAGCCCATGAGCTTCACGCCGCGCTCCTTGTTCTTCACCCGCTCGACGAACCGCGTGACGGGTTCACCGGAGTCCTTGATCTGCTGCAGCATCTCGAGGACGGCCTCGTTCGCGCCGCCGTGCAGCGGACCGTAGAGGGCGTTGATGCCGGCGGAGATCGAGGCGAACATGTTCGCCTTCGTCGAGCCGACGAGCCGGACGGTCGAGGTGGAGGCGTTCTGCTCGTGGTCCTCGTGCAGGATGAGCAGCCGTTCGAGGGCCTTCGAGAGCACCGGGTTCGGCTGGTACGCCTCGGCCATCGTGCCGAAGTTCAGGCGCAGGAAGTTGTCGACGAACGACAGGTTGTTGTCCGGGTACAGGAACGCCTGGCCGATCGCCTTCTTGTGCGCGTACGCGGCGATGACGGGGAGCTTCGCGAGCAGCCGGACGGTCTGCAGTTCGACCTTCTCGGGGTCGTCGACGTCCATGTCGTCCTCGTAGTAGGTCGACAGGGCACTCACCGCGCTGGACAGCACCGACATCGGGTGCGCGGAGTGCGGCAGCGCGTCGAACAGCCGGCGGAGGTCCTCGTGCAGCAGCGTGTGCCTGCGGATGCGGCTGTCGAACGCCTCGAGTTCGCTCGGCGTCGGCAGTTCGCCGTAGATGAGGAGCCAGGCCACCTCGAGGAACGTGCAGTTCGCGGCGACCTGGTCGATCGGGTACCCGCGGTAGCGCAGGATCCCCTGGTCGCCGTCGATGTAGGTGATGGCGCTCTTGGTGGCCCCGGTGTTCACGAAGCCGTAGTCGAGCGTGTTCAGCCCGGTCTGCTTCTTGAGCGTCGAGATGTCGATCGTGGAGGCGCCGTCGACGCTCTGCAGGATCGGGAACTCCGCCGTGCCCCCCGGGTACGTCAGCGTGGCCGTCTCGGTCGCCTGGTCGGCGCCGGGGCTCACGGGGACGGGCGTCGTGGGCGGTGTGGCCGTCTTCTGAGCGTCGTTGGCAGTGTCAGTCACGCTGGACAGCCTAATCGCGGCGACTGTCGCTCCGGTACATGCAACGGCTCGGGAGTTGGTGTGGAACCGCTGTTGCGCAGACGCGTCGCCGGTGGGCGGACGGCCGGACGGGAGGCCCGTCAGCCGTTCGCGACCCGGCCTGCGCTGGCGAGGCGCTGGGCTGCGGCGGCGATCCGGTCGTCCGTCGCGGTCAGAGCGACGCGCACGTGGCGGGCGCCGGCAGCCCCGTAGAACGTGCCCGGGGCGACGAGGATGCCGCGTTCGGCGAGCCAGGCCACGGTGTCGAGCGCGGGCTCGTCACGGGTCGCCCAGAGGTAGAGCCCGGCGCCGCTGGCGTCGATGCGGAAGCCGGCGCGTTCGAATGCCGTCCGGAGCACGTTCCGCCGGTTGCGGTACCGGGTCTTCTGCTGCTGGACGTGGGTGGTGTCCTGGAGCGCGACGATCATCGCGTGCTGGACGGGCAACGGCGGCATCATGCCGGTGTGCTTGCGGATCGCCAGGACGTCGGCGAGCAGGGCCGGGTCGCCGGCGACGAAGGCCGCGCGGTACCCAGCGAGGTTCGACTGCTTCGACAGCGAGTACACACTGAGGACGCCGTCGAACGAGTCGCCCACGACACGGGGGTCGAGGATCGTCGGGGTCGGCGTGGTGTCGTACGGAGCGTCCCAGCCGAGTTCGGCGTAACACTCGTCCCCCACGATCACGGCGCCGAGTTCGCGTGCGCGGTCGACGGCGGCGCGGAGCTGCTCGATCGAGAGGACGCGTCCGTCGGGGTTGCCCGGCGAGTTCAGCCAGACGAGCTTCGTGCTCGACGGCCACGAGGCGGGGTCGTCGGCGGCCAGGGCGTCGGCACGCACCAGGGCGGCACCGAGCTCGTAGGTCGGGTACGCCGCTTCCGGGAACACGACCGTGTCACCGGGTCCGAGCCCCATCCAGAGCGCCAGGCCCGCGATGAACTCCTTCGACCCGATGGTCGGCAGGACGTGGTCGGCGGTGAGCTGGACGCCCTGCCGTCGGCCGTACCAGGCAGCGATGGCGTCACGGAGGGCCGGGGTGCCGGCGACCTGCGGGTAGGCGTGCGCGTCGGTGGCGTCGGCAAGGGCCCGTCGGACGATCTCCGGTGTGGGGTCGACCGGCGATCCGACGCTGAGGTCGACGATGCCGCCGTCGTAGGCCGTGGCGCGCTGCTTGTACGGAGCGAGCTGGTCCCAGGGGAAGTCGGGCAGGTCGAGCGGCACGGGTCAGGCCCGCGGCTGCGCCATGACGACCGGGTGGTCCGCGTGGATCACGCCGACCTTGGCCGCGCCACCGGGCGACCCGATCTCGGAGAAGAACTCGACGTTGGCCTTGTAGTAGTCGGCCCACTGCTCGGGGAGGTCGTCCTCGTAGTAGATGGCCTCGACCGGGCAGACCGGCTCGCAGGCACCACAGTCGACGCATTCGTCGGGGTGGATGTACAGCGATCGGTCACCCTCGTAGATGCAGTCCACGGGGCATTCGTCGATGCACGCGCGGTCCTTGACGTCGACACAGGGCTGGGCGATCACGTAGGTCACGAGCGAGTGCTCCCTTCCGGGGGTTGAGCGACTGCCAGCCTACTCGTGCGGGGCTGCGACCACGGACCGCGGCTCGTCCGTCGGCCGCTGTCCGTTCGTCGGCTGCTGCCCGTTCCCCGGCTGCTGGGCGCGGAGCCCGGTGAGGTCGGGCCAGGCGAGGACGAGCATCGCGACGACCGCCGGTCCGAACGTCCACACGTAGCCGGCGGGGTTCGCCGGCACCAGCGGGGAGGCGTCTCCGGCCACCGCGACCAGCACCTGCGTGGCCAGGATGATCCCGATGCCGACCGCCGCGACGAGCAGCCGCGACCGGTACAGCAGGCGGATGCCGACGACGATGCCGACCACGATGAGGGTGGTCAGGACCATGCCGAGCGGGGCGGTGCTCCACGAGCCGATCGCGATGGTCTGCTGGTGCGTGATCGTGCCGAGGGCGCCGACGAGGACCCCGACGACGGCGGCCACGACGACCGCGGTGGCCTTGCCCTGACCGGACATCTCGGCGTAGGTCTGCGGAGCGGCCGGTGCCGGGGGTGTGTCGTGCCGGAAGGCCTCGACCGCGGGCACCTGGTGCCGGACACCGTGCGGCATGACGTACGACAGTGACACGGGGTCCTGCGGGTCGGCGGGGTCGACCGCGACCTGGCTGCGGTACTGCTCGAGTGCCGCGCGGACCCGGCCCCGAACCGGCAGGACGTCGACGGTGAGGTCCGCCAGCCCGGAGTCGGGGTCCACGATCATCGAGAACGGGACCTCCTCGGCCTGCGCGGCGTACCGGGCGGCGGCGTGGATGCGGAGGTGGTCGGGGTGTCCGTAGCCGCCGTCGTCGCCGTAGCTGACGACGGCGTCGGCACCGGTCGAGCGGATGGCGGCGCGGACGTCGTCGACGACCTCGCCGAGGTCCGCGTGGGTCAACGAGTCGGCCGGGGCGTCACCGGCCGAGGTGGCTCGCCCGTCCGGGCCCCACTGCATGCCCGAGTCCGTGTACCGCCGGGCCGGGAGGTCCGTGGGCCGGGCTCCGGGACCGCCGAGCCAGAGGTGCGCGGGTCCGCCCAGGGCAGCCAGCGCGGCGGCGATCTCGGTCTCGCGGTGCGCAGCGACCCGGAGGCCGTCCCCGGCCAGCGGCGCGAGCTCCTCGGTGAGCATCTCGCCGCGCTCACCCCGGGTGGCCGTCAGGACGGTCACGTGGGCGCCGAGCTCGAGCAGCGTCGCGATGGTGCCGCCGGACGCGAGCGTCTCGTCGTCGGGGTGCGCGTGGACGAAGAGGACGCGCTCGGGGCGTGTGACCGTGGACATCGCCTGCAAGCGTACGGGACGCCGTCGGGGCGGCGGGTGTCAGCGGGGCGTGACGATGTACGTCGCGGTGGCGCCACCGTCGTGGTCGGACGAGAAGGTGACGACCACCCGGTGGTCGTCGCTCCGGAACAGCCCGAAGGCGCTCGAGGAGTCGGCACGCTCGGCCGACTTCGTGAAGCCGGCGTCCGCGAGCTGCTGCGCGGCGCCGGCGAAGTCGTCGACCGAGGACGTGTGCACCTGCACGACCCACCCGGAGCCGGCCGGGCCCGCACCACCGCCGAGCACGGTGCCGTCGACGAGCGGGACGGCCGCGGACGGGAAGCCCGCGGGCACCTGCCCGTCGCTCGTCACCCTGGTGCCCTTGAGGGCGGTGTCGAGCGCGCCGTCGATCCCGCCCGCGACCTTCGCCATCCCCTGCTGGATCGCTGCGCCGTCGATGCCCTGCACGGTGTCGGACACGCTCGACGCCACCGACGACCCGAGGTCGGTCGCCTGGTCCAGGCTCGCGGTGGAGCAACCGCTGAGGCCGGCGAGGGCGACACCGGCAGCGACGGCAGCGGTCAGGGAGGTGCGGATCGGGTGACGCATGCGGGTACCGTAACCGCCCCGCCCTCGAAGTGGTCGAGCATCCGCTGGGTGATCACCCGCACTGGGGGCATCAGCACCGGGGACATCAACACCGAGGGGCAGCCGGGCACCGCGCGTGTCAGTCGAGCGTCGCCCGGGCTGCCGCGACCAGGGCGTCGACCCCGACCGGGATCGCGGTGTCGGCCTGCGGGGCGTAGAACGGCGAGTGGTTGCTCGGGATGTCCTCGCCGCGGCGGAACAGCTCCGGGTCGGTGATGCCGGTGAACCAGTAGACGATCGGGGCCCCTGCGGCGGTGGCGAGCTGGCCGACGTCCTCGGACGCCATCGCCAGCCCGGACTCCATGTCGACGGCGTGCGGCACGGCAGCGCGGACGGCCTCGAGCACGACCGCGGCCTGGTCGGCGTCGTTCACCAGCACGTCGGCGCCCGGAGCCCGCTCGATCGTCGGCGCGGCCAGTCCCCCGGCCTCGCTCTCGGCCCGGACGATCCGCTCGATCGAGGCGATGATCGCCGCACGGGTCTCCTCGTTGCGCGCCCGGGTGGAGATCTCGATGACCGCCGTGTCCGGGATGATGTTCGGCCGCGTGCCGGCGTGGAACGAGCCCACCGTGACGACACCGGCGTCGCTCGGACCGACCTCACGCGACACGATCGTCTGCAGTCGCACCACCGCGGAGGCCGCCGTGACGATCGGGTCGAGGGACGCCTGCGGTGCCGAGCCGTGGGCTCCGCGGCCGTTGAACGTCACGGTGAACCGGTCGCTCGACGCCATCACGGCGCCGGACCCCACGGCCACGACGCCGACCGGTGCCGGGGCCGAGTGCTGCCCGAGGACCACGGTGGGCGTCGGGAAGCGCTCCACGAGGCCGTCGTCGATCATCGCGCGGGCACCGGAGATGACCTCTTCCGCCGGCTGGAACACCGCGACGACGGTGCCGCTCCAGTCGGCGCGGGTCGCGACCAGGCGCTCGAGGGTGCCGAGCAGCCACGTCACGTGGATGTCGTGCCCGCAGGCGTGCATGGTCGGGCCCTCGTTGCCGTCCTCGTCCGTCGCGCGGGCGGTGCTGGCGTAGGGCAGGCCGGTGCGCTCCTGCACGGGCAGCCCGTCCATGTCGGCGCGGAGCCAGACGACCGGACCGTCACCGTTCTCGAGGACCCCGACGACACCCGTCCCACCGACGCCAGTGGTGACGGTGATGCCGCCGATCTCGGTCAGGCGGTCGACGACGACGCCCGCGGTGCGGTGCTCCTGGAAGCCGAGTTCCGGGTGGGCGTGCAGGTCCTGGTAGATGGAGAGCAGGTCGAGAGTCACCCGTCCACCGTATCTCCCGACCGTGTCTCCCGACGCCGACGGCCCGGCCACCTGCGAGCGGTGACCGGGCCGTGGGACGGAGGACGGGCCTCCAGGGTGTGTGACTTACGCGTCCTGGCGCTTGAGGCGCGCGTAGGAGCGCTGGCGAGCCGAGGCGTCCAGCTCGACCTTGCGAATGCGGACAGCGTCCGGGGTGACCTCGACGCACTCGTCCTCGCGGGCGAACTCGAGGCACTCCTCGAGCGACAGCTGCCGGGACGGCGTCATCGACTCGAACGTGTCGGCGTTGGCCGACCGCATGTTGGTGAGCTTCTTCTCCTTGGTGATGTTCACGTCCATGTCGTCGGCGCGCGAGTTCTCGCCGATGACCATGCCCTCGTAGACCTCTTCCGTCGGCTGGACGAAGAACGACATGCGCTCCTGGAGGTTCGTGATGGCGAACGGGGTGACCACACCGGAGCGGTCGGAGACGATCGAGCCGTTGATGCGGGTCTGGATCGCGCCGGCCCACTCGTCGTAGCCGTGGAAGATCGCGTTCGCGATGCCGGTGCCGCGGGTCTCCGTGAGGAAGGACGTGCGGAAGCCGATGAGGCCACGCGACGGCACGATGAACTCCATGCGGATCCACCCGGTGCCGTGGTTCACCATGTTCTCCATGCGGCCCTTGCGGGCAGCCATGAGCTGGGTGATGGCGCCGAGGTGCTCCTCCGGCGTGTCGATCGTCATGTGCTCGTACGGCTCCTGCAGCTTGCCGTTCTCGTCACGCTTGGTGACGACCTGCGGCTTGCCGACGGTGAGCTCGAAGCCCTCGCGACGCATCTGCTCGACCAGGATGGCGAGTGCGAGCTCACCACGACCCTGGACCTCCCAGGCGTCCGGGCGGCCGATGTCGACGACCTTGAGCGAGACGTTGCCGACCAGCTCGCGGTCCAGGCGCTCCTTGACCATGCGGGCGGTGAGCTTGTGGCCCTTGACCTTGCCGACGAGCGGCGAGGTGTTGGTCCCGATCGTCATCGAGATCGCCGGCGCGTCGACCGTGATGGTCGGCAGCGGACGGACGTCCTCGGGGTCGCTCAGGGTCTCACCGATGGTGATCGTGTCGAAGCCGGCGACGGCCACGATGTCACCGGGGCCCGCGGACTCGGCCGGGAAGCGGTTGAGTGCCTTGGTGATGAGGAGCTCGGTGATGCGGGCGTTGACGACGGTGCCGTCGTGCTTGACCCAGGCGACCGTCTGCCCCTTCTTCATCTCACCGTGGAAGATGCGGAGGAGGGCCAGGCGACCGAGGAACGGCGAGGCGTCGAGGTTCGTGACGTGCGCCTGCAGCGGGTGCTCGTCGTCGTACGTCGGGGCCGGGACGTGCTGGAGGATCGCTTCGAAGAGCGGCTCGAGGTCGTCGTTGTCGGGCAGCGTGCCGTCCTCGGGCTTGTTGCGCGACGCGGCACCGTTGCGGCCGGAGGCGTAGACCACCGGCACGTCGAGGATCGCGTCGAGGTCGAGGTCGTCGACCTCGTCCGACATGTCGGAGGCGAGACCGAGGAGCAGGTCCTGGCTCTCCGAGACGACCTCGTCGATGCGGGAGTCCGGGCGGTCCGTCTTGTTGACGAGCAGGATCACCGGGAGCTTGGCGGCGAGCGCCTTGCGGAGCACGAAGCGCGTCTGGGGCAGCGGGCCCTCGGACGCGTCGACGAGCAGGACGACACCGTCGACCATGGAGAGGCCGCGCTCGACCTCACCACCGAAGTCGGCGTGGCCCGGGGTGTCGATCACGTTGATGGTGATGGGACCGCCCGCGCCGAACTCTGCGGCGTGCTTGCCGTTGTAGAGGACCGACGTGTTCTTCGCGAGGATGGTGATGCCCTTCTCGCGCTCGAGGTCGTTCGAGTCCATCATCCGGTCTTCGCCCTCGAAGTGGGCGTCGAACGAGTTGGTCTGCGTCAGCATCGCGTCGACGAGGGTGGTCTTGCCGTGGTCGACGTGTGCCACGATGGCGACGTTGCGCAGGTCGGACCGAGTGGCGAGCGCCATACAGGACATCCTTTTGTGTTCGGAAGATGATCGGGCGAGTGCCCGGGTTTCGGGCCGTTCCCGAGGGTGCGGGACCGTGCCCGACGGTTTTCGGGACCATGCCCGACTCGCCAGTCTACCGGTAGTTCGCAAGCAGAGGGAGTACAGCGCATGAGCCGTCGGCGAACGTGGACCGAGATCACCGTCGTCCTCATGCTCTCACTGGGTTCCAGCGCGCTCTACTCGGTGCTGCAGATCATCGACGACCTGTCCCAGACGACGCCGCTCGGGAAGCAGTCCACGGCGCTGAACACCTCGACGACGACCGTGCAGTACGTGGACCTCGCCCGCCAGCTGCTCGGCATCGCGGTCGACCTGGCCCCCGTGGCGCTGGTGTGCATGCTGCTGTGGAGCAGCTCGCGTCCGCACCTCGGCCGGCTCGGCATCGACCGCTTCCGCGTCCGCCCGGACCTCGGTGGCGCGGCCCTGATGGCACTCGGCATCGGGATCCCCGGGCTCGCCCTGTACTTCACGGGCCGGGCACTCGGCATCACGGTCGCCGTCGACCCGGCCGCCCTCGGGTCGTACTGGTGGACGATCCCGGTGCTCCTGCTGTCCGCCGTCCGGTCCGGGCTGCAGGAGGAGGTGATCGTCGTCGGCTACCTGTACTCGCGACTCGGCGACCTCGGGTGGGGGCGATGGCAGGTCATCCTGTCCACGGCGCTCCTCCGCGGCAGCTACCACCTGTACCAGGGCTTCGGGGCGTTCGTCGGCAACGCGGTGATGGGCGTCGTCTTCGGCTGGGTCTACACGAGGTGGGGCCGCCTGCTGCCCCTCGTGATCACCCACGTGCTCCTCGACGCGACCGTGTTCGTCGGCTACCCCTTCGTCGCACGGGCCTTCCCCGGGCTCTTCTCGTGACACCCGGAGCCCACTTCTCCACAGGGATACCGAGAGTTCCCGATCCCGCCGGCTGAAATGCTACGTTCCACACACTGCTACGAGCGATGTGGGGAACGATGGGGATCGAGTTCGACGAGGTGGCCGCGGCACGGCTGGCCGCCTGCCTGACCGAGGTGGCGCTGCGCCTGCGGGCCAGCGGCGCTGGCCGACGAGCGCGCGCGGAGACCGCGCTGCAGGACTTCCACGGTGCGTACGCGCGGCTGTTCGCCGCCGCGTGCACCGTCGAGTCGGAGGACCGGGGCCGGTTGACGAGGGCGCTCGAGGACCTGACGGTCCAGCTGCACGTCGTCACCCGCCAGGCGGACGAGGAACGCCGGAGACTGGAGGCCCACACGGCCTGGCAGCACCGGGAACGCGAACGAGACCACGCGTTGGTCGCCGTCGGTGCGCCGCTCGGGCCGGCCCTGGACTGGGCGAGCGCCGCGTGGGACCCCGAGCCGTCGGACGCCCCGGTCCTCCCGACCCCGGTGTCCGCGGCGTTCCGCGCGCGGTCGCGGCAGCGCAGCAGCGGAGGCGGTGGCAGCACCGCGGGTCGGAGCGGGGCCGATCCGCGGCGACTCCGGCAGTTCAGCGGCTCCGCCGGCGCCCAGGACGCCGCGACCGAACAGGACCTCCACCGGGTCCGGAACGCGTGGGCGGGCTTCACCGACCGGTGCGGGTGGGTGCCGGTGGACGAGGCCACACTCCTCGCCGGATTCGGTGACTACCTCGCCGAGAACGTCGAGGACACCGCCTGGGTGGGCCGGATCGCGAGCGCCTTCACCGCCGCGGGCAGCGGGGTGTCCCTGGCGGACGGCGTGCTCGACGTCGCCGGGGCGTCGACGCTGCCGGCCGGACTGCAGCGGCTGTTCGACCCGGCAGCCACCTCGGCCGAGGTCGCCGCGGCCTGGTCGGTGCTCGGGCTCTCCGAACACGACCTGCGCGCACTCCCCCTGACGACGACGCTGCAGATCGCGAACCTGGACGGCGTCCCCGCCGCGGCGCGGGACATCGCATCGCGGGCGGTGCTGCAGGCCGCACTCGGGAACCCGGAGCGGGTGTACCGGATGCTCGGCCTGCCGTACACGTACGGCGCGGTGACGGTGGACGAGTTCCGGCAGCAGGTGGCGGCGCTGTGGAAGGGCGTCCGTCGGGCGGACCGACTGGCCCAGGGGCTGGACGCCCCGACCGCCGCCGTGGCGCAGGTCGTCGGCTTCGGTGCATCGGACGGGGCCCTCGTGGCCGCGGTGTCGCTCGGAGACCTCGACACGGCCTCGAACGTGACGGTGAACGTGCCGGGCGCGACCACGACCCTCGACAGCACGGACGGGCAGGTCCGCGCCGCGAAGGACCTGGCGCACGCGGCGGCGCGACTCGCCCCGGCGTCGTCCTTCGCCGTCGTCTCCTGGATCGGTTACCGAGCACCGGAACTCGTCGAGGTCCCCGCGCAACGACGCGCGATCGTCGGCGGGGCGGCGCTCGCCTCGTTCCTCGACGGGGTCCACGACAGCCGGGACGGCAACGCTCCGGGACGCCTCACGGTGCTCGGACACTCGTACGGTTCTGCGGTGGCGGTCGAGGCGGCTGCGCAGACGCGGTACCGGATCGACGCCGTCGTCACCTACGGCTCGGTCGGGTTCACGGACGACACGCGGCCCGAGCACCTGAACGTCGGTGCGGTGTTCGCCACGGAGGGCGATCGGGACCACACGGCTCGCCTCGGCCGGATCGGTCGGACCGACCCTCGTGACCTCCCGGGCGTCCACGTCTTCTCGGCCGAGGCGGGGCCGGGGACGGAAGCGGTCACCGGGCACGACATGTACCCGTCGACCGGCGTGGGGTACCTGTCGCCCGACGCCACAGCGCAGCGGCACATCGCCGAGATCATCGCAACCGGGAGGCCGGGATGACCGCCTGGACCAGGACGCTCCGTGCGATCGGCGCCGTCCTCCTGACGGTCGGGCTGACGGCCGGTTGCACGTCCGGAGAGGGAACCGTGGAGCACGACGCAGCCGGACTGACGCGGCAGGAGGTCGCCGCGCTGTCGTTGCAGGACGAGTTCGACCGGTACCGCGAGCACTACCGGACGATGCAGCAGGTCCTCGCGGACGCGCAACGGCAGCTCTCCGACGGCGAGTGGCACTGGAACGGCGGCGATGACATCCCGCAGATCGGTGGGGTCGGGATGCGCCCGTTGGCCGGAGCCGACACGCACAACACGTACGCGCTGGAGTCGAGCCGGTCCTGGGACCCGGAGGGTGCACACGGATCCCGGTCCGATCTCGAGCCGCTGATCGACTACTTCGCAGCGAACGGCTGGAGACACCACGTCGAGCGGATCACGGACACCTACTACCTCGACGGGTACACCGACGACGGCTGGCGCATCCAGTACCTCGTCCAACCGAGTGGTCACTACTCGCTCGACGTCGTCAGCGGCCTGTTCTGGACGAACGACGCCGACGCACTCTCCGAAGCCGTGGGCGGCCGCGCCGGCGGACGGCACCCGTCGTCCTCCCGACCCGGCGAGTACCCGGAACCGCCGACGTGGGAGTCGCCGATCATCAGCCCACCGAAGATCTGATCAGCTCCCCCGAAGATCTGAGCAGCCCACCGAAGACCCAGCAGCGCCACGGACGCACGGTCCCCGACCACGGACGGACGGGAGGCGGTGCGCACGTCGTGCGCACCGCCTCCCGTCCGTCGCCGGCTACGCCGCGATCGTGGCGACCTTCTCCGGGTAGTGGCAGGCCCCCCGGTGGTCGACGTCCTCGCCACGGCGGGGCGCCTTCTCCGGCGCTTCCGTCTCGCAGCGGCGACGTTCCGCCTCGGGGAGGATCGCGTAGAGCGGGCAGCGCGACCGGAACCGGCAGCCGGTGAGCCGCTCGGTCGGGCTCGGCGGGTCCCCCGGCAGCAGGATCGTCGTCCGGGAGCGCTCGACGACGGGGTCCGGCACCGGGACGGCGGACATGAGGGCTGCCGTGTAGGGGTGCATCGGGCGCTCGAAGACCTCGTCGACGGCGCCCTCCTCGACCGTGCGGCCGAGGTACATGACACTGACGCGGTCGGCGACGTGCCGGATCACCGACAGGTCGTGCGAGACGAACAGGTACGACAGCCCGAGGCGGGCCTTGAGCTCGGCGAGCAGGTTGAGCACGCCGGCCTGGATCGACACGTCGAGGGCTGAGACCGGTTCGTCGAGGACGACCAGGTCGGGCTCCACCGCGAGTGCTCGGGCGATGGAGATGCGCTGCCGCTGCCCGCCGGAGAACTCGTGCGGGTAGCGGTCGGCCTCGGCGGCCTGCAGTCCGACCAGGCCGAGCAGTTCCGGCACGCGCTCGTCGATCCGCGACGCCGGAGCGCCGATCGCACGGAGCGGTTCGGCGACGACGTCGTAGACCGACATGCGCGGGTCGAGGCTGGCGGACGGGTCCTGGAACACCATCGAGATGCGCTGGCGGAGTGCCCGCGTGCCGGCGGCGCCACGTGCGGTGGCCTCGGCGAGGGACTCACCGAACAGCTCGACGGTGCCCGACTCGGGACGCTCGAGGTCCATCAGCTGGTGCAGGGTCGTCGACTTGCCGGAGCCGGACTCGCCGACCAGGCCCAGGGTCTCGCCCCGGCGGATGTCGAGGTCGACCCCGTCGACGGCGAACACCTCGCCGACCTTGCGACGGAAGACGGCGCCCTTGACGAGCGGGAACGTCTTCGTCAGGCCCTCGACGAGCACGACGGGCTCGCGGTCGGTGCGCGACGCCTGGACCGCGGCGGGGTGTTCGGGGATGACCGGCAGCGAGAAGATCCGGCCGGCGTCGGCGTGGGCGGCAGCGACCTCGGCGGTGCGGTGGCACGCGGCGGTGTGGCCGGCAGCGTGCGGCGGGAGCGCGGTGCTCGCGGTGTCGACGTCGATGCCCGCGGCGGCGTCGACGGCTGCGACCCCGATGCCGACCGGCGGCGCGAGGGCCGGCTCGGTCGACCGGCAGACCTCGGTGACGAGCGGGCAGCGTGCGGCGAACGGGCAGGCGTCCGACAGGCCGATGAGCGACGGCGGCGACCCGGGGATCGGCACGAGCGGCGACCGGTCGGTGGCGTCGAGCCGCGGGAGCGCCCCGATGAGCCCGATCGTGTAGGGCATGCGCGGCCGGGCGAACAGTTCCTCGGCGGTGGCGGTCTCGACGATCCGGCCCGCGTACATGACAGCGATCCGGTCGGCGATGCCCGCGATGACCCCGAGGTCGTGGCTGACGAACACCAGGGCGGCACCGGTCTCGCGCTGGGCGGTCCGGAGCACCTCGATGATCTGCGCCTGGATCGTGACGTCGAGTGCCGTGGTGGGCTCGTCCGCCAGGATCACGTCGGGGTCGTTGGCCATCGCCATCGCGATCATGGCGCGCTGCCGCATGCCGCCGGAGAACTCGTGCGGGAAGGCGTCGACGCGGCGGGCGGCCTCGGGGATCCCGACGAGCTCGAGGAGCTCGATCGCGCGGTCACGGGCCTCCGCCTTCGAGGCACCGCGGTGCAGTCGGACGGTCTCCGCGATCTGGTCGCCGATCGTGTACACCGGCGTGAACGCGGACAGCGGGTCCTGGAAGACCATCGCGACCTTGTCGCCGCGCAGGCGGCTCATCTGCTTGTCCGAACGGCCGAGCAGCTCCTCGCCGTCGAGCTCGACGGAGCCGGTGACCTTCGTGGTGTCGGGCAGCAGACCGAGCACGGCCATGCTCGTCACCGACTTGCCGGAGCCGGACTCCCCCACGATGCCCAGGACCTCGCCGCGTCGGAGTTCCAGGTCGACGCCGCGGACCGCGTGCACGGTCCCCCGCGGCGTCGGGAAGCGGACGTGCAGGTCGCGGACCCGGAGGATCGGCTCGGTGCTGGTCGTCGGCGTCGCGGCCGACCCGTTCGTGATGGTGCTCATGCTGCTTCCCCGGTCGTCAGTGCGGCGGTCATGCGCCGGAACCGGCCTGTGTGGTCAACGCGGCCACGTCCACGGCCGCCTGGTTCTGGTCACGACGTCGGTTGCGCTTCTCGCGCTTGCCGGTCGTCGAGGTCGGGTCGAGTGCGTCGCGGAGACCGTCGCCGATCAGGTTCGCGGCGATCGCGAAGATGACGAGCGCACCGGCGGCGAAGTAGAACAGCCACGGGCTGACCAGCGCGTTGTCCTGGTTCTGCGCGATCAGCGTGCCGAGGGAGACGTCCGGCGGCTGCACGCCGAAGCCGAAGTAGCTGAGCGTTGTCTCACCGAGCACCGCGGTCGCGACCTGGATCGTGCCGTCGATGATGAGGAACGACGCCACGTTCGGCAGGACGTGCCGGAAGATGATCCGGAACGGGCCGATCCCCATGTAGCGGGCGGCGCGGACGAACTCGCGCTCCTTGACGGACAGCGTCATCGCGCGGACCACGCGGGCGGTGATCATCCAGCCGAACAGCGTGATGAGCACGACCAGCACGATCCACCCGGCGTTCTGGATGCGCGGGCTGATGATCGCGATGATGAGGAACGACGGCAGCACGAGCAGCATGTCGACGAAGAACATCACGATGCGGTCGACCCAGCCGCCGAAGTACCCGGCGGCGGCCCCCGTGATCGCGGCGATGGCGGTCGAGAACACGGCGACGAGCAGGCCGATGAGCAGGCTCTTCTGCATGCCCCGGGCGGTCTGGGCGAAGACGTCCTGGCCGATGCCGTTCGTGCCGAACCAGTGCGCGGCGCTCGGCGGCCGGGTGAACGACGTGTAGTCGATCTGCGAGTACTGCCAGGGGCTGACGAGCGGGCCGAGGAACGCGAAGGCGAACAGCAGCACGATGACGATCAGGCCCACGCCGGCGCCACGGTTCATGAAGAGGCGCCGCGTGGTCTGCAGGAACCGGTTGCCCTGCCGCTTCGGGCGGGCCGGGATGTCGCTCTTCGCGATGAGCGACGGGTCGACGGGTTCGATCCGGGTGTCGGTCATGTCATGCCCTCCTGACGCGCGGGTCCAGCGCGGCGGTCGCGACGTCGGCGAGGAACCCGGCGATGAGCACCACCACCGCGGCGAAGAGTGTGTACGCCGTCACGACGTTGACGTCGTTGCCGTTCACCGCGTCGATGAACCACGAGCCGAGCCCGTTCCACGCGAAGATCTTCTCGGTCAGGGTCGCGCCGGTCAGGATGCCGAGGAACCCGTAGGCGAAGAGCGTCGTCATCGGGATGAGCGCGGTGCGCAGGCCGTGCTTGAACGTGGCCCGGCCCCGCGTCAGTCCCTTGGCCCGGGCGGTCCGGAGGAAGTCCGAACCCAGGACGTCGAGCATGGTCGCGCGCTGGTACCGGCTGTAGATGGCGATCAGGCCCACCGCGATCGAGATCGTCGGCAGCAGCAGGTGGGCGCCGCGGTCCACGAGCAGCGTCCAGGCCGACCCGTCGAGCCCGGGGGTCGCCTCGCCGGTGAAGTTGATGAGCTGGCTGCCGGCGTCCTGGTTCAGCTTTGTTGCACCGATCTTCAGGATGACGGCGGTCAGGAACACCGGTGTCGAGAACAGGACGATCGATATCGCGGCGCTGACCCGGTCCGAGATCTTGTACTGGCGGATCGCGTTCCACACGCCGACGAGCACCCCGAGCACGATGCCCCCGATCGACCCGACGAGCAGCAGCCGGAGACTCACCCCCAGCCGCGGGAAGAACTGCTGGTTCACCGAGCGGTCCTGGATCGTCTGCCCGAGGTCACCGTGCACGACCCCGTCGAGCCAGTGCCCGTACCGGATCACCACGGGGGTCTTGTCGTTGACACCGATGTCGTCGAGCTTGTCGTCGATCACCTGTGCCGACGGCGCGGGGTTCCGCTGCGCGTAGACGGAGCGGGGGCTGAACGTCGCTGACGCGAGGAAGTAGGTCAGCGAGGTCGCGAGGAACACGAGCACGACGTAGTACACGAATCGACGCGCCAGGAAGCGGATCATGGAGGCCACCATAGGGCCTCGTTTGTTTCCGGAACATGTCGTGCCCCAGCCGGGCTCGTAACGAAACCACGTCGGATACGAAAAATGCCCTCGACCCCCGTGCGGTGCCCCTAGGCTCAGCGACATCTTCCAGAGGGGAACGAAATGAAGCACAGGAAAGTCCTCGCGGTGACGGCGGCCCTCGCCGGCATCGCGCTCGCCGTGACCGGTTGCTCGGGCGGCTCAGGTGGGTCGAACGGGTCCTCGGACGACTCGGGCAAGAAGACCCTGCCGACCTCGGCACAGATCAACCCGAAGCCGGTCTCCGACCTCGAAGACGGCGGGACGCTCCGTCTGCCGATCTCGCAGTGGGTCTCGCAGTGGAACTACAACGAGGTCGACGGCCCGCTCGTCGACGCGTCGACGATCGAACAGGCGACGATGCCGTACATCTACACGATCGACGACAAGGGTGCCCCCACCCTGGACACCGACTACGTGTCGAAGGCCGAGGTCACGAGCAACGACCCGCTCACGATCTCGTACACGATCAACGACAAGGCCAAGTGGAACGACGGCTCCGAGATCACCTGGCGTGACTTCGAGAACGAGTGGAAGACCACCAACGGCACGGACAAGGCCTACCTGATCGCCGGCTCGACCGGCTACGAGGACATCTCCTCCGTCACCAAGGGCGCGACCGACAAGGACGTCGTGGTGAAGTTCGCCACGCCGTTCTCGGACTGGAAGTCCCTGTTCAGCCCGCTCTACCCGGCCAGCCAGACCAGCACGCCGGACCAGTTCAACAACGGCTACAAGGGCAAGGTCCCGGTGTCGTCCGGTCCGTACAAGATCACGGACCTGAACGAGACCGCAGGCACCGTCACCATGAAGCCGGACGAGAACTGGTGGGGCGACAAGCCCAAGCTCGACCAGGTGATCTTCCGCTCGCTGGACGGCAACGCCGACGTCGACGCCTACCTGAACAAGGAGATCGACTCCGTCCTCACCACGACGTCGGAACGCTTCGACCGGGTGAAGAACGCGAAGAACACGAAGATCCTGGCCTCGACGTCCGCGCAGTACACGCACGTCGACTTCTCGACGAACGGTCTGCTCAAGGACAAGCAGCTGCGGCTGGCGATCCAGCACGCGGTGAACCGTGACGCCCTGGCCCAGGTCATCGGCGGCACGCTGCCCTACAAGCTCGGCACGCTCGACAACCACCTGTTCCTGTCCACGGACAAGGGCTACAAGTCGAACACCAAGCCGAACGGCGACTTCGACGTCGAGAAGGCGAAGAAGCTGCTGGACGACGACGGCTGGAAGACGGACGGCACCTACCGCTCGAAGGGCGGCAAGCAGCTGGCCATCGCCATCACGATCCCGTCCGGTGCCCCGACCTCGCAGCAGCTGGCGCAGGTCATGCAGCAGCAGCTGAAGGAGATCGGCGTCAAGCTCACCCTGAAGACGGTCGCCACCGACGACTTCTTCGAGCAGTACGTCACCCCGGGCAACTACGACATGACGATCTTCGTCTGGGCCGGCACCGGCTTCCACTCCAGCTCGGCGACGATCTACACCTCGGGTGCCACCGGCCAGAACTACGGCCGTGTCAGCTCGGATGCGATCGACAAGCTGACGAAGCAGGCGCTGTCCGAGCCGGACTCGGACAAGGCCAACGTCATCTGGAACAAGATCGACAAGCAGGTCTGGGCGATCGGCCACTCGATGCCGATCACCGCGAAGCCCGCGCTGGTCGCGCAGAACCCGAAGCTCGCCAACTACGGCGCGTTCGCGGGTGCGCAGAACATCGACTGGACGAAGGTCGGCTTCACCAAGTAGCCACCGACCGACAGACACGAGGGGCCGGACGCACTGCGTCCGGCCCCTCCTGTTTCCGGCCTCGCGCGCATCGGAGCGGCCGAGCCGCCGAGCGTGGCGGACCAGCCGGTGTGCGCTCTCGCAGGACATGCACGGTGCGGTCCCCGTCACATCCACTGCCCGGACCGTACTGTTGCCCCATGGCCATCCCCGACACGGGCACTGCGGCACCGGGCTTCACCCTCCCCGGCATGGTCGTCCGTGACGGCGTCCGCACCGATGCGGAGTACTCGCTCGCGGCCCAGGTCGGCCGTCCGGTGGTCCTCGCCTTCTACCCGGGCGACGCCACCCCCGTCTGCACCGCCCAGCTCTGCTCGTACCAGCAGGAGCTCGACGACTTCCGCGACCTCGGCGCCGTCGTCTGGGGCATCAGCCCGCAGGGCCTCGACTCGCACGAGGGCTTCGCCCGGAACGCATCGCTGTCGTTCCCCCTCCTCTCCGACGTCGCCGGCGACGTCATCCGTGCCTACGGCGTACACGTCCCCGGGTTGGGTCTGCGACGGTCGGTCTTCGTGATCGGCCCGGACGGCCTGGTGCGGTGGCGACACGTCGGCCTGGTCGGCCTCCGCTTCCCGCGCGCCGAGGTCATCCGCGACCAGATCGAGCTGCTCGTCGACTGAAGCATTGACAGACGCGACCGCCGGGGTGACGATGGTGGCCCTGCAGACCTCCGGGCTCGCCTCCCCGGGACATCGGGTCTCCTGCCGGTACGTGCTCGGCCTGTCTGGTCCGCTCGGTGGGTGGTCCCGGGGAGGCGCTCTCGTCGATCGCCGACCTGCCGTCTCCTAGGCTTGCCACCATGCCCGAACCGACCGCGCCCGTCCGGCCGACCGAGCCCGTCCGGATCGTCGCGACGAACCTGCGCCGCTTCGCCGTCGCCCTCTGGGTCGTGGCGGTCGCCCTCGTCGTCATCGGGCTCCTCACGAACGGCCTCCGCGCCGCGTTGCTGGTGCCGGCGCCGTCCCTCTTCACCGCCTGGTTCGCCTGGGTGGTCCTCTGGCGTCCGCGCATCGAACTGACCGAGGACGAGCTGGTCGTGGTCGACGTCCGCCGGACCACGCGCTTCGCCTGGCGGCGCGTGCAGGACGTTCGGTCGAAGTACGGCCTCGAGGTCGTCACCGACCAGGGTGAGCAGCGGGTCTGGATCGCGCCGCGGCCGACGGCACGGCTCGCCCTCGAACGGCCGGGAGGCACGGTGCCGGTCACCGTCGCCGCTGCGGCCGACGAGATGCGTGCGCGGGTGCCCGCCCCCGTCGAGTACGACGGCGCACCTCCGGCGACCGTGACGGCCGCGCCCATCGTGCACCGTGTCCACGGTTGGGCGATCGTCGCCCTCGTCGTGCTCGGGATCGCCGGCAGCATGGCCGGCGCACGCCTCTGAGCCCGGACTGACCGAGGCCCGGTACCGGGCCTGGCCGGACACCGGTCCGGGCCTGGCCGGCACCCGTCCGGGCCCGGCCTGCGCGAGGTGGGGCGGGCCTCCCGTCCGGCGCCCGGAACGACGGAACGCGCCGTCCCGGAGCCGGGGCGGCGCGTTCCGTGTGTCGCAGCAGGTGCGGGTCAGCGACCGAACTCGAAGCCGGCGCCGGGGATGGCGGCCAGCAGGTCCTTCGTGTACTGCTCGCGCGGGTTGGCGAAGACCTCGTCGGTCGTCGCCTTCTCGACGATCTGGCCCTTGCGCATCACACACACGTTGTCCGCGACGAGGCGGACGACCGCCAGGTCGTGGGTGATGAACAGGTAGGTCAGGCCGAGCTCGGACTGCAGCTCGGTGAGCAGGTCCAGGATCTGGCCCTGCACGAGCACGTCGAGGGCGGAGACCGCCTCGTCGAGGACGATGACCTCGGGCTTGAGCGCCAGGGCACGCGCGACGGCGATGCGCTGTCGCTGTCCGCCGGACAGCTCGCTCGGGTACCGGTTGACCATCGACTTCGGCAGTGCCACCTGGTCGAGCAGCTCGAGGACCCGGGCACGGCGGGAGGCCTTGTCGCCGACCTTGTGCGTGCTGAGCGGCTCGGCGATCGTGTTGCCGACGTTGTACATCGGGTCCAGCGAGCCGTACGGGTCCTGGAACACGGGCTGGACGCGACGACGGAAGTCGAACAGGTCCTTGCCCTTGAGCGCGCCGATGTCGATGCCGTCGAACTGCACCGAACCGGACGTGATCGACTCGAGCTGCAGCACGAGCTTCGCGACGGTGGACTTGCCCGAACCGGACTCGCCGACGAGCGCGGTGGTGGTGCCCTTCGGGATCGCGAACGAGACGCCGTCGACGGCCTTCAGCTCGCGGGTGGCGATGCCCTGACCACGCAGCTTGTAGACCTTTTGCAGGTCCTTGACGACGATCAGGTCCTTCGCCGGCGCGCTCTCACGCGCGTGGGCACGGGCCAGGAGCTCGTCGTCCTCGCTGCCGGTGTCGGCGATCGCGACGGACTGGTGCTGCACCTTCGACTGGATGCGACGGCTCGCGAGCGACGGTGCCGCGGCGACGAGGCGCTGCGTGTACGGGTGCTGCGGGTTCGCCAGGATCTCCTTCGACGGACCGGCCTCGACGACCTGGCCCTTGTACATCACCACGAGCTTCTCGGCGCGCTCGGCCGCGAGACCGAGGTCGTGGGTGATGAACAGGACCGAGGTGCCGAAGTCGCGCGTCAGGCTCTCGAGGTGGTCGAGGATGACGCGCTGCACGGTGACGTCGAGGGCCGAGGTCGGCTCGTCGGCGATGAGCAGCTTCGGGCGGCTCGACAGGCCGATGCCGATGAGCACGCGCTGGCGCATGCCGCCGGAGAACTCGTGCGGGTACTGCTTGAGGCGGCTCTCGGCGTCACCGAGTCCGGCCTCCTGCAGGACCTCGATGGCCCGGGCACGGATCGCGGACTTGCCGGTCGCCATGCCGTTCGCCTTGATGGCCTCTTCGACCTGGAACCCGATCTTCCAGAGCGGGTTGAGGTTCGACATCGGGTCCTGGGGGACGTAGCCGATCTCGGTGCCGCGGATCTCGGCCATCTGCTTCTCGTTCAGGCCGACGAGCTCGCGCCCGTTCAGCTTGATCGAGCCGCCGGTGATCTGGCCGGTGCCGGGGAGGAGCTTGATGATCGCCTGGGCGCTGGTGGACTTGCCCGAACCGGACTCCCCCACGATCGCCAGACGCTCGCCCTGCTCGAGGGTCATGTTCACGCCGCGGACGGCCTGCACGAGGCCGCTCTGGGTCCGGAAGCCGACGTGCAGGTCGGTGATCTCCAGCAGCGGGGCGCCGGAGGTGCCGGACGCCTTGGCGTTCGGCGAGGTGAGTGTGTCGCTCATCGGCGGGCCCTCGCCTTCGGGTCGAGCGCGTCGCGGACCACGTCACCGAGGAGGAGGAACGCGAGCACGGTGATGGACAGGGCGGCGGACGGCCAGAAGATCGTCGACGGGCTGGTGCGGATCGACGACTGTGCGGCGCCGATGTCCAGGCCCCAGCTCAGGGCCGACGGCGGCAGACCGATGCCGAGGAACGACAGGGTGGCCTCCGCCACGATGAACGTGCCGAGCGAGACCGTCGCGACGACGATGACCGGTGCGAGCGAGTTCGGGATCACGTGGCGCACGAGCGTCGTGAACCGGCTGACGCCGAGCGCGGCAGATGCGGTGACGTAGTCGGCCTGCTTCGCGCTGAGCACGGCGCCGCGCATGATGCGGGCGATCTGCGGCCAGGCGAACACCGCGAGCACGAGCGACACGGTCACGGCGTTCCGCGCCGGCACGACCGACATGATCACGATCGCACCGAGGACGGTCGGGATCGAGAAGAACACGTCACCGATGCGGGAGACGATCGTGTCGAGCCAGCCGCCGTAGAACCCGGCAAGGGCACCGATCACGATGCCGACGATCGTGACGAGCACGGTCGCGAGCAGCCCCACGATGAGCGAGTTCTGCGCGCCCCAGATGACGCGGGCGTACACGTCGTAGCCCTGGCGCGTGAAGCCGAGCAGGTGGCCGGCGCGCGGACCCTCGTTGCTGTCGTTGAGGTTCGCGGCGCGCGGGTCCAGGTGCGTGAACAGTCCGGGTGCGACCGCGACGACGATGATCAGCAGGATGAGGATCGACGAGATCCAGAACGTGGGACGGCGGCGCATGGACTCCCATGCGTCGGTCCACAGCGAACGGGTCTTCTCGTCCTCGTTGACCTGGTCGACCGCCAGGAGCGGAGTCTCCTCGATCGGCGCGACGTAGTGCGTCGCCGAGCGGGGTTCGGTGTTACTTGGCATAACGGATCCTCGGGTCCAGGACGGCGTAGAGCAGGTCGACCAGGAGGTTGGCGAGCATGAAGATGATGACCATCACGGCGACGAAGGAGACCACCGTGGGGCCCTCGCCGAGCTTGACGGCCTGGAACACCGTGCCACCCACACCGTGGATGTTGAAGATGCCCTCGGTCACGATCGCGCCGACCATCAGGTTGCCGATGTCGACACCCAGGTAGGTCACGACCGGGATCAGCGAGTTGCGGAAGATGTGCACCCCGACGACGCGGCGGCGGGACAGACCCTTCGCGGTGGCGGTCCGCACGAAGTCGGCGCTCATGTTCTCGGCGACGCTCGCACGGGTCAGTCGCACGATGTACGCGAACGACACCGATGCCAGCACGATGGCCGGCAGCACGAGCTCGGACCACGGCGCCTGGCCGGAGACCGTCACGCGGAACAGCCCGAGGTTGATGCCGAGGACGTACTGCAGCAGGAAGCCGACGACGAAGGTCGGCACCGAGATGAGCAGCAGCGAGACGACGAGGGCCGTCGCGTCGAACAGCTTGCCCTTGCGGAGACCGGCGATGACGCCGACGACGATGCCGGCGACGGCCTCGAAGACGAGCGACAGGATCGCCAGGCGCGCGGTGATCGGGAACGCCGCCGCGAGCTGCTGGCTGACCGGCAGGCCCGAGAACGTCGTGCCGAGGTCACCGCGGAACAGGCCGCCGATCCAGAGCAGGTACTGGACGAAGAAGGGCTTGTCGAGGTTGTACTGCTGCCGGATCGCTTCGATCACCTGCGGCGACGGCTGGCGGTCACCGAACAGTGCGGCGACCGGGTCCCCGGGCAGCGAGAACACCATGAAGTAGATGAGGAACGTGGCCCCGAAGAAGACGGGGATGAGCTGCAGGAGGCGCTTGCCGAGGTACCAGAGCATCAGATCCCTGCCTGGTTCACAGCGCGCATGTCGTTCAGGTTCATGTCGTGAGGGGTGGACGGTCCGAGGGTCGGCACGGGTGTCCGGTGCGGGCGGCGGCGCCCGCGTTCGTGGGGGAAGGTGTTGACCGCCGTGGTACGGGGGTTCGGGGACCGTGGTCCCCGAACCCCCGTCCGGTTGGCCGCGGAGCAGGATACCTGCCCGCGATGTGTCTCCGAGGAGACCGCGTGTTACTTGGTGACCTCGACGTCGTAGTACAGCGGGACGGAGTCCCAACCGAACTTGACGTTCTTCACGTTGTCTGCGGACCAGACACCGGTCACGTTGGCGTACCAGAGCGGGATCTCGGGCAGGTCCTTGAGCAGCAGCTCCTGAGCCTGGTCGAAGAACTTGTTGCCGGCTTCGACGGACGAGGCCGAACGTCCCTTGGCGAGCAGCTCGTTGTACTCGGCCGAGTCGTAGCGCGAGTAGTTGTTCGACGAGCCCTTGCCCATGGTCGGGCCGAGGAAGTTGTACAGCGACGGGTAGTCGGCCTGCCAACCGGTGCGGCTGCCGCCCGTGAGCTTGTCGTCCGTCTGCAGCGCGAGCGCCTCGGCGAACGTCGGGAGTGCCTTGCCCTCGGCCTTGATGCCCAGCGTGCTGGAGATCGAGTTGGTCACCGCGGTGACCCAGGCCTCGTGTCCACCGTCAGCGTTGTACGCGATGGTGAGCGTGTCGTTGTACGGCGAGATGTCGTCGGCCTGCTTCCACAGCTTCTTGGCCTCCGACTTGTTGTACTCGAGGACGTCGGAGCCCTTGAGGTCGCCGGTCCAGCCGTCGATCACCGGGGAGGTGAAGTCCTTGGCCGGGGTGCGGGTGCCCTGGAAGATCTTGTTGGTGATCTGCTTGCGGTTGATCGACAGCGAGATCGCCTCGCGACGGAGCTGGCCCTCTTCGCCCTTCCAGTGGTCGAGGTAGTAGGGCAGGTAGATCGCCTGGAAGATCGCGGCGGCCTGGTTGACGTTCGAGTCGGGGAAGTCCGACTTGTAGGTCGCGAACGCCGCGTCCGGCACGGCGTCGAGGACGTCGAGGTTGCCGCCCTGGGCGTCGGAGTACGCGGTGTCCTGGGACGTGTAGAACGTGATCGTCAGACCACCGTTCTTCGGCTTGCGCTTGCCCTGGTAGTCCTTGTTCGTGACGAGCTTGATGTCCTGGTTGTGCGTCCAGGCGCTCTTGCTCGCGAGCTTGTACGGACCGTTGCCGATCGGGTTCTCACCGAAGGCCTTGGTGTCCTTGTAGAAGACCGAGGGGAGCGGCACGAAGGCGTTGTAGCCGAGGGACAGCGGGAAGTCCGACTGCGCCGACTTCAGCGTGACCGTGAACTCGTCGTCGCTCTTGACCTTGAGGCCGGTGAGCTCGGAGTCCTTGTCGGCGTCGTAGCCCTCGATGTTCTCGAAGAAGTAGCTCGCGCCCTGTGCGTTGGACTTCTGGGCTGCCCAGTTCCACGCCTTCGTGAAGGACTCGGCGGTGATCGCCTCGCCGTTGGTGAACTTCCACCCCGAGTTGATCGTGATGTCGAAGGTCTTCGAGTCGGTGGTCTCGACGTTCTTGGCGAGTTCCTTCACCGGCTTGCCGTCGGCGTCGTACGTGAACAGACCATCGAACAGCGACGTGATGATCTTGCCGCCACCGGTCTCGGTGGTGTTCGACGGGATGAGCGGGTTCTGCGGTTCGCTGCCGTTCGTGGTGACGATGCCGGCGGCGTTGGCAGTGCCAGAGCCGGAGCCCGAGCCGCTTCCGCCACCGTTGCCGGAGCAGCCGGTCAGGGCAATTGCTGTGGCCCCGAGCACGGCGAGGGCAGTGAGCCCAGCGCGCTTCTTGATCAAGAGTTCCTCCTGGTGCATGGGACGCGCCGGGCACAGAGGTCCCTCCCGGCACGTTTGACTCCTGAACTGTAGGCAGTACAGAGAGGACCGACCAAACCCTGGAGACATCGGTTACACGCCTGAAACCAAGTCGCACGATCGTTGCGGCAAGATGCAACATCCGCGCGTCTGCGCCCGAGCGCCGCGGATCCATTGCGTTTGCATCAACGTCCGTGCAGCGTGGAGGTGACGCCCGGGTGAACCACAGGTGTTGCCCGCAACCGCTTGCATTCGGAGCGCTCCACCCTGGATGATCCGCCCGCGACGGCCTGACGACCGGTCCACGGACGGACGGGAGGCACGTGGCGATCCCGCCACGTGCCTCCCGTCCGTCGTGCCGCACTGGCGTCCTACGCGAACGCCTCCACCGGCGGGCAGGCGCACACGAGGTTGCGGTCCCCGTACGCCTGGTCGATCCGGCGGACCGGCGGCCAGTACTTCCGTCCGGCCTGCCCGGCAGCCGGGTACACCGCCTGCTCGCGCGTGTAGGCGTGCTGCCACTCCCCCGTGATCACCGACGCGGCCGTGTGCGGCGCGTTGACGAGCGGGTTGTCCTCGGCGGGCCAGTCACCACGGGCGACGGCGTCCGCCTCGGCCCGGATGGCGAGCATCGCGTCGACGAACCGGTCGAGTTCGGCGAGGTCTTCACTCTCGGTCGGTTCGACCATGAGCGTGCCTGCGACCGGGAACGACATCGTCGGCGCGTGGAAGCCGTGGTCGACGAGCCGCTTCGCGACGTCGTCGACCGTGATGCCGGTGGCTTCGCGCAGGGGCCGGAGGTCGAGGATGCACTCGTGAGCGACCAGACCGGACTCGCCCGTGTAGAGGACCGGGAACGCCTCACGCAGGCGTGCCGCCAGGTAGTTCGCACCGAGCACGGCCACCTCGGTCGCACGGGTGAGCCCCTCGACGCCCATCATCCGGACGTAGGTCCAGGTGATCGGCAGGATGCTCGGGCTGCCGTAGGGCGCTGCCGAGACCGGACCGCCGGCGTGGGCGGGGCGGTCGTCGTCGGCGTTCGCGGCCGCACCGGTGCGACGGTCGGGCTCCTGCGCCATCGGGTGCCCGGGCAGGAACGGTGCGAGGTGTGCCTTGGCCGCGACCGGTCCGACACCCGGACCGCCGCCGCCGTGCGGGATGCAGAACGTCTTGTGCAGGTTGAGGTGCGAGACGTCCCCGCCGAAGTCACCGAAGCGGGCGTGCCCGAGGAGCGCGTTGAGGTTGGCGCCGTCGACGTAGACCTGCCCGCCGGCGTCGTGCACGGCGTCGCAGATCGCGGTGATGTCGTGCTCGTACACGCCGTGGGTCGACGGGTACGTGATCATCAGCGCGGCGAGGGCGTCGGCGTGCGCGGTCGTCTTCGCGCGGAGGTCGTCGAGGTCGACGTTGCCGTCCTCGTCGCACGCCACGACGACGACCCGCATGCCGGCGAGGACCGCCGACGCCGCGTTCGTGCCGTGGGCGCTCGACGGGATGAGGCAGACCGTGCGGGCCTCGTCACCCCGCGAGCGGTGGTACCCGCGGATCGCCAGCAGGCCGGCGAGCTCGCCCTGGCTGCCGGCGTTCGGCTGGACCGACACGGTGTCGTACCCGGTGACCTCGGCGAGCCAGGTCTCGAGGTCGCCGATCATGTCGAGGTAGCCCTGCACGTCCTCGCGCGGGGCGAACGGGTGCAGACGCGCGAACTCGGGCCAGGTGACGGCGGCCATCTCGGTCGCCGCGTTGAGCTTCATGGTGCAGCTGCCCAGCGGGATCATGCCGCGGTCGAGCGCGTAGTCCTTGTCGGACAGGTGCTTGAGGTAGCGCATCATCCGGGTCTCGCTGCGGTGCGCGGAGAAGACCGGGTGGGACAGGAACGCGCTCGTGCGCTCGAGGCCGGACGGGAGGCCCGTTCCCGCGTCCCGCACGGCGGTCTCGGTCCCCGGGACGGTCACGTCCACGGCGCCGAGGACGGCGGCCAGTGCGACGACGTCCTCCGGCACGGTGGTCTCGTCGACGGAGACCTGCAGGGTGTCGGCGTCGACGAGGTGGAGCAGGTACCCGGCCTCGTGAGCGGCGGTGACGACGGACTCGGCGCGGCCGGCGAACCGGAGCGTCAGGGTGTCGAAGAAGCCGTCGTGCACGACCTCGGCACCGGCGGCACGGGCGACGTCGGCGAGCGCCGTCGTCGTCCGGGCGACCCGGTGCGCGATGAAGCGCAGGCCCTCGGGGCCGTGGTACACCGCGTACATCGAGGCCATCACGGCGAGGAGCACCTGCGCGGTGCAGATGTTGCTCGTCGCCTTCTCGCGGCGGATGTGCTGCTCGCGGGTCTGCAGGCTGAGGCGGTACGCCATGCTGCCGTCGGCGTCGAAGGACACCCCGACGAGACGACCGGGCAGCTGGCGCTCGAGGCCGGCCCGGACGGCGAGGTACCCGGCGTGCGGGCCGCCGAAGCCGAGCGGGACGCCGAAGCGCTGGCTGGTGCCCACCGCGACGTCGGCGCCCAGGTCGCCGGGGCTGGCGAGCAGGGTCATCGCGAGCAGGTCGGCCGCGACGACGGCGATGCCGCCACCGGCGTGGACGCGCTCGATGGTGCGGGTGGGGTCGACGATGCGACCGGAGGCACCGGGGTACTGCAGGACCACGCCGAACGCGCCGTCGAGCTGCTCGTCGGTGGGGCCGTCGGCCGCGTCGAAGCCGCGCAGGGTGATGCCGACCGCCTCGGCGCGGTGGCCGAGGAGCGCGGCCGTCTGGGGCAGCAGGTCGGCGTCCACCAGGAACGCGTCGCCCGTGACCTTCGAGGCACGGCGGGCCAGGAGCATGCCCTCGACCACGGCGGTGCCCTCGTCGAGCATCGACGCGCCGGCGGTGGCCATGCCAGTGAGGTCGGAGACCATGGTCTGGAAGTTGATCAGCGCTTCGAGTCGGCCCTGGGAGATCTCGGGCTGGTAGGGCGTGTAGGCCGTGTACCAGCTCGGGTTCTCGAGCACGTTCCGCTGGATGACGGCGGGCGTGTGGGTGTCCGCGTAGCCCAGGCCGATCATCGCGCGGCGGACCGTGTTGCGTCCGGCGACGGCGCGGAGTTCGGCGAGCGCCTCGGTCTCCCCCACTGCGGTCGGGATCGACGAGTCGGTCACCGGGGCGGCGTGGATGGACTCCGGGATGGCCGCACGGACGAGGGCGTCGAGCGAGGGCTGCCCGACGACGTCGAGCATGGCGCGCTGGTCGGCCGGGGTCGTCCCGATGTGCCGGTCGGCGAACGTGGTCTGCAGGTTGTCGTCCTGCCGCAGGATGCTGGTCATGCGATGGACGCCCGGTAGGTGTCGTGGTCCATCAGGTCCTCGGGGAACGAGGTGCCGTCGACGCGGAGCTTGACGAGCCAGCCGGCGCCGAACGGGTCCTGGTTGACCGTGTCGGGCGTCGCGACGACGGCGTCGTTGACCTCGACGACCTCGCCCTCGATCGGCGCGAAGAGCTCGCCGACGCTCTTGGTGGACTCGATCTCGCCGAGCTGCTCGCCCGCGGTCGTGGTGGTGCCGACGGCGGGGAGCTCGACGTAGACGACGTCACCGAGCTGTTCGGCCGCGTGGTCGGTGATCCCGACCGTGACGACGTCGCCCTCGACGAGGATCCACTCGTGGTCCTTGGTGTACTGCAGTGCGGTCTGGTCGGTCATGGGGATCAGCCTCTCGAAGCGCGACGGTAGAAGGGGAGAGCGGTGACGGTTCCGGGGATGGCGGTACCGCGGACGTCGATGTGGAGGACCTGTCCCCCGTCGGCGCAGTCCGGGTCGACGAAGGCCATCGCGACGGGGTGCCCGAGGGTGGGCGAGAGCGCGCCGGACGTGACGCTGCCGACGACGACGCCGTCACGGAGCACGGCGTACCCGGCGCGTGCGGCACGGCGGCCGTCCATCGTGATGCCGACGAGCACGCGGGCGTCCGGTGCGGGCTCGACCCCGGCGTCGCCGACGAAGGAGCCCGAGGTGGCGACGACCCGGCCGAGTCCGGCCTGTGCCGGGCGCACCGAGGTGTCGAGCTCGTGCCCGTACAGCGGCATGCCCGCTTCGAGCCGGAGGGTGTCACGTGCCGCGAGTCCGGCGGGCACGACTCCGCGTTCGGCACCGGCGGCGAGCAGGGCGTCCCAGATCGCCGGCGCGGTGTCGGTGTCGCTGTACAGCTCGAAGCCGTCCTCGCCGGTGTAGCCGGTGCGGGCGATCAGGACCTCGCTGCCGTCGAAGAGCGCGTGCAGGACCCGGTAGTAGCGGAGTTCGTCGAGCGGGGTCTCCGGCTGCAGGCGGTCCGTGACGACCAGGTCGTCGAGCGTGCCGGCGGCGGCCGGACCCTGGATCGCGACGAGGGCGGTCCGGTCGGAGTCGTCCGTGACGGTGACGTCGTGGCCGGCGGCCCGCTCCTGCATGGCCTGGACGGCGACGTCCCGGTTGCCGGCGTTCGCCACGACGAGGAAGACGTCGTCACCGGTGCGGTACACGACGAGGTCGTCGAGGATCCCGCCGTCCGGGGTCAGGAGCAGTGAGTACTTGGCCCGGCCGACCGGCATCGCGCCGAAGGACCCGGCGAGCGCGGTGTCGAGGTACGCGACGGCGTCCGGACCCTGCACGCCGATCTCGGCCATGTGCGAGAGGTCGAACACACCCGCTGCGTCGCGCACCGCGTGGTGTTCGGCGAGGTCGGACGAGTAGCGGACCGGCATGCGGTGGCCGGCGAAGTCGGTGAACGTGGCACCGGCGGCTTCGTGCGCGGCTTCGAGCGGCGACGAACGCAGCGGTTCTGACATGGACGGAGTTCTCCTGGCATCGGCAGGGCCCGACGGCGATCGTCGGGTGCGGAACTCCCCCTCTGTCATGGGCCTGAGAGTTTCACCGCGGCCCGTGAGGTCCGTCGGCTTTCACCGTGGGCGAGACGACGGTTCCGTGGGATGCGCCCACGGCTCGTGTCTGCTTTTCAGAGTGGCCTGCCCGCTGCGGTGTTGGACCTGAGAGATTGGCGGGGAGCTTGCTCCTTCGGTGCCCGGACCCGGATGGACTGCGTCCGGGTCACAGGGCTCTCCCGCGGCGGGTGGTCGGCCGAACGTGTTCTGTTGTCCGGTGAGCATACCGAGCCCGCGTTACGGGCATGTGTCGCGGTTGCGGGCAACGACCAGGCCGTCCTTCGACATCACGTAGAGTGGCGCCGTGGCAGGACAGCGATCGCGCCCTCGTGGGCAGCTCGAGCAGGCGGTGCTCGAGGCGCTCTGGACCGCTGACGCCGGCCTCACCGCCCGCCAGGTCCTCGAGGTCTTCGACGAACCGCGCCCCGCCCTGACGACGGTCCTCACCGTGCTCGACCGGCTCGGCCGCAAGGGCACCGTGGTCCGCGAGCAGCACGACGACGCCCCGCTCACCTTCCACGCCGCGCACTCGCGGGAGGACCACACCGCCTCCCTGATGGCGAACGCGCTGGCCGCGTCCTCCGACCGCGAGGCAGCGCTCCTGCAGTTCACCGGTTCGCTCGCCTCCGGGGACCTCGAGGTCCTCCGCCGCGCGATCGACTCCCGAACGCGTCCCTGACCGGACCGACCCCGTGGTCGTCACCGGCGCCTGCCTCGTCGTCCTCGCCCTCGCCGTCGTGGCGTTCGCCCCACGGGTGCTGACCCGTGCCGCCTGGACGATCGACCGCCCGCTGACCGCCATCGCCGCCTGGCAGGCAGCCGTCGTCGTCGGGGTCGCCGGCTTCGTCGTCGGGATCGCCCTGGTCGTCCTCGCCGGCCGGCCGCTGACCGACCCGTTCGGCATCGACGCCTCCCCCAGCCACGGCCTGAACGTCGGCGTCGCCGTCCTGGCCGTCGTCGCGTTCGCCGTCGCCGTGCGCGTCCGCCCCGGCCCCGAGCACGAGGCCGTCCGCGAGGCGATCCGCACCGGCGCCGCCCCGCACCGCGAGGTCGACGGCACCCTGGTCGCCGTCCTGCAGGCGGACACCGCCCTGGCCTGCGCGGTCCCCGGCCGCTCCGGCGGGGTCCTCGTCAGCACCGGGCTCGCGGAACAGCTGCGGACCGACGAGCTGGAGGCCGTGGTCGCCCACGAGCGCGCCCACCTCCGGCAGCACCACGCGGCCGTCGTCGGCTTCGCCGAGTCCGTCGAGCGCGCCGTCCCGTGGGTCCCGGGAGCGCGGGCGATGGCACGGTCGACGCGGGTCCTCGTCGAGTTCGCCGCGGACGACGCCGCTGCACGCCGGGTCGGCCGCGACGCGCTGCGCCGGGCGGTCCTGGTGGCGGACGGGACGGGTGCGCTCGGCGCGGTCCGGGCCTCCCGGCTGTCCTGAACCGGACGGGAGGCCCGCCCTGCGTCCGCCTGTCGGCGCACGGGGCTAGCCTGGTCCGGTCCGCCACCACGAGGGGAACCGTGCAGCCGCTCACTGAATCCGACATCCGATCGTCCTTCGTCAACGCGATGCCCGACGAACTCGCCCAGCTCCCGATCCCGGGGCTGCACGAGACCCTGTGGAACGAACGCGAGTTCCTGGGCTGGCGCGACCCGCAGGCCGCCCGCCGCGGCTACATGGTGTCGTGGATGGACGACAAGCCGGTCGGCATCGTCGTCCGCGCGGCCGGCGGGTCCCTCCGCCCGGGCATCGCCGCGATGTGCTCGTTCTGCCACTCCCCGCAGCCGGCCACGCAGGTGCGCCTGTTCTCGGCCGCCCGCGCCGGTGAGGCCGGACGGAACGGCAACACCATCGGCTCGTACATCTGCGAGGACCTCGGCTGCCCGATGCTCATCCGCACGGCGCCGCCGCACCTCAACCCGCCGGCGACGATCGCGATGCGCTCCGAGTCGCTGCTGGCACGGCTGCACAACTTCACGGCCGACATCATGAAGACGGCGTGAGCTCGGACCGGTTCCGCTCTGCGCGCTGGGCCGTCGTCGAGGAACTCGGTGACGGCCGCTGGCGCCTGACGATCCGGGACGAAGCGGACGACGAACTCGGCTCCTTCGGGCTGGGCGTCGAGGGGCCGTGGGACCCGGACGTCGAACCGCACGTGGGCTTCGTGCTCACGCAGATCGGGCTGGCGCTGACCGGTGCGCGGCCGTGGCGCGAGGACGAGCTCGGTGACCAGCGGGCGCCGGTGCTGCCGCTGGCACCGGTGGGCTGACGGCGCCGGTGCTGCCGCTGGCACCGGTGGGCTGACGGCGCTCGTGCGCTGACCGCGGCGCTCCTGCGCTGACGACTGGTCGGCGTTCAGTCTGCGGCCGCGAAGTTGCGGAGGACCGCACGGTCGTCGTCCGCCCGCGACGCCCAGACCAGCTCGCTGCGGTGTGCGCTGCCCTTGAGCGGCAGGAGCACCACGCTGTCCGGGGCCGCGAGCGCCGCGCTCTCCGGCAGGACCGTCACCCCGAGGCCGACACCGACCAGGTGCAGCACGGTCGCCCAGGTCGTCGCCTCCTGCACGATGCGCGGCCGTCGACCCCCCTCGGCCACGGGTGCGGTGTTCCGTTCGGTCGCGAGCGTGCCGGCCTCGGCGGGGAAGAACACGAACGGGTCGTCGAGCAGCTCCGGTCCGCGCACCGACGGGCGGCCGGCGAACCGGTGGTCCCGGGGCACGGCGGCGACGAACGGCTCGCTGCGGAACCGGGCGAAGCGCACCCCGTCGACCGGGTCCGGATCGCGCACCACCGCCAGGTCGAGCTCCCCACGCTGCACGGCGACGACGAGTCGGGAGGAGAACCCCTCCGTCAGTTCCACCCGGACCAGCGGGTAGCGCTGCCGGAACCGCTGCACCCGCTCGATCGGCCCGAGCGGCAGCGCCGACACCACGAACCCGACGTCGAGCCGACCCGCCTCGCCCCGGCCGACGCGGACGGTCTCGTCGAGGTCCCGCCGTGCCTGGGCGAGCAGCGAGCGCGCCCGTCCCTGCAGCACCCGACCGGCCGGCGTGAGGGCGACGCTCCGGGACGTCCGGGCGAACAGGTCGACGCCCAGGGCGACCTCGACCCGCCGGATGAGCTGCGACAGGGCCGGCTGCGCGATGCCGAGGTCCGCCGCCGCCCGGCCGAAGTGCAGCTCGTCGGCGAGCGCCAGGAACGCCCGGAGCTGGCGGAGGTCGACCTCGGGTGCACGATCCATGCGCCGATGGTATCGATCCGTCCGAACGAGTATTGGACAGCACTGCATCGGTGTCCCGAGGATGGACCCATGCCCGCCACCACCCGCACCACCGGCGACCCGATCGTCGTCGACGACCTGTCCTCCGATGCCGACGCCGCCGCGTTCCGGTCCCTCAACGAGCGGTGGATCACGACGTTCTTCACCCTCGAGGACGAGGACCGTCGACTGCTCGGCGACCCGGTCCGGCACATCGTCGAGCCGGGCGGCGTCGTCCTCGTCGCCCGGATGGGCAACGAGGTCGTCGGCTGCGTCGGCCTCGCCCCGCACGGCACCGACGAGTTCGAGCTCGTCAAGATGGCCGTCGACCCCGACCACCAGGGCCACGGCACCGGCCGGGCACTCATCCACGCCGTGATCGACCGGGCGCGGGAGCTCGGCGCGCGCCGCGTGCTGCTCGAGACGAACAGCTCGCTCACGAGCGCGATCCACCTGTACGAGACGACCGGGTTCCGGCACCTCGGCGCCGACGAGCACCCGCCGAGCCCCTACGTCCGGGCGGACGTGGCGATGGCGCTCGACCTCTGACGAGCGGCGTGGTCGTCGGTCGTCGGTCGTCGGTCACCGGTCGTCGGTCACCGGTCACCGGTCGCCGGCGGCGGTCGCCGTCGCCGTCGCCGCTCCGCGGGGCGGCCGGGAGGCCGGGAGGCCGGGAGGCCCTGGACGCGACCACCGGTCGGGCCAGGCCGGAGTGCGCAACGCTCGACGGGCCTCCCGGCCGGTCCGCGTAGCGTCCGTCGCATGCCCCGCGACCAGTACGAGTTCAGCGACCCGACCACCCGGTACCCGAACACCAGCCCCGAGCCGCAGCAGCAGCCCGAACCGGGCCTGGAGTCGCGGATGGACCCGAAGCCGGACCACGGCGAGGACTCGTACCGCGGCACCGGACGGCTCACCGGGCGCCGTGCGCTGATCACCGGCGCGGACTCCGGCATCGGCGCAGCCGTCGCCATCGCGTACGCACGGGAAGGTGCGGACATCGCACTCGCCTACCTGCCCGACGAGGAAGAGGACGCGCAGCGGATCGTCGCCCTCATCGAGGCCGAGGGACGGAAGGCCGTCACCATCCCCGGCGACCTGACCGCCCGGAACTACCCCGCCGTGCTCGTCGAGCGCGCCGTCGCGGAACTCGGCGGCCTCGATGCCATCGTCGCCTGCGCCGGCAAGCAGCACTGGCAGGCCGAGATCACCGACATCAGCGACGAGCAGCTCGTCGACACCTTCACGGTGAACGTCCTCTCGCTCTTCCGCCTCGTCCAGGCCGCACTCCCCCACCTGCAGCCCGGGTCGACGATCATCACCACCGCGTCGATGGAGGCGTACCAGCCGGCCCCCGACCGCCTGGACTACGCCGCCTCGAAGGCCGCGATCAACAACTTCTCGAAGGGTCTGGCGCAGCAGCTCATCGGCCGCGGCATCCGGGTCAACGTCGTCGCTCCCGGCCCGACCTGGTCCGTGCTGCAGGTGTCCGCCGGGGTCGACCCAGAGACCCTGCCCGACTTCGGGTCCAGCGAGTCGCCGATGGGCCGGCCTGGACAGCCCGCCGAACTCGCGCCCGCGTACGTGTTCCTGGCGTCGCACGAGTCGAGCTTCGTCGCCGGCGAGACCCTCAACGTGAACGGCGGCATGGTCACACCCTGACCTGCTCGGGTGTCCCTCGTGCGTCGCGTTGCTACGCTCACGGCATGGCGACGCACGAGGTCCAGGCCGTCCGCGAGCAGGGCATGTGGCAGGTGTTCATCGACGGGTTCCCCGTGACCGAGGTCCGGCGGTGGCCGTCGGTCGCGTTCGTGGCGCGGGAGTGGATCTCGTTGACCGACCAGGTGCCCTCGCGTGAGGTCGACCTGCACGTGACCGTCATCGGCCGCAACCACTTCGCTCCGGTCGCCTGAGGGCGGGTTCCGACTGCGCAGCTCTGACCGGAGCGGTCAGTCCGCCGCTGCCACCAGCTGCTGCGCCCGCTGGTACGACACGTCCAGCAGCGGTCCGATCTCGCGGAGCGTCAGACCGGCGTCGTGGAGTTCCTTCGCAGCGGCCGCGGTCTCGCGCCCGGCCGCCCGTCGAGCGCGGTCCGCCTCGGCGCGGAGTTCGCTCGCCCGGTCCAGGTGCGCCCGAACGGAGTCGGGCAGCACGATCTCGATCCGCACCGTGAAGTCGGCCGCTGGCCGATCGTGCATGTTCGCCAACCAGTCGCGTGCCATCGGCTCGATCTCGCGCTGTCGCCGCGCCTGGGTCCGCAGCGCACCGTCGATCCAGACGAGCCAGTAGCGTCCGTCCCGCTGTGCCCGCACGGTGTGTGTCGTCGTCATCGTCCGTCCTTCCCGTCGTCGCACGCGCGGATGATCGCGCGAGCGAGCATCTCCCGGACCTCCCGGTGCCGTGGGATCTCGATGCGTTCCCCTCCGAAGAGGAAGACGTCGTGTCGTCCGCCGTGCCGCAGGAACACGAAGGGAACGCCGAGTCGATCTGCTCGCTGACGGAGGTCGCGGATGAGGTCCGCACGCTTCACGATAGAAGTCCAACTCGGATTGGACAAGTTTGTCCAGCGGCGTTGGACGGTGGGACGCGATCGTGTTCGGTGGGGCACCCGTCAGGCCACGTGCCAGACGACCCCCTCCTGCGCACTCGACGGGTAGGCCGCGGCGATGCGGAACACCGCCTCGCGCAGGGTCTCCGGCGAGCACGCCAGGTTGATGCGGGCGAACCCCTTGCCCTCGGCACCGAACGGCAGCCCCGAGTTCAGTGCGACGAACGCGTGCTCCCGGAGCGGCACCGCCGGGTCGTCGCCGAGGCCGAGCCCCCGGAAGTCGAGCCACGCCAGGTAGCCCGCACGTGGCCGGGAGTAGACGACACCGGGCAGGTGCTCGGCCAGGAGCTTCGCGAGGAGCCGGTCGTTGGCGACGATCCGGTCGATGACGTCGTCGAGCCAGCTGACAGCCAGGCTGAACGCCGCCAGGTTGGCGTGCAGCCCGAGGATGCTCGTCCGGCAGGCGACCTCCTCCCACAGCGTGTCGAGGAGCGCGGCCGTCCGGGCGTCCCCGGCGACGATCACGGAGCACTTCACGCCGGCCAGGTTCCAGCCCTTGCTCGCCGACGTCACGCACACGCTCCGCGCACCGAGTGGTTCGGCGATCATCGCGAACGGCGTGAACTGCACGCCGGGGTGCGTCAACGGTGCGTGGATCTCGTCGCTGATGACCAGGACGTCGTACCGGGCCGCGAGTTCCGCCAGTGCGGTGAGGTCGGCACGGTCGTGCACCAGGCCGATCGGGTTGTGCGGGTTGCAGAGCAGGAAGACGCGGACACCGTCGGCGAAGGCCCGCTCGAGGCCGTCGAGGTCCAGCCGGTAGACGCCCCACTGCTCGCGGAGTGGGACCTCCTCGACCTGACATCGGGCCTCCTCCACCAGCTCGAAGAACGGCGGGTACACCGGCGGCGTGATCGCGACCCGGCCGCCGTCGGGCAGCGCGAGGCGCAGCGTCTCGACGATCCCCACACTGACGTCCGTCGCCAGGTACACACGCGCCGGATCGACGTCCCAGCCCCAGCGGTCACGGGCGAACCCGGCGAACGCGGGAGCGAGCGGCCCGGGCCCGTCGAGGTACCCGAGGTCCGACTGCTGCACCCGCTCGATGAGGGCCTGTCGGATCTCCGGCGCGACCTCGTGGTCCATCTCGGCGACGAACAGGGGCAGCACGTCGGGCGCGTACCGCGTCCACTTGATGCTCGTGCGGACCCCGCGGAGCGTGCCGACCGGGTCCTGTTCGTCGCTCGCCATGCATCCCAGCATGCCTCGGCCGGGAGGCTCGGGGCGAGTCCGCACGTCATCCTGCGTCGTCTGCGCCCGCCGCCGAGCCTCGCCCGGGCGGACACTTTGCCCCCGCCACCTGGCGCAGGGTGTCCGCGCAGCCGAGCCTCGGCCGACCGCGGGCGGACCGGGCAGCGCGCACCCGCCTACTGTCGGCGGCATGACCACGAGCACCGCCGAGAAGGCAACGACCCTCCAGTCCCTGCACTCCGCCCCCGAGATCCTGCGCGTCGTGAACGTCTGGGACGCGATCAGCGCGAAGACCGTCGCCGCGCTGCCCGAGACCCGCGCGATCGCCACCGCCGGGCACTCGATCGCCGCGATGTACGGCTACGAGGACGGCGGCATGTCGCTCGGCCTCGCCCTCGCCGGCGCGAAGACCGTCGTCGACGCGGTGGACCTGCCGGTGACCGCCGACCTGGACGACGGCTACGAGGACCCGGCCGAGACCATCCGCCGCGCGATCGGCATCGGCGTGGTCGGCGCGAACGTGGAGGACCGCCTGCGCCCGTTCGACGAGTCCGTCGCCCGCGTGGCCGCGATCGTGCGCGCCGCCGAGCAGGAGGGCGTCGCGTTCCAGCTGAACGCCCGCACCGACGCGATCGCCCGCGGCGGGGACCGTCCGATCCAGGAGAGCATCGCGGACGCCATCGCACGCGGCAAGGCGTTCCTCGACGCCGGTGCACCGCTCGTGTTCGTCCCGGGCGGCCACCAGCGCGAGGTCGTCGAGCAGCTCGTCGAGGGCCTCGGCCGCGGCAAGCTCAGCGTGATCGGCCTGCCGGGCGCCCTGCCCGCGTCCGAGTACGAGGCCCTCGGCGTCGCCCGCATCTCCTACGGCCCGCTCACCCAGCGTGTCGCCCTGCGCGCACTCCGCGACCTCGCCGCGGACCTGTACCTCGGTGGCGTCGTGCCGGAGGACACCCCGACGCTCAACTGAGCGACGGGGTCGGAGACCCCGCCACCTGACGGACGGGAGGCCCGGTACCAGCTGGTACCGGGCCTCCCGTCCGTCGTCGTGCCGCCTCCGTTGTCGGGCCGTCTGCGTCGACGTCAGGTGGACAGAACGGCGATCGTGGCGTACTGTTGCTTGTTGGTGCATTGCAGCGAACCCATCTGACTCGCGCACACCGACCGTCTCGAACCGATCCCCCTGGGTCGCATTCCAGCGAGACCAACGCTCCCCGACTGGCGAGCATGCACGTCGAATGCCGACGTGCGCGTCCGCGCTCCTGCGGCCGACGAGACCATGGAGTCCGTCCGGCCCCGCGCGACGCCGAATGACTGAAGAAAGACAGCACCATGACCACGAACGAACGCACCATCATCACCGGGACCGCCATCGCGGCCCCCATCGTCTCCCCCGACCGCATCGCCGAGTTCCCCGTCCGCGAGGACCGCTCGCAGCGCGAGTACCTCGTGCGCATGCCGGTCGACGACCTCGGGCTGTTCCTGACGCCCGGCGTCCGTGTCGCCGTCGACGGCGAAGCGGGCTGGGTCGTGCCCGGCCGCTCCTGGCGCGGCGAGGCCAGCCGGACCATCCTGCAGGCTCGCGCCGTACAGGCTCCGGAGCTGGCGCTGGCCGCCTGAGCACCGCAGCACGTCGGAACGCCGTCCCTCCGGGGGCGGCGTTCCGTCGTTCCGAGGTCGGCCTACCTCGCCTGGTCGCCCTCGGCTGCGCCGACGAACCGCGGGCGGCCGTCCGCGTCCACGGGCTGCTGCCCACCGCACGTCGCCGCAGCGTCCCGCAGTCGGCGGATGAACGCGGCGTCTTCCGGCTCGAGCTCGTCGTCCGGTGCCTCCCGCACCACGATCTCGCTCGCCGGGCCGATCAGCATCGTCGTCCGTTGCACGGCGCCGTCCTCGCCGACCGTCGGCACCGCGATCGTGTCCGTCCGGATGTTCGCACCGAGGACCGCCGCGTAGTCCGCGATGGCGTCGGCGATCAGGTCCCCCGTCAGGATGTCCGTGCTGTCGTAGTGGATGAACTTCACGTGTCGCCCTCCCTCGTGCCGACGGTAGGCACCGGGGTGGGGCACGCAGTACAGGATCGGGCACGAGGCGCGGGCGGTGGACAACTGGCCGTGTGCGCTCGCCTCATCCACAGCCCGGTAGCGTCGATCGTCGATCGTCGATCGTCGATCGTCAAGCGGCGATCGTCGAGCGGTGAGGAGTTGCCATGCAGCACGAGCACATCGCGCGGCTGATCCGGCTTGCGCGTGAGGACGTCGGCATGAGCCAGGAGGCGCTGGCTGCCGTCGTCGGTGCGGCGGCGTCGTCGATCGCGGCCCACGAGGCCGGTTCCGAGACACCAGACCCCGAGACACTGCAACTGATCACCGCGGCGACCGAGATGCGGCCGAGCATCCCGCTCGTCGTCCACGCCGACCGGATCCGAGCCGAAGCCACACGTCATCGTCTTCACGACGTGCGGGTGTTCGGATCGGTCGTCCGCGGGACCGACACCGCACGGAGCGACGTCGACCTGGTCGTCGGGACCGAGCCGGGCGCGGACCTGTTCGACCTCGGCGGCTTCGTCGTCGCCGTCGAAAGGCTCACCGGGTTCCCCGTCGATGTGATGACTGAGGAGCAGCTCGACGATGAGTACTTCGCGCACGTGCGGGACGACGCCGTCCCGTTGTGACCGCGACCGTACCGTTCGGCTGCTCAACTCCGATGGTCGCGCGATCGCTCCGGAGCGGTGAGACCGCGCCAGAAATCAGACTCACACGCGTTCTGCTCGACGAGCACTGGCAACATCGGCGCCGAGGTGCCGGTCCGGCTGGTCAGGTCGTCGAGCGACACGACGACGTCCAGTACAGATCTCGGACCGAACTGCCCGGCAAGCTTCTTGGCGCGGCTTCGGACGTTGTTCGGGGTGGGCCCTGCATCGACCACCGAGTGATGCCACATCCGGCTTTGGTGCGCGCAACGGTTGCGGAGGTAGACGAGCGCCTTCACGCGCGCAGCGAATCCCGACTTCGCGATCCCGATACTCGAGGCGACCGCGCCGGCTAGTGTTCCTCGACCACCTCGTTCGATGGTCTTTGACAGCGTCCCGAAGGACAGGGCTTCGACTGCCGACCAGACGGGGAGCTTGCTGTAGTCGGAGTGCTCGCCCGTCTCGAGGCGATAGCGCAGGATGTGGCGGTCTCTGCTCCGAGCGATGTCCCGACGACAGGATGCAACGGTCGGCTCCCGGCCGGGGACGTCTGTGTAGAAGTCCCGCTCGAGGTAGCGGACGTACGGCCCATGCTGGTCAGCGATGACTCGAGCCGTGTGCGATCGGAGGAGCAGCTCTACCTCCGCAAGCGGTCGGACGAGAGCGATCCGGACGGCTTGGTCGGCGTCGTAGACAGCGCGGACCTGCTCGAACGTCGTGCCGGGGTGGAAGTCGTTGTTCCCGAGGTGCGGGGCAACCTGGAAGTACCGCGCGTAGCCGGAGAAGCGGTAGTAGTTCGATGCCGCCAGGAATCGACGACAAGCTGCCTCGTCGCCGATCGCGAGCCCCCGTCGGAGCAGAAGGGCAACCTGCTCGTCCCAAGACAGACTCGGCTTCACGCGCATCCCCCCGCGAACGAAAAGGCCCCTCCCATTTGAGCATCGTCGAGAGGCTTGGGAGGGGGTCGATTGCTTCCACTCTAGCCGAAGCACCGTCCTGCGAGGGTGGCAAGAGTACTCGGTTTTGGGGTCCGTCTGACGTCAGAGCAGGTCGCCCGTCGGGTAGAGGACCCAGGGGCCAATACCAGTCTCGGGGCAGTGCTCGTCCATCACCCGCGTGACCACCGAGTAGTCCGCCGGAGCACGGCGGTACATCAGCGTGACGAGGTGGACGTCCGTCTCGACATGGCCGCCGGGCCAGCGGGCCTCGTAGCGGATGGCACGCTTCGGCCGCCGCAGCCATTGCGGGGGACGGGTCTCCGCGACGGCACGAAAGACCGTCGGCAACTCATCCGCCTGGTCTGACCGCTCGGCTGCAGTTCTGCGTTCCCCCACCCACGTGATCCTAGGAGGGCGACGCGTGCTCGAGCATCAGTTGTTGAAGCGGAACTCCACCACGTCGCCGTCCTGCATGACGTACTCCTTGCCCTCGATGCGGGCCTTGCCCTGCGACCGCGCCTCGGCGATGGAGCCGGTGGCGACGAGGTCGTCGAACGAGATGACCTCGGCCTTGATGAAGCCCTTCTCGAAGTCCGTGTGGATGACGCCGGCAGCCTGGGGAGCCTTCCACCCCTTGCCGATCGTCCACGCGCGGGACTCCTTCGGCCCTGCCGTCAGGTAGGTCTGCAGCCCGAGGGTCTCGAACCCGATGCGCGCGAGCTGGTCGAGGCCGGACTCGGTCTGACCCGTCGACTCGAGGAGCTCCTTGGCGTCCTCCGCGTCGAGGTCGATGAGCTCGGACTCGACCTGGGCGTCGAGGAACACGGCCTGCGCCGGTGCGACGAGCGCTGCGAGCTCGGCCTTCCGCGACTCGTCGGTCAGGATCGCCTCGTCGACGTTGAAGACGAAGATGAAGGGCTTGGCGCTGAGCAGCCCGAGCTCCTTGATCGGCTCGAGGTCGACCTTGCTCGCCGAGAGCAGGACACCCTTCTCGAGCTCGGCCTTCGCGGCGGTCGCCGCCTCGAGGACGGCGGGCTCGGCCTGCTTCAGCTTGAGCATCTTCTCGTAGCGGGGCAGTGCCTTCTCGATGGTCTCGAGGTCGGCGAGGATCAGCTCGGTGTTGATGACCTCGAGGTCGTCCTTCGGCGAGACCTTGTTCGCCACGTGCACGACGTCGTCGTCGGTGAACCCGCGGACGACCTGCGCGATGGCGTCGGCTTCGCGGATGTTGGCGAGGAACTTGTTGCCGAGCCCCTCGCCCTCGCTCGCACCCTTGACGATGCCGGCGATGTCGACGAACGACACCGGCGCGGGCACGGTCTTCTCGGAGTGGAACAGCTCGGCGAGCTGGTCGAGGCGCGGGTCGGGCAGGTTCACCACGCCGACGTTGGGCTCGATGGTGGCGAACGGGTAGTTGGCCGCGAGCACCTGGTTCTTTGTCAGGGCGTTGAACAGGGTCGACTTGCCGACGTTCGGGAGACCGACGATTCCGATGGTGAGAGCCACGGGAGGACAGCCTACCGGCGGCAGCCCGGCGGGGCCGACCTGCGCCTCCAGGCCGGCACGCTCAGATGGCGGCGACGCGCTCCTCGACGACGGCCAGGACGTCGGCCTGGAGGCGCTGGGACGCCCGCCAGTCACCCGACACCTCGAGCGCGTGGTCGGCCTGGTCGATGGTCTGGAGGCGCGCCCGCGTCCCCCGCACCAGGTCCGGCCGCCAGACGGGATCCGCGGCGCCGCCGAGCGCGACGTGGGTGTCGTCGGCTGCGGCGAGCGCCTGGCGGACGGCGTCGTTGGTGAGGACCGGCGTGAGCCAGACGCCGGGCACCGCCTCGGCGAGCGCCCACGGCAGGGCGGCGCAGCCGAACGACTTGGCGACGACGAGGTCCGGTCGGCGCCCCGCGAGCGCGCTCGTCAGTTCGTGCTCGACGAAGCGGACCGGGTCGGCTGCGGCGATGTCGTCGACCGTCCACCGAGGTGCGACGACGGTGCAGCCGGCCTGCCGGACGATGGCGTCCGTCCACCAGAGCAGGGGCGCCTGCTGGCCGTATCCCGTACCCGCGAGGACCAGGACGAGCGGGCTGTGCGGCGCGGGGTTCTCCATCTGCGCGGGGTTCTCCATCTGTTCAGGGTAGGAGCGGGGGCACCACGCCGCGCCCGGTTCCGGTGATGTCGGTTCTCCGTGCAACGATCGACGGCGTGCTGAACTTCACCGCCATCGACTTCGAGACCGCGAACAACTCGCCCGCCAGCGCGTGTTCCGTCGGACTCGTCAAGGTGCGCGGCGGTCGCGTCGTCGACCGGGCCTCCTGGTTCATCCGTCCGCCGGCCGGCCACGACGACTTCCTGGAGTGGAACACCCGCATCCACGGGATCGTCCAGACGGACGTCACGCACGCGAAGTCGTGGGAGCAGCAGTACCCGGACCTCGTGGCCTTCGCGGAGGGTGACGTGCTCGTCGCGCACAACGCCCGGTTCGACATGGGCGTGATCGCGGGCGGGTGTGCGGCGACGGGCATCGAGATCGCCGAGCACCACTCGATGTGCTCGCTGCAGGTCGCCCGCAAGACCTACACGCTCGACTCGTACCGCCTGCCGATGGCCGCGATGGCCGCCGGGTTCTCGGGCTTCCAGCACCACGACGCCGCTGCCGATGCCGAGGCCTGCGCCGCGATCGTCGTGCACGCCGCCGGGTTCCACGGGGTGCCGACGGTCGAGGCCCTCGGTGCCGCGACCCGGGTGACGATCAACCCCGTGCGCGCCCGCGTCGAGAAGCCGAAGGCGGCAGCGCAGCCTCGGCTGTCCCGTCGTCCGATGGTCTTCTCCGACTGACGCAGTCCCGCAGGCGCGTCGTGGTCACCGCCTCAGTCGATGACGGCGCGGCCGATGCCGGCGCGGCCGGTGGTGCCGCCGCGCCCGGTGGTATTGTCACGACAACCTGCCCGGCACCCGTCCTCGGGCTCGTACTCCCCTCCGAAGGACCGCGATGACCAACGATGGCCAGCTGCCGTCCGACCTGTTCATGGACCTGGACCGGTCGGGTCCGATGCCCCTGTACCACCAGGTCGCCTCGCGCATCGAGGAGTCGATCCGCAACGGCGCGATGCCGCCCGGCGCACGCCTGGAGAACGAGATCGCCCTCGGTGAGCGCCTCGGTCTGTCCCGCCCCACGATCCGTCGGGCCATCCAGGACCTGGTCGACAAGGGCCTCCTCGTCCGCCGCCGCGGCATCGGCACGCAGGTCGTGCACGGACCCGTCACCCGCAAGGTCGAGCTGACCAGCCTGTACGACGATCTGACGCAGGGGTCGCAGCAGCCGACGACGAAGCTGCTCGACCGGACCGACGTGCCGGCGACCCCGGTCGTCGCCGAGGCCCTCGGCGTCGAGGTCGGAGCCACCGTCGTGCACGTGCTCCGCGTCCGGTTCGCCGAGGACGTCCCGATGGCGGTTCTCGAGAACTACCTGCCGCCGGAGTTCGCCGACATCACCGACGAGGACCTCCGTGCCCACGGGCTCTACCAGCTGCTCCGGTCACGCGGGGTGACGATGCGGGTCGCGAAGCAACGGATCGGTGCCCGTGCGGCGACGGACGACGAGGCCGGGCTGCTCGAGATCGAGGACGGCGACCCCGTGCTGACGATGAGCCGGACAGCGTACGACGCCTCGGGTCGAGCGGTCGAGTACGGCCTGCACTGCTACCGGCCGGACCGGTACTCGTTCGAGGTCACGCTCGTCGACAAGTAGGGCTCGGCCGCCGCGTCAGCTGGCGGAGGGGACGCCGAGTTCGCCGGTCAGGTACTGGGCGCGACCGAAACCGAACGACCAGTCCTGGGGGCCGTTCTCGACGTAGCCGATGAAGACGTCCTCCGAGGCGACTCCGACCCCGGCGAGCGCGTCGTGGATCGCGGCGTAGAGCGCCTGCTTCGCCTCGTCCGAACGGCCGCGCTGCGTGAAGACCTGGATCATGACGACACCCTCGGTGCGCTCGAAGCCCAGGCCGGCGTCCTGCGCGATGATCTGCGTCGCCGGGTGTTCGGTGATGACCTGGAAGCGGTCGCGCTCCGGGATCCCGTAGACGTCGACGATCGCCTGGTGCGTGGCGTCGGCGATCGCGCGGACTGCTTCGGGGGTGCGCCCGGTGGCGAGGTCGAATCGGACGAGCGGCATGGTGCCTCCTGCTGGTGGTGACTTTGTCAGGACATACTATCGCCTCTCCGTCGCTGCAGCGGACCGGCGTCATCCGACGCCGACGACGGACGGGAGGCGCGTCACCAGCTGGTGACGCGCCTCCCGTCCGTCGTGTGGCCGAGTGGCCGGTGGCCCGTCCCAGAGGCCCGTGACCCCGTGGGCCGGCCCGGTCAGATCTCCGGAGTCAGATCACCGGAGTCGGGGCGTCGAACGTGAGCGGTCCGTCGACGCGCGCCACCTCGTGCCACGCCCCGTCGGCGAGCGAGGCCTCCGCCGCCTCCACGATCGATGCTGCTGCGAGCCCGTCCGCCACCGAGGGCGCGAGCTGCCGCCCACTCCGGACGCTCGCCAGGAACTGCGCTGCCTCGATCGTCTTGAGGTCGTCGTAGCCCATCGCGGTGCCGGCACCGGGCTGGAAGCGGGCGAACTCGCCGTCACCGGGAGCGACGTACACGGTCGTGTAGCCAGCCGCCTCCTGCCCGTCGAGGCAGACCTGCAGTTCGTTCATCCGCTGGAAGTCCCAGCGGATCGAACCCGCCGTGCCGTAGACCTCGATCGTGTACTCGGCGTGCGGGCCGTGCACGACCCGGCTGGAGTCCATCGTGCCGACCGCCCCGTCGTCGAAGCGGAAGAGCAGGGCTGCGTAGTCCTCGTTCTCGACGGGCTTCGTGTCCCCGGTCGCTGCGGCGCTGCGGTCGACGATCCCCGCACCGGGCAGTGGGCGTTCGGTGATGACGGTCTGGGCGAGTGCGGTGACGCTGGCGATCCGGCCCACGAGGTACTGCGCCAGGTCGAGGCCGTGCGACAGCAGGTCACCGAGGACTCCTGAACCTGCACGTTCTCGCTCGAACCGCCAGGTCAACGGAGCGGCCGGGTCGGACGAGTAGTCGGCGAGCAGGGAGCCACGGACGTTCGTGATCCGGCCGAGTCGCCCGCTGCGGATGAGGTCGCGGGCCCGTTCCACCGCCGGTGCGTGCCGGTAGTTGAACCCGACGCTCGTGATCACGCCCGCCTGCTGGACGGCGTCGTGGATGTCGCGGGAGTCGCTGGCGTACCGACCCATCGGCTTCTCGATCCAGAACGGCTTGCCCGCCTGGGCAGCGGCGATCGCCATCTCGCGGTGCAGGAAGTTCGGTGAGCAGATCGAGACGACGTCGACCTCCGGGTCGGCGAGGACCTCGTGCCAGTCGGCCACGGCACGTTCGTACCCGAGCCGTTCCGTGGCCTGCTCCCGGGCCTCCGGAACCGGATCGGCGGCGACCACCAGGCGCGGCTGGACCCCGAGTTCCGGGAAGTGGTCCGGCAGCGCCCGGTACGCGCGGGAGTGCAGCCGCCCCATCCAGCCCACCGAGATGAGGCCGACCCCGATCGTGTCCATGACCATCGACGTCGTCCTACTCGGCCGGGACGATGATGTCCCGGACCAGGGCGTCGAGCTTCGCGTCGGCGTCCAGGAACTGCCGCAGCGTCTTCACCGTGGCGCCGAACCGGTCGAACTCGTCGATGGTCATGCCGTCGACGTCGTGGCCACGGGCGAACTCCGGCGTCGCGCGGCGGAGCGCGTCGATGACGTGCGCCGGGACCTCGTCGTCGATGGCGTCCGGCCGGAACGGGAACGCGTTGTCGTTGATGTCCTTCGTCCACTGGAAGGGCGGCGACACGACGAGGTCACCGCCCTGGAACTCGGACCACTGCAACGCGTTGCGGAAGGCCGCCACCAGCACCCGCGAGCGGAACCCACGCTCCTGGAACACCCGGTACGCGTTCTTGACCGCGGCGACCCCGGCCCACTCCAGGTACCCGGGGTCGATCAGCACGTGGTCACGCGCGACGACGGCCTTCAGCCAGTCGTCGAGCCGGCCGGCCATCAGCGTGACGACGTGGCCGAACTCCTGCTCGGGCAGGCCGTCGGCGGCGCGGCGGTCGAGGGCGCGCTCGATGGCCGCGCCGACGGCGACGACCTGCGCCACCGTGAACGAGACGGTCGCGTTGATCGAGACACCACGGTAGGCGGCTTCCTCGATGGCGGCGATGCCGACCTTCGTCGCCGGGATCTTCACGATGACGTTCGGCGCGAGGCCGGAGAACCGAACCGCCTGCTCGACGAGGGCGTCACGGTCGCGGTGCAGTCGCGGGTCCGTCTGCATCGAGAGTCGTCCGTTGCGGCCCCCGGAGGCCTGGAACGCCGGCAGCAGCTGCGCGGCGGCGTTGACGGAGAGCTCCTCGACGGCCATCCAACCGAGTGCGGACTCCCCCGCGGTCGGGTGTTCCTCGGCGAGCTGCCGGATGCGCGGCACCCACACCTCGGGGTCCTGCTGGATGCACGTGTAGGCGATGACCGGGTTGCAGGTCGCCCCGACCGCACCGTACTCAGCGATCGCGGTCGCGAGCTCGTGCGGGTCGGCGGAGTCGTTCCACAGCGCGGTCGGGGTCTGCTCCGTCGCCTGCAGGGTGACCGGGCGGTCGTCGACCGCGGCCGTGCGGTGCGTCTCGATCGTGCTCGTCATCGGTGGAGTCCCTTCGTGATCTGGTCGAGCTGGAACCGCGACACCGCATCGGCGTTCTCGTCCTCGGCGAAGACGCTCGACACCGCGACGGTGTCGTCCCGCGCCGAGAACCCGACACGGTCGAGCGCGCGCCAGAACGCGTCGAAGTCGACGTCGCCCTGCCCGACCGGCAGGTGCTGGTGCACCCGGACCGGGTTGCCGGGCGGGTTCGTGATGTACCGGAGGCCGTGCGAACGACGGTGGTCGTACGCGTCGGCGACGTGGACCAGCTGCAGCGAGTCGCCGGCCGCGTCGATGACCGCGTCGATGTCCCCGCCGTAGTGGAAGGTGTGGCACGCGACGTAGACGAAGCCGATGTTCTTCGAGTTGAGCCCGCGGATCACCCGGAGCGCCTCGAGTCCGTCCTCGACGAAGTCGTCGGGGTGCGGGTCGATGAGCACCCGGAGGTCCGCGTCCTCGATGATCGGCAGCAGTTCCTCCATCGCCCAGTAAAACTGCGCCTCGGACTCCTCGGCACGCTCGGGGCGGCCGGAGAACTCGGTGTTGATGGTGTCCACGCCGAGCCGCTTCGTGATCTCGATGACCCGCTTCCACTGCTTGACGGCGGTCTCACGGGTCTCGCGGTCGGGTCCGGACCAGCGGAGCACCGGCAGGACCGACGCCACCTGCACCCCGGCGTCGACGCAGGCCGCCGCGAACGCGTCGACGAGGTCGTCGTCCGCCTTCGGGTGCCGGTAGAACGGGATGAAGTCCCGGTGCGGGGTCAGCTGCAGGTACTCGTACCCGAGGTCGGCGACCTTCCGCGGGAACTCCAGCAGGTCCAGGTCGTGGTGGAACGGTGTCGGGTCGAGCGCGATCTTCGGCACGGACTACACCCCGGTCAGCGCGTCGGCCGTCGCGTCGTAGAAGGCCGGCTTCCGCACGGCGTACTCGACGTGCTCGGTCGCGCCGGACTGCTGGGCACGGACCGCGACCTCGGCGACGACGGACGCCGTGTAGCCGTCCCAGGCGCTCGGGCCGTCGATGCCGCCGTCGCGGGCTGCGTCCACCCAGCGCTGGACCTCTTCGTCGTACGCCGCCGCGAACCGCTCCTTGAACGACGGGGTGACGCCCTGACCCGAGACCCCGGCGGACACGATCGTCTGGGAGGTGTCGCGGCCGATGTACGCGACGCCGGACTCGAACACGGCGTCGGTCGTGACCTGGTACCCGAACTGGGCGTTCACGTTGATCTCGACGATCGCCATCGTCCCCGACTCGGTGGTGAACAGCACGAACTGCGGCTCGGGCAGGTCGGCCGGGGCCAGGGAGTTCTTCCGCGGCTTCTTGACCTCGACGCTCGTGATCGCCTCGCCCGTCAGGAACGGGATGATGTCGATCTCGTGGATCACCGAGTCGTGGATGAGCATCGACTCGCTGAAGTTGGGCGGGGTCGTCGGGTTCCGGTGGGCGTGGTGCAGCGCGAGCAGCGCACCGTTCGCGCCGGACTCACGGAGCGCCTTGAGCTCCTGGTACCCGCTGTCGAACCGACGCATGAACCCGACCTGGATCGTCGGACGGCTGGCGTGCTCCTGCTCGAGCTCGACGATGCGCAGGCTGTCCTCGGCGCTGGTCGTCAGCGGCTTCTCGCAGAGGACGGCGAGGCCACGCTCGAGCGCGGTCACCAGGATCGGCTCGTGCAGGAACCCGGGGGTCGCGATGATGACGCCGTCGATCTCGGTGGTGTCGAGGGCCTCCTCGAACGACGCTGCCGTGATCGCACCCGGGGCCAGGGCGGCTGCGGCAGCCGCGCGGCTGGCGTCGGGCTCGACGACGGCGACGACGTCCGCGTTCGAGATCTTCGCGGTGATGCGGCGGACGTGGTCGGCGCCCATCATGCCGGCGCCGACGACGGCGACGCGGAGGTTCTGCGTGGTGGTCATGGTGTTCTTCTCCTGGGGTTGCGGACGCTGCGTGGACGGGACGTCAGGAGACGCGAGCGGCCGAGGTGGCGCCGAAGATGTGATGGAAGGTGCGCTCCGCGATCGGGCCGGGGGCGTCGACCGAGCAGCCGTACATGTCCTGCTCGACGATGCCGAACACGTCCGGGTTGATCGCGGCGACGGCCTCGATGATCGGGGCGAGCTCCGGGGTACCGTGCGGCGGTTCGGTCATGATGCCCTGGGCCACGGCGGTGGCGAACGGCACGTCGTTCTTCAGGACGTCGAACAGCAGGTCGGTGTCGACCTGCTTGAGGTGCAGGTAGCCGATGCGTTCGGGGTGCGCGGCGATCAGCTTGAGGTTGTCGCCGCCGTAGTACGCGAAGTGGCCGGTGTCGAGGCACAGGTTCGTGTACCGGGGGTCGGTGACGTCGAGGAAGCGCACGGTCTCCTTGTACGTCCCGACGTGGCTGTCGGCGTGGGTGTGGAACTGCTGGTGCACACCGAACTCCTCGAGCAGCGCCTTGCCGAGCCGGTCGTGGCCCGCACCCAGACGCTCCCACTGCTCGTCCGTCAGGGTTCGCGCCTCGAGCACCTCTTCCGTGGCGTCGGATCGCCAGAGGTCCGGGATCGTCACCAGGTGCTGGGCGCCCAGCTTCGCCGCCAGGCCCGCGACGGCGACGGCCTGGTCCCACGCGCGCTGGAACTGGTCCTCGCCCTTGTGGAACCCGGTGAAGACGGTGCCCGCCGACAGCTTGAGCCCCCTCGACTCGAGCTCGTCGGACAGTTGCGACGGGTCGGTCGGCAGGTACCCGTACGGCCCGAGTTCGATCCACTCGTACCCGGCGGCGGCGGCCTCGTCGAGGAAACGCTGCCACGGCACCTGGTTCGGGTCGTCCGGGAACCAGACGCCCCACGAGTCGGGGGCGGTGCCGATGCGGATCGAGGCGGGCGCCCGGTCGGTGGTGGGGTCGCCGGTGGGGGTGGCGGTGTCGGTCATGACGTCGCTGTCGCTTTCTGTCTCGGATCGGGTTCAGCCGAGCAGCGGACGCTGCGCGGCGACCTGCTGCTCGTACTCGGCGCGGGCGGCCTGGGTGCTGGGGAGGGTGGAGGTCTGCGCGACCGGCACGTCCCACCAGCCGTCGCCGTCCGGCGCGTACACCAGCGGGTCGGAGTTGATGTGGACGAGGGTGGTGTGGTCGTTCGCCTTCGCCTGACGGACGGCTGCGGTCAGGTCGGCGATGCTGTCCGGTCCGGGCTGCACCTCGATGACGTCGACGCCGTACGACCGGGCGTTGGCGGCCAGGTCGACGGGCAGCGGCTCGCCGTTCTCGAACGACAGCGTCTCGTCCCGGTAGCGGTACTTCGTGCCGTACCGCTCCGACCCCACGGTCTCCGACAGGTGGCCGATCGATGCGTACCCGTGGTTCTGGATGAGCACGACGATGATCTTGATCCCCTCGGCGACGGCGGTCACGAGCTCGGTGTGCAGCATCAGGTACGAACCGTCGCCGACCATCACGATCGCGTCGCGGTCCGGTGCCCCACGGCGGACGCCGATGCCGCCCGCGATCTCGTACCCCATGCACGAGAACGCGTACTCGACGTGGTACCCGAGCGCATCGCGGACCCGCCAGAGCTTGTGCAGGTCACCCGGCAGCGAGCCCGCGGCCTGGATGACGACGTCCCGCGGGTCGGTGGCCGCCTGGACGGCACCGATGATCTCGGCCTGCCCCGGCAGCTCGGCGCCCGACGGGGTGAACGCCTCGTCGACGACCGCGTCCCACTGGCGCTTCCGGTCCTGGATCTCGGCGGCGTAGCCGGCGTCGACGGCGGTGGACGCGTCGGCGGCGGACGCGTCGGCGGAGGACACGTCGGTGGTGAGGGCCGCGGTCAGGGCGACCAGGGCCTCCCGGGCGTCCGCGATCACCGGCAGCTGCGTGCCGTGCTTGTACGCGTCGAAGGACGCCACGTTGACGTTCACGAAGGTGACGTCCGGGTCCTGGAACGCGGTGCGGGACGCCGTCGTGAAGTCGCTGTAGCGCGTGCCGATCCCGATCACGACGTCTGCCCGGGCGGCGACGGCGTTGGCTGCAGCCGTGCCGGTCGCCCCGATGCCGCCGAGGTACTGCGGGTGGTCCCACAGCAGCGAACCGCCGCCGGCCTGTGAGGTGCCGACCGGGATCCCGGTGGCCTCGACGAAGCGGCGCAGCTCGTCCTCGGCGCCGGAGTAGAGGACCCCGCCGCCGGCGACGATGACCGGACGCTTCGCCTGTCGGATCGCGGCGACGGCACGCTCGAGCGGACCGGTCTCCGGCAGCGGGCGCCGGATGTGCCACTCGCGGGGCTGCAGGAACGCGACCGGGACGTCGAGCTGTTCGGCCTGGACGTCCTCGGGCAGGGCGATCGTCACCGCACCGGTCTCCGCCGGGTCGGTGAGGACACGCATGGCCTGCAGCGCGATCGAGAAGAGCTGCTCCGGTCGGACCACGCGGTCGAAGAAGCGCGAGAGCGGCCGGAAGGCGTCGGTCACCTGGATCGAGGTGTCGTGCGGCATCTCGATCTGCTGCAGGACCGGGTCGGTGGTGCGCGTGGCGAAGGTGTCGGAGGGCAGCAGCAGTGCCGGCAGCCGGTTGGTCGTGGCGAGCGCCGCCGCGGTGAGCATGTTGGCCGCACCGGGGCCGACCGATGCCGTGGCCGCGAAGGTCGCACGTCGGCGGTGCATCCGGGCGAAGCCGACGGCCTCGTGCACCATCGCCTGCTCGTTGCGCGCCTGGTGGTACGGCAGCAGCCCGGGCTGGTCGACGTGGAGCTGCTTGATGGCCTGGCCGAGACCGGCGACGTTGCCGTGGCCGAAGATGCCGAAGATCCCCGGGATCGTGCGCTCGCGGACGTCGCCGTCGACCGTCCACTGGTTGGCCAGGAACTCGACGAGCGCCTGCCCGACGGTCATGCGGCGTGTGGGAGTGGTCACGCGGGCTCCTTCTCGTGCGTGTAGGGCAGTCGGGGGTCGATCGTCTCCGACTCCCACACCTGGCGCACCCACCCGTGGGCGGGGTCGTCGGTGATGTTCCAGACGCGTTCCGGGTCGGGCCCGGCCATCACGTTGAGGTAGTACATGTCGTAGCCGGGAGCAGCGACGGCCGGGCCGTGCCAGCCGTACGGCACGAGGGCCACGTCACCGGTGCGGACCTGCCGGAACTCGTCGATCTGCCGGTCGTCCGACGCGTACGTGCGGTGCAGCGCGAACGGGTCGGCCGACTCCGGGGCGTCGACCCCGCGAGCCACGGCGGACTCGTAGTAGTAGATCTCCTCGAGGTCGGACTCCTGCCCGGGACGGTTCGTGTCGTGCTTGTGCGGCGGGTACGACGACCAGTTGCCCGCGGGCGTGATGACCTCGCACACGATGAACTTCACCGCGTCGAGCGCCGCGGGTGTGCCGAAGTTGTGCACCTGGCGACTCGACTGACCGGCACCGCGGAGCTCCACGGGGACGTCCTGCCTGGGCACGTAGGCGGCCGGCTTGTGCTGGTCGGTCGGTGCCTCGGCGACCGCGAACCGACCGCGGCCGGTGATCGTCGCCGTCGTGCCGGACCCGAGGTACAGCACGTCGGTCGGTCCGTCGAAGACGCTCGACCGACCGTCGAGCACCTGCGTGGTGTCCGCCTTCGTGGAGTCGGCGTACGTCACGGTGAAGCTGCCCGCGAGCGGCACCACGATGCGCTCGACGGCGTCGGACGGCAGGTGCAGCTCGCCGCCGTCGGACAGCTCGCCGGTGCGGAGACCGGTGTGCGTCCAGCCGTCGACGCGGCCGTCGACGACGGTCGACCAGCCGTCTTCGGGTCGGGAACCGGCCGGGATGAACCAGGTGTCGTTCGTCATGCGCGGCCCGTCAGCTGTTCGACGGGAAGCCGAGGTCGACGCCGCCGTGCGAGGGGTCGAGCCACCGGGATGTGACGGCCTTCTGCCGCGTGAAGAAGCTGACACCGTCGGCGCCGTACGCCTTGTGGTCGCCGAACAGCGAGTTCTTCCACCCGCCGAAGGAGTAGTAGGCCACCGGGACCGGGATCGGGACGTTGATGCCGATCATCCCGACCTGCACGTCCCGCTGGAACCGTCGGGCGGCGCCGCCGTCGTTCGTGAAGATCGCCGTGCCGTTGCCGTAGGCGCCACCGTTGATGAGCGCCAGTCCTTCTTCGTACGATGCCACGCGGACCACGCTCAGCACCGGGCCGAAGATCTCCTCGGTGTAGACGCGGCTCGACGTCGGCACCTGGTCGATCAGCGTCGGGCCGAGCCAGAAGCCGTTCTCGTCCCCGTCGGGACGGACGGTGCGGCCGTCCACCACGATGACCGCACCGTCCTGCTCTGCGACCTCGATGTACGAGGCGACCTTGTCCCGGTGCTGCTCGGTGACGAGCGGACCCATGTCGCAGCCCCGACGGCCATCCCCGATGCGCAGCGTGGCGGCACGTTCGGCGATCTTCGCGATGAGCTCGTCGGCGACCGGCTCGACCGCGACGACGACCGAGATCGCCATGCAGCGCTCACCGGCGGACCCGAAGCCCGCGTTGATCGCGTTGTCCGCGACCAGGTCCAGGTCGGCGTCCGGCAGCACGAGCATGTGGTTCTTGGCACCGCCGAGGGCCTGCACGCGCTTGCCGTGCTTCGTCCCGGTCTCGTAGACGTACTGCGCGATCGGGGTCGACCCGACGAACGAGATCGACTCGACGTCGGGGCTGGTCAGCAGCCCGTCGACCGCGACCTTGTCGCCGTTCAGCACCGTGAAGACCCCCGGCGGCAGGCCGGCCTCGGTGAACTTCGCCGCCAGCCAGAGGGCCGCGGACGGGTCCTTCTCGCTCGGCTTCAGCACGACGGTGTTGCCGGCGGCGATGGCGATCGGCAGGAACCAGAGCGGCACCATCGCCGGGAAGTTGAAGGGGCTGATGATGCCCACGACGCCGAGCGGCTGACGGATCGAGTACACGTCGATGCCGGTCGACACCTGGTCGGAGAACTCGCCCTTGAGCAGCTGCGGGATGCTCGTCGCGAGCTCGACGACCTCTTGCCCGCGGGCGATCTCCCCGAGCGCGTCGGAGACGACCTTGCCGTGCTCGCTCGTGATGATCTCGGCGAGCTCGGCCTTGTCGCGGTTCAGGATCTCGCGGAACGAGAACATGATCTGCTGCCGCTTGCTCAGGGACAGCTCGCTCCAGGCGGGGAACGCGGCTGCGGCGCTGGCGATCGCGGCCTGCACCTCGCGCTCGTCGGCGAGCGCGACCTGCTTCGTCACGACGCCTCGGGCGGGGTCGTACACGGGCGCGGTCCGGCCGGAGGTCGAGGGGACGTGGGCGCCGTCGATCCAGTGCCCGACGACCGCGTCCCCGGCGACGTCGCCGGTGGTCGTGGTGGGTGCGCTCGTGGTGGTCATGCGTTGCTTCCTTCCGAGACGGGTTCGTTCATGCTCGCGGAGCCGACGGGTTCCCGAGTGGCGTCGTGCAGGTCTGTGGACAGATCACGGGTCGGCGTCCCCGTGTGGACGAGCCCGGCGGCCACGTCGACCGCCCCCGCCACGTCGCCGTCCGACGGGTAGAGGAGCGTCCGACCGACGACCAGCCCGCGGACGCCCGGCAGGGCGAGGGCGTCGGCCCACTTGGCGTACGTCTCGAGCGGACGGGACGCCGGGTCGCCACCGAGCAGGAGCGTCGGCAGCGTGGTCGCGGCCATCACCCGCTCCATGTCGTCGACGACCGGGATCTTCAGCCAGCTGTAGGCACTCGACTCCCCCAGGCCCGCGGCGATCGCCATCGAGGTGATCACGGCCTCGGCCGACAGGTCGTTCACGACGCTGCCGTTCCGGTGCTCGGACATGAACGGCTCGAGCATGATCGGCAGCCGACGTGCGGCGGACTCGGTCACGGCCTTCGCGGTGGCCTCGAGCGTCGGCGCGGTGCCGGCGTCGGACAGGGCCACGCGGATGAGCAGCTTCGCGAAGTCGAACCCGGAGTCCGCGATCGACGCCGCCGAGTACGCCGTGTAGCGGTCGTCCATCTCGAAGGACGCACCGCGGAGCCCCCCGCGGTTCATCGAGCCGACGACCACCTTGTCGTCGAGGGCGCCGAGGAGCGCCAGGTCCTCCAGGATGTCGGGCGTGCCGAGCACCCCGTCGACACCGGGCCGGCCGAGGGCGACGACGAGCCGCTCGAGCAGGTCGTAGCGGTTCGCCATCGCGGCCGGGTCGTCCCGCACAGCGAGTGCACCACGGGCGGGGTGGTCCGCAGCCACGATGAAGAGCTTGCCGTCCTCGCCCAGGAGGGGGCGCCTCCGTCGCGATGCGAGGACCGAGGCGATCCGCTCGGGGTGACCGGCGCGGGTGTCACGCAGCCGGTCGAAGTCGGAAGTGGTCAGCTCAGGCACGGAGCGCCTCCTCGGCGTTGGTTCCCTCGGTGTTCGTTCCCTCGGCGTTCGTTCCCTCGGTCGCCGTGCCCTGCGTCGGGTTGGCCCGCAGGAAGGCGTCGATCTCGTCGCTCGTCGGCATCGCCGTCGAGCACTCGAACCGCGTGGCGACGATCGCGCCGGCCGCGTTCGCGAACGACAGGACCCGCTCGAGCCCCCAGCCCTGCAGCAGCCCGTGCGTGAGCGCACCGCCGAAGCCGTCGCCGGAGCCGAGGCCGTTGACCACGTCGACGTGGTGCGGACGGACCTCGACGAACTCGTCGCGGGTCTTCGCGAGGACGCCCTTCGGTCCCTGCTTGACGATCGCGATCTCGACCCCGCGCTCGAGCAGGGCATCGGCCGCGCGGACCGGGTCGGACTCGCCGACGGCGACCTCGCACTCCTCGCGGTTCCCCACGGCGACGGTCGCGTGTTCGAGGGCGACGGCGACCTCACGCGTGGCGGCCGCAGGCGTCGACCAGAACATCGAGCGGTAGTCGAGGTCCAGCACGGTGTGCACCTTGCTCGCGTGCTCCGATGCGGTCCGGGCCGCGTAGGCGACGTGGTGCGCGGTCCGGCTCGGCTCCTCGCTGAGCCCGGTGACCGTGGTCCAGAAGACCCGTGCGCGCTCGATCTCGTGCAGCGGCAGGGACTTGGCCGTGATCATCAGGTCCGGTGCCTTCGGCGCGCGGTAGAAGTAGAGCGGGAAGTCGTCCGGCGGGAAGACCTCGCAGAACGCGACCGGCGTGTTCAGTCCCTCGACGGTGTCGACGAAGTCGTTGGCGACGCCGAACTCCGGCAGCGTACGGGCGATGTACCGGCCGAACGGGTCGTTGCCGGTGCGGGTGATGACGGCGGTGTCTGCGCCGTGCCGTGCCGCCGCGATCGCGACGTTCGTGGCGCTGCCGCCCACCGACTTCGAGAACGTCTCGACGTCTTCGAGGGGCCCGGTCTGCTGCGGGTAGATGTCGACGCTGACGCGTCCCATCGTGATCACGTCGTACGCGTGCGGTGCTTCGATCGTCATGCGACAGCAGGACCTTCCGTGCGGCTTCATCGTCGGACAGCCCGACTGTACACGACGCTTGGCCTAATGTCATGACATGGCTGGTCCCGGTTGTCCGTCCCCGCTCTGCGCGGTGGCCTGACCCCGCTCGGCGCGGTGGTCCGTCCCCGCCCGGCCCGGCGATCTGTCCCCGCCGGTCGCGGGCACACGGACGGGAGGCGCGGTGTCGGTGGGTCCTGCCAGGGTCGCGTCATGCAGATCCTCGCCCTGGTCATCGGCCTCGTGCTCGGCGCCCTCGTCGGCGCACTCGTCGCGTGGACGCTCGCGAAGTCCCGCGCCGGTGTCGACGCCGCGGTCGCCCGCGCCACCGCCGAGGCGCTGCGCTCCCAGCTCGAGGAGTCCCGCCACGACGCCGACGACCGGCTCGACGCTCAGGACACGCAGTACCGGCGGCAGGTGGAGTCCCTCGAGCGCCGCGCAGCCGAGCTCGAGCACCTGGTGCAGCGACTCCACGGTGCGGAGTCCGCCCGGGCACAGGACGAGTCCAAGGTCCTGACAGCCCTGAGCCCGGTCGCCGACACCCTGCAGGTGATGCGCGAGAAGATCGCGGAACTCGAACGCTCCCGCAGCGAGCAGTACGGCGCGATCTCCGCCCAGCTCCGGTCCGCCGCCGAGTCCGAGGAACGCCTCCGCGCCACCGCCGAGACACTCGCCGGTGCCCTGTCGTCGAACAGCACGCGCGGGGTCTGGGGCGAGACGCAGCTGCGCAACGTGGTCGAGGCGGCGGGGCTGCTCGAACGCGTCGACTTCGACGTGCAGTCGGCCGTGACGACCTCGGCCGGCGCTGCCCGTCCGGACATGATCGTGCACCTGCCCGGCGGCAAGTCGATCGCCGTCGACGCGAAGGTGCCGTTCGCCGCCTACCTGCAGGCCTCCGAGATCCCGGCGAGTGCGACCGGGGCCGAAGCCGCACGTCGTGAACAGCTCATCGCGCAGCACGTCAAGGCGCTCCGTGCCCACGTCGACGCCCTCGCCGCGCGGGAGTACTGGTCGGGCTACGACGCCTCGCCGGAGCTCACCGTCGCGTTCATCCCGTCGGAGTCACTGATCGCCAGCGCCCTGGCCGCCGACCCGGGGCTGCTCGACCACGCCTTCCGGAAGCGTGTTGCGCTGGCCTCCCCCGTCACGCTCTGGTCGGTGCTGAAGACCGTCGCGTTCTCGTGGCAGCAGGACGTCGTCACACAAGAGGCGCGTGAGCTCTTCACGATCTCCCGCGAACTGCACGGACGGCTCGCGACGATGGCAACCCACGTGGACAAGCTCGGCCGATCCATCCGGGGCAGTGTCGTCGACTACAACCGTTTCGTGGGGTCGCTCGAGCGGCAGGTGCTGCCGAGTGCCCGGCGGCTGTCACTGCTCGACGAGTCGAAGGTGATCGCGGACCCGGCGAGCATCGAGGACGAGCCGCGGCTGTTGACGGCGCCGGAGCTCGTCAGCGCGACCGAGGACTGAGCGCGGGCCGCTCGCGCTTCCCGCCACCGGCCGGCCCCGGCTGCCCCGGGCTGCCCCGGCCGGCCCCGGCTGCCCCGGCCGGCCTCGGCCTGCGTCGCAGAACAGAAACCCGCCCGAACCACGGGATGCCGTGGTTCGGGCGGGTTCCTGTCGTGCGACGTCGATCGGCGCCGCGGGATCTGCTCAGCGGATCAGAACCACTTCTCGGCGCGGTGGTCGGCCTGGATGCGGCGGATGGTGTTCGAGCGCGACCGCAGCACGAGCGAGTCGGTGTGGATGACGCCACGCGAACGGCGGACACCGTCGACGAGCACGCCGTCGGTGACACCGGTCGCGACGAAGAACGTGTTGTCACCGGTGACCAGGTCGTCCTGGTCGAGGACCTTGTCCAGGTCGTGGCCGGCGTCGATCGCCTTCTGGCGCTCCTCGTCGTCCTTCGGCTGGAGCTTGCCGAGCAGCACACCGCCGAGTGCCTTGATCGCGCAGGCCGTGATGATGCCTTCCGGGGTGCCGCCGACGCCGACGCACATGTCGATCGCCGAGCCGGGCAGGGCCGCCGCGATGCCACCGGCGACGTCACCGTCGAGGAGCAGTCGGGTACCGGCACCCGTCGCGCGGATGGCGCGGATGAGTTCGTCGTGGCGCGGACGGTCGAGCACGGCGACGACCATGTCCTCGAGGTCCTTGCCCTTCGCCTCGGCCAGCGCGCGGATGTTGTCGCCGATGGGCTTCTCGAGGTCCAGGACCCCGCGGCCCTCAGGACCGGCGGCGATCTTGTCCATGTAGAACACGGCGGACGGGTCGTACATCGAACCGCGGTCGGAGACGGCCATCACCGAGATGGCGTTCTGGCGGCCGGCGGCGGTCAGCGAGGTGCCGTCGATCGGGTCGACCGCGATGTCGCAGGCCGGGCCGTGGCCGTTGCCGACGTGCTCGCCGTTGTAGAGCATCGGGGCGTTGTCCTTCTCGCCCTCGCCGATGACGACCACGCCGTCGAAGTTCACGGTGCCGAGGAACTTGCGCATCGCGTCCACCGCGGCGCCGTCGGCGAGGTTCTTCTCACCTCGGCCGACCCACGGCTGGGCCCGGATCGCAGCAGCCTCCGTCGCGCGGACGAGCTCGAGCGCGAGGTTGCGGTCGGGCTGGAGGAACAGGGAGCCGGTCTCAGTCGTGGGAGTCACACCCCCCAGCGTACCGAGCGCCGACCGTCCGGCTTCCCCGGCGGACGGATGTGCAGAGCGCGATCCGTCCACAGGCACCCCTGACACCGAACGCGCACCGACCGGCCCTGACTAGCATCGAACTGGACATCACCGAAGAAGTCGAAGGAGATCCCAGTGCCCATCGCAACGCCGGAACAGTACGCCGAGATGATCGACCGCGCGAAGGCCGGGAAGTTCGCCTACCCCGCGGTCAACGTGTCGTCCTCGCAGACCATCAACGCGGTCCTCCAGGGACTGACCGAGGCGGGCTCCGACGGCATCATCCAGGTCACGACCGGCGGCGCCGACTACTTCGCCGGACAGACCGTGAAGAACCGGGCTGCGGGTGCACTCGCCATGGCTGCCTTCGCGCACGAAGTGGCGAAGAACTACCCGATCACGGTCGCGCTGCACACCGACCACTGCCCGAAGGACGCGCTCGACGGCTTCGTCCTGCCGCTCATCGCCGCGAGCGAGGAAGAGGTCCGCCAGGGCCGCCACCCGATCTTCCAGTCGCACATGTGGGACGGCTCGGCCGTGCCGCTCGACGAGAACATCGAGATCGCGAAGACGATGATCGAGAAGACGCGCAACATCAACGCCATCCTCGAGGTCGAGATCGGCGTCGTCGGCGGTGAAGAGGACGGCGTGCAGCACGAGGGCACGAACGACGCCCTCTACACGACGGCGAACGACGTCGAGCGTGTCGTCGAGGCACTCGGCATGGGTGACCAGGGCCGCTGGATCGCTGCGCTGACGTTCGGCAACGTGCACGGCGTCTACAAGCCGGGCAACGTCAAGCTCCGCCCCGAGCTCCTGGGCGAGATCCAGGACGCCATCGCGCAGAAGCACGGCACCGGTCAGAACCCGCTCGACCTCGTCTTCCACGGTGGCTCGGGCTCGACCGACGACGAGATCCACGAGGCCGTCCGCAACGGTGTCATCAAGATGAACATCGACACGGACACGCAGTACGCGTTCACGCGCTCGATCGCCGGGTCGATGTTCTCGAACTACGAAGGCGTCCTCAAGCTCGACGGCGAGGTCGGCAACAAGAAGCAGTACGACCCGCGTGCCTGGGGCAAGGTCGCCGAGTCCGCGATGGCCGCCCGTGTCGTCGAGGCCACGAAGGTCCTCGGTTCCGCGGGGCAGTCCCAGAGCTGAGACGAGTACCGAGCTGAGACGAGTACCAAGCTGAGTCCAGTACAGAGCTGAGTCGAGTACCGAGCTCAGACCGGCCGGGAGGCCCGGGGGCGCGTCCGGCGGACGCGCCCCCGTCTGCGTCCGCCGCACGCCCACTGCACGCCGGCTCCGGACGACGTGCCACGATGGTCGGATGACCGTCGACGCCATCGCCAGCGAGTTCGCCCACTTCGTCACGGAGTCCCCCACCGCGTTCCATGCGGCGTCCGTCGCCCGTGACCGCCTGGTGGCCGCGGGGTTCACCGACCTGGACGAGACCGCGGCGTGGCCGACCGACCCGGGCGCCTACGTCGTCGTCCGCGACGGCGCGGTGATCGCTTGGCGACTGCCGGAGAGCGCGACCGCGACGACGCCGTTCCGCATCCTCGGCGCACACACCGACTCCCCCGGCTTCCGCATCAAGCCGAACCCGACCGTCCGGGTCGGCGGCTGGGAGCAGCTCAACGTCGAGGTCTACGGCGGCCCGGTCCTGTCGACCTGGTTCGACCGCGACCTCCGCATCGCCGGCCGGGTCGTCCACCGCGACGGCACCACCTCGCTGTTCGACACCGTCGACGCCGTCGCCCGGATCCCGAACCTGGCGATCCACCTCGACCGCGGCGCCAACGACGGTCCCGCCCTCGACAAGCAGCGGCACACCCTGCCGATCGTCGGGACCGACGGCAGCACGGGCGGCAGCGACGCGATGGCGTGGCTGCACTCCCGGCTCGGTGAGAGCGCGGTCTCGTGGGACCTCTTCTTCGCCGACGCCCAGGCGCCGTCGCGGATCGGCATCGACCGGGCGTTCCTGGCCTCGGGCCGGATGGACAACCTGACGAGCGTGCACGCCGGTCTCCGCGGGCTGCTCGAGGCTCCGGGCGACGGCGACCACATCCCGGTCTTCGCGGCGTTCGACCACGAGGAGATCGGGTCGTCCTCGCCGTCGGGTGCGGGTGGGCCGTTCCTCGAGGACGTCCTGGCCCGCGTGCAGGAGGGCCTCGGCGCCAGCCGCTCCGACTCGGCCCGCGCCTTCCGTTCCTCGTGGCTGCTCTCCAGTGACGCCGGACACCTGGTGCACCCGAACTACTCCGAGAAGCACGACCCGACGAACCGCCCCCGGCCGGGCGGCGGCCCCCTGCTGAAGATCAGCGCGAACCAGCGGTACATGACCGAGGCGAAGGGCACCGCGGTGTTCGCTGCCGCGTGTGGAGCGGCCGGTGTCGACCACCAGCCGTTCGTCAACGTGAACACGATCCCCGGCGGCTCGACCATCGGCCCGATCGCGGCGACCCGGTTGGGGATCCCGACGATCGACATCGGCGTCGGCCTGCTGTCGATGCACTCGGTGCGGGAGCTCGTGCACGTCGACGACCTGGCCGACCTGCACGCGGCGGTCGCGGCCTTCCTGGCCTGACCAGCGACCGCGTGCCAGGGTCGGACCATGACGTGGAGCACGAGCGCTGACGCCCGACGGTACGGTTCGACCCTGCTGCAGGGCGAGCGGGTCCGGTTCCGTGCGCTCGAGGACCCCGACCTGGCCGACCTGGTGCGGTGGTGGCGGGACCCGGAGTGGTCGGTACTGCAGCAGATGGTCGTCCGCCCGCGGCCCGAGGCGCCGGTGACGGAACTCTTCCGGTCGTGGAGCAGCAGCGAGCGCGGCGGTGACGTCGGCTTCAGCGTCGTGGACCGCGAGTCGGACGTGCTCGTCGGGCACGTCACCCTGTTCGGTGGTGCGCTTCCGGTTCGTGCCGCGACCCTCGCGGTGATGATCGGCGCGGAGCACGTCGGCCGTGGCTACGGCACCGACGCGGTCCGGGTGCTCACGGACTACGGCTTCCGCGAGATGGGCCTGAACCGCATCGAGATCCGGGTGCACGCGTTCAACGACCGAGCACGTGCCGTGTACCGGACGGTGGGGTACCAGGAGGAGGGTGTCCGTCGAGCGGCGACGTTCCACGAAGGCCGCTTCCACGACGAGGTCGTCATGTCCGTGCTCGCCCACGAGTGGGCGGCCCGGACAGCCGCCCCGGCAGCACCGGCAGCAGAACGCGGAGCGGCACCGACGGCAGAACAGGCCGCAGCCCCGTCACCGTCGGACGGTCAGCCCCCGGAGGCCTGACGCATCATCGCCGCGACGAACCCGTCGTCCTGGAACACAACGATGACGAACACGACCGAGCTGAACACCGTCGCGACGGCTCCACCGAGCAGCGGTACCCAGAACGTCCGCTTGCCGGCCCGGAGTCGGACGACCGACCACCAGAGCACGAGGGCGAACACGACGAGCATGCCGACGGCGCTGATCATCGCGGCACCGTTGAGCGTGCCGGGGTCCTGCAGTTCCGTGTAATTCGTCTCGAGCGTCTGCCGGACGGTCGAGGCAACCGAACCGATCGACAGCGACTGCACGACGCTGACCAGGCCCATCGCCAGCAGCACGAAGGTCAGGAGCACGTCGACCGGCGAAGCACCGAGTCGGCGGCCGGCCGCTCCGTCGCGCGGGGTCGGCGCCCCGCCACGCTCACCCTGCGGCGTGCGCTCCGCCGTCCGGTTCGTCCGAGCCGTCGTCCGGTTCGTGCGCTCCGCCGTGCCGTTCGACCGGACAGCGGACGCGGCGGCCGAGGCGGCGGTGTGCTCCCGGTCCCGCTGCTCCTGGCGTTCCTGTTCGGCGAGCACGGGGTTGACCCATCCCTCGGGCGCGTACTCCCCGTACTGCGGAGCCGGACGGCCGACCACACCGGTCGCCCGGACGCCGGTCCCGTCACCGCCGGACGGACCAGCGCCGACAGGACCGGTGCCGGCCGGACCAGCGCCGGACGGACCGGCGCCGGAACCGGCGTCACCACCCGCGGAGTCGACGGATCCGTCGGAGGTGATCCGGGCCTCCCGGCCGTCCACCGCCGTCGTCGCACGCGGCGGGACCCCGGTCCAGCCGTCCGTCTGCGGATCGGGGGCGGTCATCGGGTGCGCCCGCCGAGCGGACGCGTCGACTTGCCGTCGGCGTCGGTGCGGAGTTCGCGGGGCAGCGAGAACATCAGGTCCTCGTGCGCGGTGACGACCTCCTCGACCGAGCCGTAGCCGGCGTCGGCGAGCTGTCCGAGGACCTCGGCGACCAGGACCTCCGGCACCGAGGCGCCGCTCGTGACCCCGACGGTCCGGACGCCGTCGAGCCACTCCTGCCGGATCTCCTCGGCGTAGTCGACGCGGTGCGCGTCCTTCGCGCCGTACTCGAGGGCGACGTCGACGAGGCGGACGCTGTTCGACGAGTTCGCGGAGCCGACGACGATGACGAGGTCCGCGGCCGGCGCCACCTTCTTGACCGCGACCTGCCGGTTCTGGGTGGCGTAGCAGATGTCGTCCGAGGGCGGGTTCTCGATCGACGGGTACTTCTCGCGCAGGAGTCGCACCGTCTCCATGGTCTCGTCGACGCTGAGGGTGGTCTGCGACAGCCAGACGAGGTTGTCCGGGTCGGGGACGTCGAGCGCGGCCACGTCGGCCGGGCCGTTGACCAGGATCGTGCGGTCGGGTGCGTGGCCCATCGTGCCCTCGACCTCTTCGTGGCCGGCGTGCCCGATCAGGATGATGGTGCGCTCGGCCTTGGCGAACCGGGTGGCTTCGCGGTGCACCTTGGTGACGAGCGGGCAGGTCGCGTCGATCGCGTGCAGGTCCCGTTCCGCTGCGCCGGCGACGACCGCCGGGGAGACGCCGTGCGCACTGAAGACGACGTGCGATCCGCGCGGTACTTCGGCGACGTCGTCGACGAAGACCGCTCCGCGCTGCTCGAGCGTGGACACGACGTGGACGTTGTGGACGATCTGCTTGCGGACGTAGACCGGTTCGCCGTACTGCTCGAGCGCCTTCTCGACCGCGACCACGGCCCGGTCGACGCCGGCGCAGTACCCGCGGGGTGCTGCGAGCAGGACACGCTTGGGCCCGCTGACCGGGACGTCGCGCAGTCGACCGCGCGCTGCCGGGACCCGCGGCGGGGCGAGCGGGACCGAGTGGCCGTTGGTGATCGTCACGTCCCCGATGATAGGTGAGCAGGACCCGCACAGCCTGGGCACCGACGAGCCTGTGGAGGAGCGTCACCGACCGGGATGTCACCGGTGTCCGGCAGCATGGTCCGCACGACGAGAGAGGGGCACGATGGCGATCGAACAGGGGCCGCCCACGGCAGAGGACCCGTGGCCCGTCGCGCTGCTCGGCGCGAAGCTCCGCGACTGGATCGATCGGCTCGGCGTCGCCTGGGTCGAGGGCGAGATCACGCAGTGGAACGTCGCGGGCGGCAACGTCTACGGCAAGCTCAAGGACATCGAGGTCGACGCCACCGTCTCGTTCTCCATCTGGTCGAGTGTGCGCTCCCGGGTGCCGTCGGACCTCAAGCAGGGCGCCCGTGTCGTCGCGGCGGTCAAGCCGAACTACTGGGTCAAGGGCGGCTCGCTGACCATGCAGGTCGTCGAGATGAAGCACGTCGGGCTCGGGGACCTGCTCGAACGGCTCGAACGGCTGCGCCGCGCCCTGGCAGAGGAAGGCCTGTTCGACCCGGCCCGCAAGAAGCGCCTGCCGTTCCTGCCGCACCGCATCGGGCTGATCACCGGCAAGGACTCCGACGCCGAGAAGGACGTCAAGCGGAACGCGCAGCTCCGGTGGCCGCAGGTCGAGTTCCGCACCGTGCACACCGCGGTGCAGGGCGACCGCGCGGTGGCCGAGGTCACCGCGGCGATCCAGGAGCTCGACGCGGACCCCGAGGTCGACGTCATCATCGTCGCGCGCGGCGGCGGCGACTTCCAGAACCTGCTCGGCTTCAGCGACGAGGGCCTGGTCCGCGCCGCCTCGGCCGCGGCGACGCCCATCGTCTCCGCGATCGGGCACGAGGCCGACCGGCCGATCCTCGACGAGGTCGCGGACCTCCGCGCCTCCACCCCGACCGACGCCGCGAAGCGCGTGGTGCCGGACGTCGCCGAGGAACTGGCCAACGTCCGGCAGGCCCGGGCGCGACTCGGCCTGCGCCTCTCGCACACGCTCTCCGTCGAGGCCGACCGGATCGCGGCCCTGCGCTCGCGGCCGGCGTTGGCCTCCACCGCCTGGCTGGTGGACACCCGCGCCGAAGAGGTCGCTCGCGACCTGTCCCGCGCCCGTGAACTCCTGGACCGGCGGATCGAACGCTCCCACTCCGAGGTCGGGCACCTGACCGGTCGGCTGCGCGCCCTGTCGCCGCGGGACACCCTGCGCCGCGGGTACGCGATCGTGCAGACGAGCAGTGGTGCGGTTCTCCGCGGGGCGGACGAGCTCGACGGCGCGACGCCGGTGCACGTCACGCTCGGGACGGGGACCGCGGTCGGCACGCTCGAGGCGGACGGGCCCGGTCCCGATGGGTCGGGTCCCGATGGGTCGGGTTCCTAGCCCGGGAGGCCCGTCCCGGCCCCGGCAGGTCGCCCGCCTCGTCCTCCACCAGCGCTGCATGCTCTGGTGTTCTCCACAGGCGTCCGCCACAGCGGTCCCTCCGGTGTCGGCTCGGTAGGATCGGAGCGTGTCTTCCGAGCAGCAGTCCGAGCAGCCCGACGTCCGCTCGCTGAGCTACGAAGCGGCGCGTGACGAACTCGTCCGTGTCGTCTCCGAGCTCGAGCAGGGGTCGGCGACCCTCGAGCGGTCCCTGGGCCTCTGGGAGCGCGGCGAAGCCCTGGCCGCCCGGTGTGAAGAGTGGCTCGTCGGTGCCCGTGCCCGGCTCGATGCCGCCCGCGCCGCGACCGAGAACGGCAGCGCGGACCAGACAGCCGCGGGTGACGCCCGATGAGCGATCCGGAGACCGGTCGACCGATCGTCGCCGAACTCGGCCGCCCCGAGACGGCCGAGGAGACCTGGGCGCGGAAGGACACCGCGCGCCGGGCCCGTCGTGAGCACCAGACGGCGTTCAACCTCGTCCTCGCGCTCATCGCCTCGCTCGGCATCGTGCTGTTCCTGGTGGCCGTCGTGGTCCGCCCCGACCAGGCCGTGGACCGCTCGGTCGACTACCGGCAGGTCGCGCAGCAGGCCGACGTCTCCGGCGCGGAGCTGCTCGTGCCGGACCTGCCGTCGTCGTACACCTCGAACAACGCCGAGTACCAGTCCGGTTCGGCTCGCGGCGTCGCCGTGTGGACGATCGGTCTCCTGACGCCGGACGAGCAGTACATCGGCATGCACCAGGGCATCGACGCCAACGACACCTGGGTCGCCGACCAGCTCGACCAGAAGTCCGCCACCGGTTCCCGCACGATCGCCGGGACGAAGTGGACCGTGTACGACCGTCGCGACGAGGGCAAGGCCGCCGGCAACAACGCGTACGCCCTCGTGACGACCTCCGGCAAGGACACGGTGGTGCTCGCCGGCACCGCCGACCAGAAGTCCTTCACGACGGTGGCGACGGCGGTCGGCAAGGAACTCGACCGCTAGCCAGCAGCACCACGCAACACCGGCACCACCGCGACCACCAGCAGCACGACCCGACCATCCCCGCGAACCCGATCAGCCCGAGGAACGACACACGATGACCGACCGCGCCGCCTCCACCCCCGCCGACGCCCTCCGACTCCTGGTCGAGGGCAACGCCCGCTTCGCCGCCGACAAGCGCCGCACCGGCCGGATCGACCCCGAACGCCGCTCCGAGCTGCAGGGTTCCCAGGCGCCGTTCGCGACGGTCCTCGGCTGCTCGGACTCCCGCGTGCCGTTCGAGCACGTGTTCGACGCCGGCATCGGTGACGTCTTCGCCATCCGCAACGCCGGGCAGATCGTCGACGACGTCGTGCTCGGCTCGATCGAGTTCGCCGTCGTCGCACTCGGCACCCCGCTGGTCGTCGTCCTGCGGCACACGAAGTGCGGAGCCGTCGCTGCCGCACGCTCCGGCGAGCCGGTCCCCGCCCCGCACCTGCAGGCCCTGGTCGACGCGATCGCGCCGAGCGTCGAGCGGGTCCGCGCCACCGACCCGGACGTCGCGCAGGAGTCCGTCGGGGCCGCCCACCTCGAGTCCAGCCTGAAGTCGATCCTCGACCGGTCGGGTGCCGTCTCCGACGCGATCGCGGACGGTAGGTTGGCCGTGGTCGGCGCGACCTACGACCTCACCACGGGCGAGGTCTCGATCGACACCGTCGTCGGACAGGCCTGACCCGACGACGTGACCGCTCCGGCAGCGACGAGCCGCCCGAGCGCCACCGACACCGCCGCGACCGCGACCCGGTGTGAGCACCACGAGGAAGGACCACGACGACGTGACCGACACCACCACCCCCGCTGACGGCGAGTTCCGCATCGAGCACGACACGATGGGCGAGGTGCGGGTCCCCGCGTCGGCCCTCTACCGTGCGCAGACGCAGCGGGCCGTGGAGAACTTCCCGATCTCGGGCACCGGCCTCGAGTCGGCGCAGATCGTGGCCCTCGCCCGGATCAAGCGCGCTGCGGCGCTCGTGAACGGTCGGCTCGGCATCCTCGACGACAGCGTCGCGCAGGCGATCGCCACGGCGGCCGACGCGGTCATCGGCGGCGAGCACCACGAGCACTTCCCCGTCGACGTGTACCAGACCGGCAGTGGCACCTCGTCGAACATGAACATGAACGAGGTCCTGGCGACCCTGGCCTCCCGAGTCGCCGGCGCCGAGGTCCACCCGAACGACCACGTCAACGCGTCCCAGTCCTCGAACGACGTCTTCCCCACCTCGGTGCACGTCGCCGTGACCGAGGCCCTCATCCGGTCACTCGTGCCGTCGCTCGAGCACCTCGCCGAGGCCCTCGAGCGCAAGGCGGTCGAGTGGGCAGACGCGGTGAAGTCCGGACGCACGCACCTGATGGACGCCACCCCGGTGACCCTCGGGCAGGAGTTCGGCGGCTACGCGCGCCAGATCCGCCTGGGCGTCGAGCGTGTGAACGCCACGCTCCCCCGCGTCGCCGAGGTCCCGCTCGGAGGCACGGCCGTCGGCACCGGCATCAACACGCCGAAGGGGTTCCCGCAGCAGGTCATCGCCCAGCTCGCCGAGGACACCGGGCTGCCGATCACCGAGGCGCTCGACCACTTCGAGGCGCAGGGTGCCCGTGATGCCCTGGTCGAGGCGTCCGGCGCGCTCAAGGTCATCGCGGTCAGCCTGACGAAGATCAACAACGACCTGCGCTGGATGGGCTCCGGGCCGAACACGGGCCTCGGCGAGCTGCACATCCCCGACCTGCAGCCGGGCTCGTCGATCATGCCCGGCAAGGTCAACCCGGTCATCCCGGAGGCCACGCTGATGGTCGCCGCGCGGGTGATCGGCAACGACGCCACCGTGTCGTGGGCCGGCGCCTCGGGGTCGTTCGAGCTCAACGTCGCGATCCCGGTGATGGGCACGGCGCTGCTCGAGTCCATCCGCCTGCTGGCGAACAGCTCGCGGGTGCTCGCCGACAAGACCGTCGACGGGCTCCAGGCGGACCTCGAGCGGGCGCGGGCCTACGCCGAGTCGTCGCCGTCGATCGTGACCCCGCTCAACCGGGTCATCGGCTACGAGTCGGCCGCGAAGGTCGCGAAGTACGCCGTCGCCGAGGGCCTCACGGTCCGACAGGCAGTGGTCGCCCTCGGGTTCGTCGAGCGCGGCGAGGTCTCCGAGGAACAGCTCGACAGCGCCCTCGACGTCCTGAGCATGACGCACCCGAACTGACCCGTCCGCACGACACCGGCGTCCTCCCGAGACGCCGCGACCACCTCGAGACGCCGCCCCACGGGGCGGCGTCCCGCCCGCCCGGCACCGTCTCACCCGTCCGGCACCGCCTCGCCTGCCTGTCGGCGCCTCGCCTGCCCGGCACCGCCTCGCCCGCACCGCGACGGACGGGAGGCGCGGCACCAGCCCGCACCGCGCCTCCCGTCCGCTATCCGCCCGCCCACCGCGCCCCGGCGCGAGGCGGCGGCGCACAACCGAAACCGCTCCGAACCACGGGATCCCGTGGTTCGGAGCGGTTTCGGTTATGCCAGTCCGGCCGACACCGGCCGACCCCCGGCGGCGGGGCGGCCGGCCGCACCGGCCGCCCCGCCCCGCTACGCGAGGTCCGGCGAGTCCAGCATCTCCGTCACGAGCGCCGCGATCGCCGACCGCTCCGACCGCGTCAGCGTCACGTGGGCGAACAGCGGGTGCCCCTTCAGCCGTTCGATCACCGAGGCGACCCCGTCGTGCCGCCCGACCCGCAGGTTGTCCCGCTGGGCGACGTCGTGGGTCAGCACCACCCGGGAGTTCTGCCCGATGCGCGACAGCATGGTGAGCAGGACGTTCCGTTCGAGGGACTGCGCCTCGTCGACGATCACGAACGCGTCGTGCAGGGAGCGTCCACGGATGTGGGTGAGGGGCAGGACCTCGAGCATGCCGCGTTCGACGATCTCGTCCAGCACGTTCTCCGAGACCAGCGCGCCGAGGGTGTCGAACACCGCCTGCGCCCAGGGGTTCATCTTCTCGGAGGCATCTCCCGGCAGGAACCCGAGCTCCTGCCCGCCGACGGCGTAGAGCGGGCGGAACACCATGATCTTCTTGTGCTGCTGGCGTTCCAGGACGGCCTCGAGTCCGGCGCACAGGGCGAGTGCGGACTTGCCGGTGCCGGCGCTGCCGCCGAGCGAGACGATGCCGATCTCCGGGTCGAGCAGCGCGTCGATGGCCAGCCGCTGTTCGGCGGAGCGGCCGCGGAGGCCGAAGACCTCGCGGTCGCCGCGCACCAGCGACACCGCACCGGCGGCGTGCACGCGGCCGAGCGCTGAGCCGCGTTCGGAGTGGATGACGACGCCGGTGTTGACCGGGACGCCGTCGAGTTCCGGGGTGCGGATCTCCTCCTTCTCGTAGAGGTCGGCGACCTGGTCCCCGGACACCTGCAGGGTCGTGATGCCCGTGTAGCCGCTGTCGACGGCGAGTTCGGCGCGGTACTCCTGCGCGGCGAGGCCGATCGACGCGGCCTTCACGCGGAGCGGCAGGTCCTTCGACACGACGACCACGTCGAGCCCGTCGTTGGCCAGGTTCGACGCGACGGCCAGGATCCGGGAGTCGTTGTCGCCGAGCTGCAGCCCCGAGGGCAGGACGGACTGGTTGGAGTGGTTCAGCTCGACACGCAGGGAGCCGCCGTCGCCGACCGCGATCGGGAAGTCGAGGCGTTCGTGTTCGATGCGCAGCTCGTCGAGGATCCGCAGTGCCTGCCGAGCGAAGTACCCGATCTCCGGGTCGTTGCGCTTCGACTCGAGCTCGCTGACGACCACGACGGGCAGGACCACCGCATGCTCGTCGAACCGGAACAGTGCGCGCGGATCGCTGAGCAGCACCGACGTGTCCAGCACGTACGTGCGCTGGGCGACCGGCGTGGACGAGTCCGCGGCCCGGCTGCTCGCAGCGGTGGGCTGCGGCGAGGTGGAAGACGTTCCGCGAGAGACGTTCTGAGAGGTCACGACCACTCCATCCCCGGGCCGCGATCGACCCGGTCATGTCCTTCGACGCGGCCACTGGAGCGGTCCCGGAGCACCGACCGTGGCCGCTCCGACCGGGCGCGTTGCCCGATGTCGCCAAGCTACGACGCGCGGCCGGACGGCACCAGCGACACGCCTGTTCCCGCGGTTACGGTCGTGTGTCGTCCGGCTGAACGTCCGGGAGGCGCGTTGCCGGCCCGCCACGCCCCTCCCGCCCGCCGAGCGGTCACGAACCGTCGGTCCAGCCGCCCCAGAGCGACAGAACGTGACCACTCGACGGAACGCAGACGGGGCGTCGTGACCACTCGGCGCCGCGGTCGGGAGGCGCAGTGCCAGCCCGCCACGCCCCTCCCGCCCGCCCCGACACGCCCCACACCCCCCGCCGAGCGGTCACGAACCGTCGGTCCAGCCGCCCCAGAACGACGCAACGCGACCACTCGACGGAACGCAGACGGGGCGTCGTGACCAGTCACGGAGGCGTCCGGGAGGCGCGGCACGGGCCCGCCCCGCGCCTCCCGCCCGACCCGACACGCCCCACACCGCCCGCCGAGCGGTCACGAACCGTCGGTCCAGCCGCCCCAGAGCAACAGGACGTGACCAGTCGGCGAGGCGCACACGGGGCGTCGTGACCGCTCGGCGAGAGCCGGGCGGGCAGGACGAGCCGGCGTCAGCCCATCGTGGCGTACGAGATGCACGCGTCGCGGAACATGCCGAGCGTCTCGTCCGTCGTGGACGCGAACGCGGAGACCCGCACCTCGCCCAGGCGCGCGGTCGCCGTGACGCCGTGGTTGTGCATCGCCGCGGTGAGCGCCGTGAGCCGGCCGGCGGCAGGGCGGAGGACGACGATGCCGGCACGCTCCCGGGGGTCGCGGCTGGACTCGACGGGCAGCCCGAACTCGTCGGCGATGTCGATGATCCGGTCGATCCGGTCGGCGATGCGCTCCTGCACGGCGGTGACCCCGACGGCGGTGAGGCGCTCGAGCGACACGGCGAGGCGCGCCTGGGACACGGGGTCCACCCGCGACATGGCGAACGCGGCGGCTGCGGGGCGGACGCTCGGCACCTCGGTCGGCCAGCCGCTGGTGCCGTGCGGTCCGGACAGCGCCGGCTTGACGCGTTCGAGGGCCCGGTCGCTGAACGCGGTGAAGCCGGTGCCCCACCCGGCGTGCAACCACTTCTGCCCACCGGTGGCGACGACGTCGGCGACCTCGTACGGGGCATCGACGACGCCGAAGCCCTGGATGGCATCGACGATGAGCAGGCGGTCGCCGATGACGTCCCGGACGGCGGCGAGGTCGGCGAGGTAGCCGGTCCGCCAGTCGACGAGGGACAGCGCGACCGCGGTGACCTCGTCGGAGAGTCGCTCGCGGATGCGGTCGGGCGTGAGCCAGCCGGCGCCGGACTCGATCACGACGGGCTGCACGCGACCGCCGGTGGCCGAGGCGGCGCTGGCGAGGGCGAGCGGCAGCGACGGGTACTCGTCCGCGGCGACGAGCACCCCGCCGGTCAGGCCGAAGGCGGTGTGCAGCAGGCCGGGGGTGGTGGCGGTCTGCGAGACGACCTGGTCCTCCCGGCGACGGACGAGTCGGGCGGCGACGGCACGGACGCGGGCGTCCTGCTCGTCGAGCGTCTCGATCGCCCCGAAGCGCATGTGCTCCTGGATGTGGCCGAGGACGCGCTGTTCCTCGAGGACGGCGGTCTGCACGGGGCCGAAGGCAGCGTGGTCGAGGTAACCGGGCTCCTCGGCGAAGCCGGCGACGTACTCGTCGATCGTGGTCACGGGTGCACCTTCCAGTGGGCAGAACCCTGTGAGCCTACTGGGACCCGGAGGTCGGGGCGAATGCAGTCCGCGAAGCGCCGGGAGCAGGTACCGGGTACCGGCAAGCCCTGAGCGGACCTCGCTTCCTGTGCAACAGCACAGACAGACAGACAGACAGACAGGACCACCAGCGCAGGCGGACAGGCGCACCAGCGCCGGCACCGGCACCGGCACCGCGCCCGAGCTCGGCCCTCAGCCCCCGAACCGCCGCGACCGCAACCCGAAGTCGCGCACCGCCCGGAGGAAGTCGACCTCGCGGAGGTCCGGGTAGAACGCCTCGACGAAGTAGAACTCGCTGTGCGCGCTCTGCCACAGCAGGAAGTCCGACAGCCGCTGCTCCCCCGACGTCCGGATCATCAGGTCCGGGTCCGGCTGCCCCTGTGTGTAGAGGTGGTCGCCGATGAGCTCGGGCGTCAGCACCTCGGCCAGGGTGTCGAGCGTCCCGCCGCCTTCACCGTGGCTGCGGACGATGCTCCGCATGGCGTCGGCGATCTCCCGGCGCCCGCCGTACCCGACCGCGAGGTTGATGTGCAGCCCGGTGTGGTCGGCGGTGCGGGCTTCGGCCGCGGCGAGCGCCGCCACCAGCTCCGGCGGCAGCCCGTCGTTCGAGCCCACGTGCTGGACGCGCCAGGTGCGGTGCTGCGACAGCCGCTCCGCCAGATCCGCGATGATCCCGACGAGCTGGTCGAGCTCCTCGCCGCCGCGGCCCTTCAGGTTGTCGGCGGACAGCAGGTAGAGCGTGACGACCTGGATGTCGAGGTCGTCGCACCAGGACAGGAACTCGGGGATCTTCGCCGCCCCCGCCCGGTGGCCGTGCGCCGCGGTCTCGAGGCCGAGCTGCCGAGCCCACCGACGGTTGCCGTCGACGATCATCGCGACGTGGCGGGGCTTCTGCGCACCGTCGATCTCGCGTCGGATGCGCTTCTGGTAGGCGCGGTAGAGGAGCCCACGCCCCGCCCATCCCAGCCTGCCCGTCACGGCGTCGACTGTAGTGCAAGCACCCCTCGTGTCGACTCCCAGCCACCGCCCCGTCCCCCGGCCGTACGGTCGGAGCATGCAGTCAGACCAGGGCGCGCCCGCCCTCCCCCACGTGCCGTTCACGGAGGAGGCCGAGACCACCCCGACCATGGTCGGCGCCGCCGACACCCGCCCGGCATGGCGCGGTTGGATCCACGCCGGCACGTTCCCGCTCGCCGCGGCGATGGGGATCGTGCTCATCACCCTCGCGGCCACCCCGGCGGCGAAGGGTGCGAGCGCGGTCTTCATGGCGACGTCGCTCATCATGTTCGGCGTCTCGGCGACCTACCACCGCTTCCCCTGGCGCCCGGTCGTCAAGCGCGTGCTCAAGCGCATCGACCACACGAACATCTTCCTGCTCATCGCCGGCACGTACACGCCCGTCGCGGTCTGCGCGCTGCCGCACGAGCTGATGGTGATCGTGCTGTGGGTGATGTGGGGCGGCGCACTGCTCGGTGTCGCGTTCCGCGTCTTCTGGATCGGCGCCCCGCGGTGGCTGTACGTGCCGCTCTACCTGGCGCTCGGCTGCGCGGCGTTCCTGATCCTGCCGCAGCTCTTCGCCGCGAGCGTCCCGATGACGGTGCTCGTCCTCGCCGGCGGGGTGGCGTACATCCTCGGAGCAGCGGTCTACGGCTTCAAGCGTCCGAACCCCTCGCCGACGTTCTTCGGCTTCCACGAGGTCTTCCACGCCCTCACGGTCGTCGCGTTCGTGGTGCAGTGGGCCGGCATCCTCGTGATCGCGCTGCACCCCGTCCGCTGACCTCGTCACCGCCGGCGGCGGGCCGGGCCACACGACGGACGGGAGGCTCCCCACCAGCTGGTGGGGAGCCTCCCGTCCGTGGTGTGGTCGGGTCGACCACCGGGTCGCGTCAGCCGCGCTCGGTGTCGTCGCCGACGTCGGCCCGACCGTCCTCGGCAGCGCGACGGGACGGCTCGTCCGTCACCACGGCGTCCCCCGTGTCACCGGCGACCTCGGCCTCCAGGCGCTCCCGGATCTCGGCGCGGTAGCGGGTCCGGCGGATGCGCCGGGTCATGTCGACGACGAGCAGGATCGTCACGATCGCGACCAGGGCGATGGCGACGAAGCCGGCGACCCCCGGGGTGACGTCGACGTCGGGGACGCCGCTCGGGCTCGGGCTGGGGGTGGTGGCGGCCAGTACCGCGGCGATGGTGCTCACGCGTGCGCGTCCTCTTCGGATGGGATGCCTGCGAACAGGTCGGACTCGGGGAGCTCGGTGGGGACCCGGGACTCGACGAGCTGGTAGTCCTCGGTCGGCCAGACCTCGGCGAGCAGGTCGTTCGGCCAGTAGAAGAAGGGGCTGTCCGGCGGCACCTGGCTGGCGTGCGCGCGGAGGGCAGCGTCACGGGACTCGAAGTACTCGTGCACGTCGACGTGTGACGTGGCGAGGTCCGGCCGGTCCGCGAACCGGGCGACCCATTCGCCGAGCTGCTCGAGCAGGGGGTTCTCCGGCTCGCGCTCCCGCAGGGCGTCGTGGAAGGCGGAGAAGCGGCGCGGGTTCATCGTGCGCTCGTAGTAGAGCTTCGCGACGGACCAGGCAGGGCCGGCGTCCGGGTACTGCTCGGGGTCGGCGGCGGCGTGCCAGGCGGCGACCGAGACCTCGTGCGTCCGGATGTGGTCGGGGTGCGGGTAGCCGCCGTTCTCGTCGTAGGTGACCAGCACGTGCGGGCGGAAGCGCCGGATCACGCGGACCAGTGCCTCGGTGCTGTACTCGAGCGGGACGGTCGAGAAGGTGCCGGGACGGACGGTCTCGCCCTTCTCGGCGTCGGGCAGACCGGAGTCGTGGTAGCCGAGCCAGAGGTGGTCGATGCCGAGGGCTGCCTGCGCGGCGGCCATCTCGGTCCGCCGGAAGCCCGCCATGTCACGGTGCGCCCGGGCCTTGGCGGCGTCGGAGAGCTGCTCGTTGAGGATGTCCCCCGCTTCGCCACCGGTGCACGAGACGACGAGGACCTGGGCGCCCTCGGCCACGTACTTCGCCGCCGTGGCCGCTCCCTTGCTCGACTCGTCGTCGGGGTGGGCGTGCACGGCCAGCAGACGATGGGGCACGGCGTTCCTTCACAGCTCACGGACTTGCGGTCGCGGGTGGCGCACGGCGAGCGTGAACTACCCTGGGATCAGGATAATCACCCCGGGAGCCCCGAACTGTCCGATCAGCACCACGCCCCAGCAGGCGGAACCGCACGCGGCACGTCCACCGTCCTCGACGGCCGGACGTCACTCGACGACCGGTACGGACGCAGTGCGGACACCCGGCGCCGCGGCAAGCTGCTGGCCGTCGTGATCGCGGTCGCCATCGCGGTCGTGTTCGCCGTCTGGGTGATCTGGGCGGGGCCGGGGCAGACCACGCACGGGCTCGACACCGACGACGTCGGGTACGAGGTCCTGTCCGACCACAGCGTCGTCGTGCACACCCAGGTCGCCGTCGACCCGGGCACCAGTGTGCAGTGCGCGGTGCAGGCGCTCGACAAGTCGTACACGATCGTCGGCTGGCGGGTCGTGACGCTGCCGGCAGAGGAGCAGCGCGACCGGTCGATCTCCACGCAGGTCAACACGACGACCCGGGCCGTCACCGGGTTGATCCACTCGTGCTGGGTTCCCTAGACTGCTCGGAATCACGGATCGAGACCGGCCGCCGGCCGGTCTCGATTCTTTTGCGCCACACGCTGTGACCGGTCCCGACCGCCACGGCCGAAGGGAAACGACATGAGCAACGACACGCAGGGCACCTGGCTGACCCAGGAGGCGTTCGACCGTCTCACCGCCGAGCTCGAGCAGCTCTCCGGCCCGGCCCGCATCGAGATCGCGAGCCGCATCGAGGCTGCCCGTGAAGAGGGCGACCTCAAGGAGAACGGTGGCTACCACGCCGCCAAGGACGAGCAGGGCAAGATCGAGGCCCGCATCCGCGCCCTCACCGAGCTCCTCAAGCACGCCACGGTCACGGAAGCGCAGTTCGACGGCACCGTCGAGCCGGGCACCGTCGTCACCGCCACGATCGCCGGCGACCCGTCGACGTTCCTGGTCGGCAACCGCGAGATCGTCGCCGAGGGCTCGGACCTGACCGTGTACAGCCCGGTCAGCCCGGTGGGTGCCGCGATCGTCGGGCTCCGCGCCGGCGACTCGACGACCTACACGGCGCCGAACGGCAAGGAGATCGCCGTCCAGGTGACGAACGTCGAGCGCTACGAGCCGTAGGCCCGCACCACCGGACGGCATCGGACACCCCAGCCCGGCGTGCGGCGCCTCACGCGCACGCCGGGCTGTCGCGTGTGCGGGCTCGTGCGCGCGGGCTCGTGCGCGTGCCAGCCCGCGCCGGCGCGAGTGGTCACGACACCCCGCTCACTTCCGCCGACCGGTCACGATCTGTCGCTCTCCGCGCCCCAGACCGACGGGACGTGACCAGTCGGCAGCCCGGGCTCGGCGAGTCCGCGCCGGTCGGGGACCGGGGACGTGACCAGTCGGCAGCCCAGGCTGGGCGAGTCCCCCGCCGGTCGGGGACCGGGGACCGGGGCCGTCTGGAGGCTCGACCACCGTCCGCCAGGTCGGCACGCGCCTCCTGACCAGACCTCGCGTTCAGCCGGACCGACCGTGCGGCGAGCGGTCACGACGCACCGCGGGCAGGCCGCCGAACGGTCACGAACCGTCGGTCCGAGCTCCCCAAACCGACAGAACGTGGCCAGTCGGCAATGCACGCACGGCGGGTGCGGCGGCCGGCACCGCACGCGCGACGGGTGCGACAGGTGCGACAGGTGCGACAGGTGCGACAGGTGCGACAGGTGCGACAGTCGACACCTTGCAGGAACGCGGCGCTCAGCGTGCGGGGAGGGCGTTCCAGACGTGGCCCCAGGCCGCCTCGAACGCGACCGCGTCCACCCTGCCCGCACGCAGCGCCTCCTCGAACGCCGACAGTGCGTCGAGGGACACCGCGAACAGGTGCACCTGGCCGTGCACCTCGGGGTGACCGCTGCCGTGGAACGTCGTCACGGTGAGCGACCGGACGAGCGGACGCAGCCGCCGCGTGGCCGACCGGAGGACCGCGAACCCGAGCGCGTAGAGGGCGAACCCGACGACGGCGCCGAGCACCGGAGCGGCGGTCCAGGCGACCGTGGCCGCTCCCGCCACCACCAGGCCCGCCAGCGGCCAGGCGTGCGCGACCCGCAGCAGCAGCCGTTCGTGTCGGTCCGTGCCGGGCGGGTAGACGACGAGCGTCCGGGTCTCCCACATCGTGCGGCCGACCGGGCGGACGTCGAGCCGGCCCCAGCGGTGCGGTCCGTCGGCGATCCGGGTGCGGACGCCGTCGACGGCGGTCATCGCGACGCCTCGGTCGACGTCACGGTCGCCACGATCTCCCGCTCCGCCAGGGCCTGAGGGGCGAGCGCACGAGGGGTCAGCGCACGATGGGTCAGCGCACGATGGGTCAGGGCCTGTCGGCACGGGAAGCAGACCAGGTCCCCGACCGCCACGTCGGCCGGCACGACGAGCACGGCAGCCCCGGCAGCCTGGTCGACACCGGCTGCCTCGTCGACACCGGCTGCCTCGTCGAACACGGCTCCGGCAGCGGCCCCGGCACCGGCGCGCTCCGCCGGGACCTCCCCCACGACCGCGGTCGCCCGGGGCGCCGTGGTCCGTCGTCCGATCAGCCGCGCCTCGTCGAGCACCGCGCACGCCGGCAGCACCGCGTCGAGCTCGAGCACGAGCCCGCCGTCCGTCCGCCGCACCCCGGTCACCGCGGCGACCGCGACGCTCATCCCCCGCGGTGTCCAGTCACGCGAGCGGTAGCGGGGCGGAGCCTCCTCCGCAGTGTGCACGCACGGGGTGCCGGCGACGTCGGCGAGGCGGGACATCGACACGGCGCTGACGCGCACGTCGTCGGTCGTGGGCTCGGTGTGCGCCGGCCAGGCCGACGCGTCGAGCGGGTCGGGGATCGAGGCACGGAGCGACGGGAGGATCGCGGTCAGGGTCATGTTGACGAGCCTCACCCCGGCAGCACCGGCGTGGTGCGCTCCTCACGGCTCGCTGACGCCCGCCGGACGGATCCGTGCGCGGCGCTGACAGGACGACACCGACCGACGGCCGCTGACCGGCGAGCACCGACCGACGAGCACCGGCCGACGAGCACCGACCGGCGAGCACCGAGAGACAGCACCGACCGGCACGGCCGGGAGGCCCGTGGCCCGTCGGGCGCGCGCCGCACGTCGGAGCCGTAGCGGGCCTCCAGGCCGGTCCGGTCGCACCGGAGGACCGGCGGCGACCCGTCCGTCAGTTGGTGAGCTGCTCCGGGCGGAACCCGGCTTCCTGCAGGCGCGCCATCACCTCGTCGGCGTGGTCCGGTCCGCGCGCCTCGATCGACAAGTCGAGCGCGACCTCGTTGATGACGAGCCCCTGGCCGTGGCGGGTGTGCAGGACCTCGACGACGTTGGCGCCGGCGTCCGAGATGATCTGCGAGACGCGGGCCAGCTGGCCGGGACGGTCCGGCAGCATGATCCGGATGCCGATGTACCGCGAGGCGGCGACCAGGCCGCGCGTGATGATCCGCTCCATCATGAGCGGGTCGATGTTGCCCCCGCTGAGCAGCACCACGGTCCGGCCGGTGTCGTGCACGGCGCCGGACATGATCGCGGCGACCCCGACCGCTCCCGCTGCCTCGACCACGAGCTTGGCGCGCTCGAGGAGCACGAGCAGGGCCCGGGCGGTGTCGTCGTCCGAGACGGTGACGATCTCGTCGACCAGGTCCCGGATGATCGGGAAGTTCATGTCGCCGGGACGTGCGACCGCGATGCCGTCCGAGATCGTCGGCGAGGTCGTGATCGTCAGCGGCTCCCCCGCGACGATGGACGAGGGGTACGCGGCGGCGTTCTCGGCCTGCACGCCGATGACCCGGATCGTCCGGCCCAGGCGTTCGGCCAGGCCCTTGACGGCGATCGCGATGCCCGAGATGACCCCGCCACCGCCGATCGGGACGACGACCGTGTCGACGTCGGGGACCTGGTCGAGGATCTCGAAGCCGAGCGTGCCCTGTCCGGCGATGACGGCGGGGTGGTCGAACGGCGGGATGAAGACGGCTCCGGTGCGGGCGGCGAACTCCTTCGCGGCCGACAGCGCCTCCTCCACGGAGTGTCCACGCAGCACGACGTCGGCGCCGTACCGACGGGTGGCCTGCAGCTTCGGCAGGGCGACGCCGACCGGGGTGAAGATCGTCGCGGGGATGCCGAGCTCTCGGGCGGCGAACGCGACGCCCTGCGCGTGGTTGCCGGCGCTGGCGGCCACGACCCCGGCCTGCCGCTCGGCGGCCGACAGGGTCGACAGCCGGTTGTAGGCACCACGGACCTTGTACGCGCCGGTGCGCTGCAGGTTCTCGCACTTCAGGTGCACCGGTGAGCCGAGCAGGCCCTCCAGGAACTTCGACGTCTCCATCGGCGTGACCCGTGCGACGCCCGCGATCGTCTCGCGCGCAGCCTCGATGTCGGCGAGCGTGGGGATCGGCGAAGCAGTCGTGTCGGTCACGGTCCCATCATCGTCGGTCGTGGAGTGTGCAGCTGCCACGTGACGCTCAGTTGGTGCTGGCGGTGCCCGGCTCGGCGGCCGGCTCGGCGTCGGTGCCCGGCGCCGGTACCTCGTCGCCGACCTGGTGCCGCCGTCGCCGGAGCTGGATGCGTCCGTGCTGGCCGCGCTTCGGGATGGCCTCGAGGACGTGGTCGGAGTCGAGCCCGCGCCAGCGTCCGCTCGCGATCGTCGTGACCATCGCGTTGAGGGTGGCGATGAGCGGGACGGCGAAGAACGCACCGGCGATGCCGGCCAGACCGGAGGCCGCGGTCACGCCGAGCACGACGGCCAGCGGGTGGACCTTGACGGCGTTGCCCATCACGAGCGGCTGCAGGATGTGCCCCTCGATCTGCTGGACGAGCAGCACGATGCCGAGCACCAGGACGGCGGCGAGCGGGCCGTTGAAGATGAGGGCGACGAAGACGGCCAGGAAGCCCGTGACGATCGCACCGACGACCGGGATGAACGCGCCGAGGAACACGATCGCGGCGATCGGGATCACCAGCGGCATGCCGCCGAAGAACAGGCCGACGATGAACGCACCGAGCCCGATGCCGACCGCGTCGACGAACGCGACGAAGATCTGCACGCGGATGAAGCTCGTCAGGGTGATCCAGCCGGCGACACCCGCACCGTCGACGGTCGCCCGGGCCTTGCGCGGGAACAGGCGGACGGTCCACCGCCAGACGTTCTTGCCGTCGATGAGCAGGAAGATCGTGGTGAACAGGATGATGAACAGCGCCTCGAACACGTGCGTGGCGCTCGAACCGGCGCTGGCGACCCCGGACAGGATCGTGCCCGAGTGTTCCTGCACCCACTTCGTGGCGTCATCGAGCCACTGGTTGACGTCTTTCTGTGAGATCCCGAATCCGGAGTTGAGCACGAACTGCCGCACGTTGCCGTACTGGGACACCATGCGGTCGCGGAGGGACGGGTACGAGGCGATGATCTGGTCGATCACGAGCCACACCAGTGCCGCCACGGCGGCGAGCCCACCGAGCAGGCTGATGATCACCGCGAGCCACTTCGGGACGTGCCAGCGCTGCAGCCGGTTCGAGATCGGCACGAGCAGTGCGGAGATCACGACGCCGATGAGGAAGGGGATGAGGATCTCGCTGAAGATCGTCACCAGCCAGATGAAGAGGGCGATGACCCCCGCGACGACGAGCACGCGCCACGAGAACGCTCCCGCGATGCGCATGCCGAGCGGTACCGAGTCCTCGACCACGGGGTCGGGATGAGTCTTCTTTCCCCATGCCATCCCGCCACTGTAGCCACGCGGAACCGGGGATGTACCGGTCGGGGCATGTGTGACCCCGGGGGGGCCGGATCCGGGCGTCGGCGGCCCTCGGTAGCGTTCCGGTCATGGTCAGGACCACGCTCTCCGCCGCCGAGGCCCGCCGCGTCGCCCTGGCTGCCCAGGGCTTCGGCCGGGCGACCTCGGCAGCGCCCGTGACGACTCGTTCGGTGTCGGCTGGCCTGGCCCGGCTCGGGGTGCTGCAGATCGACTCCGTAAACGTCTTCGAGCGCAGCCACTACCTGCCGCTCTTCGCCCGGCTCGGCCCCTACGACAAGGGCACCCTCGACCGGTTGACGCTGACGCAGCGCAGCCCCTGGATCGAGTACTGGGCGCACGAGGCCGCGTTCGTCCCCCGGGAGGACCTGCGGCTGTTCCACTGGCGGATGGCGGCGTACCGGCAGCGCGACACCACGAACCCGCTCCGGGTCGCCGGCGTCGAACGCACCGCACGGGTCCGGGGCGAACTGCTGGCCCTGCTCGCCGCCGAGGGGCCGATGCCCGCGAGCGCCGTCGAGCACGAGTCGAACGTCCGACGCGGACCGTGGTGGGGGTGGAGCGACGTGAAGCACGGGCTCGAGCAGCTGTTCCGGTGGGGTGACGTGGTCAGCGCCGGACGGTCGGGGTTCGAGCGGGTCTACGCGCTGCCCGAGCAGGTGCTGCCGGCGGGGTACTTCGAGGCCGCGCCCGACCGGGCCGATGCCGTACGGGAGCTCGTCCGCCGCTCCGCCCGGGCCTTGGGTGTCGGCACCCGCGCCGACCTGGCCGACCACCACCGGCTGCGCTCCGACGACACCGCCGCCGCGATCGCCGACCTGCAGGACGCCGGGGAACTGGTGCCGGTGTCGGTCGAGGGGTGGCGCGACCGGGCGTGGATGCACGTCGACGCCCGGGTGCCCCGTCGAGTCGAGGTCGACGCGGTGCTCAGCCCCTTCGACCCCGTCGTGTGGTTCCGACCGCGGGCGGAGCGGCTGTTCGACTTCCACTACCGGATCGAGATCTACACCCCGGCGCCGAAGCGGGTGTTCGGGTACTACGTGCTGCCGGTGCTGCAGGACGACGTGCTGGTCGGGCGGATCGACCTGAAGAGCGATCGGCAGCGCGGGGTGCTGCACGTCCGGACGGCGTGGCACGAACCGGCAGCAGTGATCGACGTCGAGCGGCTGGCCGTACTGCTCCGGCGGACGGCTGCCTGGCAGGGGCTCGACGGGGTCGAGGTCACCGACCGCGGCACCGCTGCCGGCGCGCTGGCAGCAGCGCTCGGCGTCGTCCCGGTCGAGGCACCGGAGCTCGGTGCCGTCCCGGTCGACTGACGGCGGTCGGTGTGGTGGTCGCCGCGGTGGTCGCCGTGGTGCTCGCTAGAACTGCACCCGCGGCGGCTCGGCGATCGCGGCGGGCTCGGCGGTCTCGAAGAACGGTGCCTCGCCGACCCCGCGACGTTTGGCGATGCTCGACGCCGGGAACGACTTCACCTTGGTGTTGAGTTCGCGGACGCCACCGTTGTAGTGCCGGCGGGCGGACTGGATCTTGTCCTCGGTCGAGACCAGCCGCGACTGCAGCTCGAGGAAGGACTGGCTGGACTGCAGCTGCGGGTACCCCTCGGCGACCCGGAACACGCCCCGCAGCGCCTTCTGCATGTGCCCCTCGGCAGCGGAGGCGGCGACCGCGTCGTGCGCGGCCAGCGTCTCGGCGCGGGCGTCGGTGACGGCCGCGATCGCGGACTTCTCGTGCGCGGCGTGACCCTGCACGGTGTCGACGATCGTCGGGATGAGCTCGGCGCGTTCCTGCAGCTGGGCGGCGATCTCGGCCCAGGCGGTGTCGACGCGGTGCTGCAGCGCGGTGAGGGACTTCTGGCTCGCCCAGAACCAGATCCCGATCACCACGAGGACGACGACCACAACGCCGATCACGATGAGCGTCGTGACGAGTCCGGTGTCCATTCGGGCGTACTCCTTTGCGCGTCGGGCCGCAGTTGCGTGCGGACCTCCGCAGCCCGCTGGTCGGACCTCAGCGGTCCGGATCGATCCTACCGAGCACCTCTGAGCACCCTCTCCGCCGGCCCATCTTCACGGCCGATTCCCGAGTGACGCACACCGAGCTCGCGGGCCACGTCCGGTACAGCCCCCGGGTCCCACTCAGGAACGGCCGCCGGAGCCGCGGAAGCGGGGTGTTCCTCCGCGCGGGGTGTTGACCGGAGCGCCCGGATCGCGTGGGATGGACCGGATGGACACGGCCGGGGACAACGTGCAGCACCGGGACGTCGGGGGCGACGCCCGACCTCGACGACCCCGCAGGACCGCCGCGGCCCGCCTGCTGGTCGCGGCGCTCGGCCTGGTGCTCCTGCCCCTGGCGTCCGTCCCAGCCCTGGCGACGACGCTCCCCGGGGCCGAGACGCTGACCCGCGCCGCGGGCACGGACTCCAGCACCGGCACCGGCACCGGCACCGGCACCGCAGCCACGCCGGCAACCCAGGCGTCGCAGACGAAGGCCCCGGCCTCCACGAACCCCGCACCGGCCCCCGGCGCGAGCGACGCCACGAGCCCGGCCCCCACGACCACCCCCACCCCACCGTCCGGCGGCGCCCCGACCGCACCCACGATCGTGGACCCGGGGGACATCACGACCGCCCTCGCGCGCTTCACCGGCCGGGCGACCCCGGGCCACCAGGTCCGTGTCGCCGAACCCGCCGTCCCCTCTGCCTCGGTCTGCCGTGCCACGGCGACGACGACCGGGGACTGGTCCTGCGTCGGGACGGTCCACTCCGGCCCCGCGCAGGTCTTCACCGTCCTGGACACGACGGCGTCCGCACTGCCGAGTGCCGATGCCGCGCCGTCGGACGTCATCGTCCCGCCGACCATCGACGCCCGTCGGCCCAGCACGGGGACGGTCACCGGGACCGGCCACCCGGGCGCCACCGTGACCGTCAGCCGGTCCGGCTCCACCGCGGTGCTGACCGCCGTGGTCTCCGCCGGCGGCACCTGGACGGCCCGGTGGGGTTCCGGCGCGAGCGCACCGGCCGACGGCCCCGTCAGCGTCAGCGCCACCCAGACGGCGAGCACCGCGACCGGGTACCGCTCCGACCTCCGGAGTGCCGCCTCCGCCGCCCGGACCCTGGTCGTCGACCGGACCGCCCCGGCCGCACCACGGATCACCGCGCCGGCCCGGTCCGCCACGGTCGGTCCCGAGCGGGTCCGGATCGCGGGGACCGCCGAGCCGGACACCGTCGTCACCGCCTACGTCGACTCGACCGCGGTCTGCCAGGCGTCGGTCGCCGCCGACGGCACGTGGTCCTGCCGGGCCGCCGACAGCCTCCGCGCCGGGTCGCACCAGGTCCGGGCGGTCGCCCAGGACGAAGCGGGCAACGCCTCGTCCCCCGCGACCGCGCTCAGCTTCCGGGTCAGCGGGACCGCATCGTCCGCTCCGGCCACCAGCACGCCCGGGTCGACCTCGGGCAGCGGGACCGGCAGCGGCGCGGACGGCACCGGCGACGGGTCCACCGGCCCGACGAACAGTGCCGGCCAGACCGGCGGTCCCAGCCCCGCCGACGGCGCTGGCTCGACGACCGGCTCGGGCCCGACGAACGGTGCCGGCCCGACGAGCGGCGCCGGGCAGACCGGCGGCCCGGCCGGCGGCTCCGGTTCGGGCGGCGCCGGGACCCCCGGCAGCGCACTGCCCGGCGGACCCGGCAGCCACGGCGGTGGTCCGGACTGGACGGGTCCGGCGGGCGACTGGACCGTCGCCACGGGCTACGACCACGCCGTCCCCACCATCCAGTCCGCGTTCTCCTGGCGCACCCTCGCCGTCGCCGCGGGCGTCGCGGCCGCGTTCCTCCTGCTCGTCGCCGGTCCGGGGCGCGTCCTCGCCGGGGCCGTCCGGAGTCGGATGCCGTTCGGGGCCGCCCGCTTCACCGGCCGCAACCGCACCCGCTCCGAACGCCGCCGCGGTGACGACGCCGTCGCGAGCTGGATCACGATCACGATCGGGATCGCCGTCGCCGGTCTGCTCGCGCTCCTCGGCACCGGCATCGCGCTGGAGGCCCGCTACGTCCGCCTCGCGATCGGCGTCGTCGCCGGGGTCGCGGTGCTCAGCGCCGGTGTCGTCCTCACCACGCGCTGGACCGCCGGCGAGGACCGCCACACCGTCACCTACCGGCTCTCCCCCGGTCTGCTCCTGGCCGCCGTCCTGGCGAGTGGGCTGACCCGGGCCGCGGACCTCTCCCCCGCCCTCGTCGTCGGCGTCCTCCTCGTGCCGGTCGCCCGGACCGACCTGGACACCGCCGCCCTGCACCTCGGCCGGAGCGTCGCGGCCTGCGCGCGGAGTGCGACCTGGCGGTCGGTCGCACTGCTCGTCCTGGCGGTCGTCGGCTGGGTCCTGCACAGCGTCACCCCGTCCTCCGGGTTCGCCGGCTCGCTCGTCTCCGAGTTCGCCAGTACCCTCTGCGTCGGCGGCCTCGGATCGCTCGTCGTGACGCTGCTGCCCCTCCGCGGGACGGCGGGTGCCGCGCTCGCCTCGGTCTCCCGGCCCCGGTACGCAGCCCTCGCGGCGGTCGGCGTCGGCCTCGCCGCCGCCGTCTACTCCGGCACGGCCGGCACGCACGTCCCCGTCGCCGCGATGGCCACCGGCGTCGGCGTGGTCCTGCTGGCGGCCGCGGCCGCCTGGGCGTGGCTCCGGTTCGACGGGGCCGCCGTCCGGTCCTGAGTCGCCCCGCTCGCTGCGTGCGGTGGAGCCGGGGGTCCTGTCGGACGGGAGGCGCGGTGCGGCCCCGCCACGGACCTCCCGTCCGCCGCCGGCACCGTCACGGCACCGCACCGCGTCCCGCGTGCTGGTCGGGGCGTGGCCCCGACGTCGGTGCTGCAGTGCGTCAGTACGCCAGCGCGGTCAGCGCGACGGCGCCGTCAGTGCGTGGGGGCCGAGCGGGCGAAGAGGCCCGGCAGGAGGCCGCCGATCTTCGTGCCGACGCAGAGGCTGATGAACGTGGCGAGCGGCGTCGCGAGCGCCCCGGCGTCGAAGGTCGACAGCGCGACCAGCCCGACCGTGCCGGGCACGAGCAGCAGGAACGCCGGACGGAACGACACCGTCGCCGGGATGACGGGCACGATCCGCTCCAGCACACGCGTCGCGACGAAGAGCAGTGCGGCGGCCAGCCCGGTCGCGACGACGCTGCCGCTGAACGGGGTCAGCCACGAGACGACCGCGTAGGCGGTGACCATCACGACGACCGAGGCCGCGGTGAGCCGCCAGCCCGAGCCGAAGACCAGGCTGATGCCGGTCGCCAGGACCACGACGGCGACCCACGATGCCCAGAGTGGTGGCACGGCCTCCCACCCGGCGCGGTCGGTGCCGATGCCGGCGACCTCGCCGACGAGGGCAGCCGAGGTCGGGTCGACGTGCAGACCGGTGACCGCGCTGCCGGCCGCGATGCCCGCCGCCATGAAGCCGAGCATGATCAGGCCCTGCATCAGCCGGGCCGAGCCGGTGACGATGTCCGCCGCGGTGAGCTCGAGCAGCGCGTTGGTGATGAGCGCTCCCGGCACGAACACCGCGACCGGGGCGCAGACGGCGTACAGGGGGACGTGGTCGAACCCGGTGCTCGCGGCCACGAGCCCGACGACCGCGGTCGCACAGAACGCGGCGAGGAACGGGACGACGGCGATGGCCTCACGGAAGCGCCGGAGCAGCAGCCCGATCACACCGACGAGGGCGCCGACCGCCAGCGCGACGAGCACCGCCCACCACGGGCAGCGGAAGACGACGGCGAGGCCGGCCGACGTCAGCGCGTTGCCGAGTACCCAGGGCAGCGGTGCCGGCGGACGGGTGCCCTGCCGGATGCTGCGGACCCGGGCGGGGATCTCGGCCAGGGCGATCGCGCCCCGCTCGAGTCCGAGGACCAGACGGTTCGCCCGCGCGGACTGGCGGAACGACAGCTCGATGCCCTCGGCGTTCACGATGGTGGCGGCGCCGGTCGCCGTCTCGCTGACGATCACCAGGGCCGGCAGCACGCCGACCGCCAGGCCGTCGACCCCGGCGGCGTCGCGGGTCTTCTCGAGGGCGGACCGGACGTCGGTGACCGAGCTGCCGGCGTCCAGCAGCAGGGCGCCGAGCGTGCCGAGGAGCATGCCGATCGGGACGGTCTCGCCGTCGATGACCTCGACGTGGGCCTCGGGGCGCCGGAGCGCGTCCCGGAGGTTCGTCAGCGCACTCCCGATCCCGACCACAGGGTCAGCGTAACGAGTCCGGGGCGGTCGGTTCTCGTACCCCCGGTGGGACTCGAACCCACAACTCAGCGATTTTAAGTCGCGTGCCTCTACCGATTGGGCCACGGGGGCGCACGACCGCTGCCGGTCGGGCCCGATCAGCCTACCGACGCGGAAGAGGGCGGCCACCCACCGGGTGACCGCCCTCCTCCGGACGTGTTCGAGCTGCGTGCTCGGTCGGCTTACTCGGTCTTCGCCGACTCGCCGGCGGCGACGGGCTCGGCTTCCTTCGAGACGTCCTCGGCGGGCGTCGCGTAGGCGGGGCCTGCTGCGCCGGCGGGCTGGCCGGCGGCCGGGGACTCCGCTTCCGGAGCAGCCTCGACGGCCGGCTTCGGACGGGAGGCCCAGGCCTCGAACGCGGCGCGAGGGGTCTCGCGGTCGTCGAGGGACGCGATGTCGCGCCCCAGGAAGAAGTTGCCGACCCAGTCGCCGACGACGCGGATCTTGCGCTCCCACGACGGCATGGCCAGGCCGTGGTAGCCGCGGTGGGCGCCCCAGGCGAGGAAGCCCTTCATGGCGAACTTGCCGGACTGGAACACACCGATGCCGAGCCCCAGGCCCGCGACGGCGCCGAGGTTCTCGTGCTTGTAGTCGACCGTCGCTTCGCCGCGGATCGTGGCGACGAGGTTCTTGGCGAGCTGCTTCGCCTGACGGACCGCGTGCTGGGCGTTCGGCACGCACATGCCGCCGACGCCACCACCGGTGAGGTCGGGGACGGCTGCGACGTCACCACAGGCCCAGGCGTCGGCGATGACGGTGTCCTCGTCGACGATGCGCAGGTCGGGCTGCACGGTGATGCGGCCGCGCGGCTCGAGCGGGAAGTCGGTGCCCTTGACCATCGGGTTCGCCATGACGCCGGCGGTCCAGATGATCAGGTCGGACTCGATGACCTCGATCGACTCGTCCTTGGCCTTGAGCTGGCAGACGCCGCCCACGGCCGAGGCCAGCTGTGTCTCGAGGTGCACCGTGGCACCGCGTTCGGCGAGGTTCTTGAGCACCCAGTGCGACGTCTCGAGCGAGACCTCGGGCATGATGCGGCCCATCGCCTCGACCAGGTGGAAGTGCGTGTCCTCGAAGGCGATCTGCGGGTAGCTGCTGAGCAGGTCCGACACGAAGGAACGGAGCTCGGCGAACACCTCGATGCCGGCGAAGCCACCGCCGACGACGACGACCGTGAGCAGACGCTGCCGCTCGGGGCCGGCCGGCATGTTGGCGGCCTTGGCGAAGTTGGTGAGGATCTTGTCGCGGATCGCGGCGGCCTCTTCGATGGTCTTCAGGCCGATGGCCTCGTCCGCGACACCCGGGATCGGGAACGTGCGGGACACGGCGCCGGCCGTCATCACGATCTGGTCGTAGGACTCTTCCCACGGCTCGCCGAGCTCGGGGGTGATCGTCGCGGTGCGGTTCGCGTGGTCGACCTTGGTGACCTTCGCGGTGACGACGCGCGTCGACTTGAGGTGGCGGCGGTGCGAGACCACGGCGTGACGCGGCTCGATGGACCCGGCGGCGACCTCGGGCAGGAACGGCTGGTACGTCATGTACGGCAGCGGGTCCACCATCACGACGTCGGCTTCGCCCTTGCGAAGGTGCTTCTCGAGCTTCCAGGCGGTGTAGAAGCCGGCGTAACCGCCGCCGACGACGAGGATCTTGGGCACGGTTCGTGTTCTCCTTGGGGTGGGGTGAGCTGCTGGGAGGCTGGTCAGTTCTCGCCGCCACCCGCCCCGACTCCGGCGTCTGCACCCTCATCATATGCCCGGCATTCGCACCGGGAGGGCGACCAGTCCGCGCGCTCGAGCGCGAGGTCGCCGATGGGGTTGACGCCGGGGCCGGCGGCGAGGGCGTGACCGACGAGCGCGTGCAGGCACTTGACGCGGGTGGGCATGCCGCCCGCGCTGATGCCCACGATCTCCTCGACGTGCTCGATCGACTCGCGGTCGTCGAGGTACGCCTGGTGTGCGCGTCGGTACTGCTCAGCGGTGTCGGGGTCCTCGAGGAGTGCGGCCAGTTCGGGCATGACCTGGTTCGCCTCGAGGGTGCTCACCGCCGCGGTGGCGGCAGGGTGGCACAGGTAGTACAGCGTCGGGAACGGGGTGCCGTTGCCCAGGCGTGGCTTCGTGGACACGACCGTCGGGTTGCCGCAGACGCAGCGTGCCGCGATGCCGATGACGTCGCGAGCGGGACGTCCGAGCTGGGCGGACACCACCCGGACGTCGTGGTCGGTCGGCGGGTCGAACGGAGGGGTCGTCACGGGGACGTGAGCCTACCGGAATCCCGGCGTCGGCCCTACTTCGATGACGAGCCGCTGTCCGTGCTGCCCTTACTGTCGGTGCTGCCCTTGCTGCCCGTGCGTTCGAGCTCGCTGCGCGTCTCGTCCGACAGGCCGGCCTGCAGGACCGAGGTCAGCATCGACTGCACCCAGTCCACCTTCGGGGTCTGCACCGTCGAGCTGACCGGCGTCCCGGACTCGGTGGTCGGTGCCGGGGTCGCCGTGGCGCCCTTCTCCGCGCCCATCACGAGGTAGCTCTCCTCGCCCGGGTACACGTAGAGCAGGCGGTCGCGGGCCTGCGCCTCGATGTACGCGGGGTCGTCCCAGCGTGCAAGGTCGTGCTTCTTCTGCGCGACGTCGGCCTTCTGCGCCGCCACCTGTCGCTCCATGCTACTGATCTGCTCCTGCTGCTGCACGAGGGTCCGCAGCGAGGGCGCGAGCACGACGACGAAGAGCACGATGATCGCGAGCATCAGCAGGCTGAAGCCGGAGAAGTGCAGCGAGCGGTACCAGGGCTGCGCGGCGGCGGCTCCCTCGGGCATCGCCACGGGGACGCGGCGGACGCGGGGCTTCTGGCTGGGCACGTCTCGACGATAACCCGGCGCCGGAGGTCCGGCACTCCGGCACGCGCGTGTGCCGGACCCTCTCAGGGACCGCGGCCGGCGCGGAGGCGAACCACGGGCCTCCCGGCCGGACGGCGAGACGCCGCGTTGCCGGCGAGACGCCGCGACGTCCGTGAGACACCGCCGGGATCCGCGGCGTCGCACCCAGAGCGCGGCGCCGTCCGCAGACGGGGGCGTCTCGGCCGGGAGGCGCGCCGCACCTTCCCGGGTACGCCCCCGGCCCGTGCACACGGCCCGTGGACACGGCAGAACGCCGCCCTCCCCTGCCGGGAGGACGGCGTTCCGGTGGTGCTGACGTTCCGAGGTGCTGACTACAGCGAAGCCGAGCGCGGGAACGCCGAGCGGCCGGCGTAGACCGCGGCGTCGCCGAGCTCTTCCTCGATGCGGAGGAGCTGGTTGTACTTCGCGACACGGTCCGAACGAGCCGGCGCACCGGTCTTGATCTGGCCGCCGTCGACCGCGACCGCGATGTCGGCGATGGTGGTGTCCTCGGTCTCACCGGAGCGGTGGGACAGGATCGCTGTCATGCCGTGGCGCTGCGCGAGCGAGACCGCGTCGAGGGTCTCGGTCAGCGTGCCGATCTGGTTCACCTTGACCAGGATCGAGTTGCCGGCCTTCTCGTCGATGCCACGCTGCAGGCGCTTCGGGTTCGTGACGTACAGGTCGTCGCCGACGATCTGCAGCTTCGAACCGAGCTCGGCGGTCAGGTGGGTCCAGCCCTCCCAGTCGTCCTCGGCCAGCGGGTCCTCGATCGTGGCGAGCGGGTAGTCGCGCGCCAGGTCGACGAAGTACTGCGTGAACTCCTGGCTGGAGAGCTGCTTGCCCTCGAACGCGTACTTGCCGTCGTGGAAGAACTCGGTGCTGGCGACGTCGAGGCCCAGCGCGATGTCCTTGCCCGGGGTGAAGCCGGCCTTCTCGATGGCGGCGAGCAGGAAGTCGAGCGCCGCACGGTTCGAGGCGAGCTCCGGGGCGAAGCCGCCCTCGTCACCGAGGCCGGTCGCCAGGCCCTGCTTCTTCAGCTCACCCTTGAGGGCGTGGTAGGTCTCGACGCCCCAGCGGAGCGCTTCCGAGAAGGACTCGGCGCCGTAGGGCACCAGGAAGAACTCCTGGATGTCGACGTTGGTGTCCGCGTGGGCACCGCCGTTGACGACGTTCATGAGCGGGACCGGCAGCGTGTGCGCGTTCGGGCCACCGAGGTAGCGGAACAGCGGCAGGTCGACCGAGTCGGCCGCGGCACGGGCGACGGCGAGCGAGGCGCCGAGGATCGCGTTCGCGCCGAGGCGGGACTTGTTCTCGGTGCCGTCGAGCTCGATGAGCGCGGCGTCGACGAGGCGCTGGTCGGTGGCGTCGAAGCCCTCGAGCGCCGGGCCGATCTCGTCGAGCACGGCCTCGACGGCCTTGAGCACGCCCTTGCCGCCGTAGCGGGAGTCGTCGCCGTCACGCAGTTCGTACGCTTCGAAGGCGCCGGTGGAGGCACCGGAGGGGACGAGCGCGCGCGAGACGACGCCGTCATCCAGCAGGACCTCGACCTCGACCGTCGGGTTGCCTCGGGAATCGAGGACTTCGCGTGCGCCTACGGCATCGATCACTGCCACTGGGTACTCCCTGTCGTTGGGTTGTTGTGGTTCACGGTCGATCCTAGCGACGCCGGTTGCTGCCGACGGCGGCCTGTGGATGACCGGTGGGCGTCGATCAGGCGAGCGGCCGGAACGCGACGCCATCGAGCGTCGTCGTGTCGGCGTCCACCGTGGCGAACGACCCGAAGCCCTGCTCCACCAGGACGGCGAGCAGGTTCTTCATGTTCTTCGTGCGCTTCTCGAGGCGCACCCGGTGGTGCGATCCGAGGGCCTCGGTCTTCAGGGCTGCGAGGCGCACCGGGTCCGTGTCCTTGTCGTACACGAGGACGACGGCGTCCTGTGCGTCGGCGTCCGGCAGCGTGACCAGGTCGACGAGCCGTTCGAACCCGAGCGAGAACCCGACCGCGGGGACGTCCTGGCCGAGGAAGCGGCCGATCATGCCGTCGTAGCGTCCGCCGCCACCGAGGCTGTAGCCGAAGTCCGGGTGGGCGACCTCGAAGATCGTCCCGGTGTAGTAGCCCATGCCGCGGACGAGTGTCGGGTCGAAGCGCAGGTCGACGCCGGGCAGCGCTGCCCGCAGTCGCTCGAGCTCGGCGAAGGCCTGGGCGTCCAGCCACTCGGCACCCTGGACGCTGTCCCAGTCGGCGGACTCGAGCGCGCGGATGGTGTCGGCGAGCCCGGCGCCGTCGAGGTCCAGCGACTCGCTCAGCTCCTTCGCGACGCCGTCCGGTCCGATCTTGTCGAGCTTGTCGATCGTGATCAGGGCCCGGTCGGCGGCCGTCTGCTCGGCGATCCCCCACGAGGCGAGGAGTGCCAGCAGGATGCGGCGGTCGTTGATGCGGATCGAGGTGCCGGCGATGCCCAGGCTGTCGAGCGCCGCCGTCGTCGCGCGGATCAGTTCGATCTCGGCCAGCTGCCCGGGCTCACCGAGGATGTCGATGTCGCACTGCACGAACTGGCGGTAGCGACCCTTCTGCGGCCGCTCGGCACGCCAGACCGGCGCGATCTGCACGGCGCGGAACACGGTCGGCAGCTCGGCACGGTGCGACGCGTAGAAGCGGGCGAGGGGCACGGTCAGGTCGAACCGCAGGCCGAGGTCGGCGAGCTCCAGCGGCGCCTCGGCACGGTGCAGGTCCTCCGTGCTCAGGCCGCGCTTCATGACCGCGAACGCGAGCTTCTCGTTGTCGCCGCCGAGTCCGGAGTGCAGCCGCGCCGCGTCCTCGAGCACGGGGGTCTCGATCTCGTCGAACCCGTGGCGCGCGTACACACCCCGGATGACGCCGAGCACGTGCTCGCGCCGGGCCTTGTCCGCGGGGAGGTGGTCTCGCATGCCCCGGGGGGCCGTCACGGTCGTCGCCATGCCGTCGATTCTCGCAGAGCGCGACGCCCGGTTGCAGCGGCTCGGTGTCCGGTGATATGCTTCATCCAGAACCTCGGCCGGTGGGTGCCTGATCCACGCATCGGTCGTCAGCGGGGGCAAGTGCTGCAAACGCCCACGCGGTTCGAGCGGGATCCCCTGACGACGTTGCTCCCTGGTGGCGTCTTCTCCCGCTCGCGGGCGTCCTCCTTTTTCGGGTTAGGAGGGCGCCCGCTCTTCGTTCGGGTCCCGCTCCTGGTTCGGGTCAGGAGGACGCCCGCTCTTCGTCTCCGTACTGCGATCCCGGTGCTGGCGACGGCGACTCCGGCGCGGGGACGTCTACGACCCCGCCACCTCCTCGGCCGACACCTGCTCCGCCTGGCGAGCCGCCGCCTCCAGCAGCGCCACCGCCGCCCGCAGACTCGCCACCGGGTCGATCCCCTGCTCGTGCACCACCGCCACCTCGGCGAGCATCCCCGCTCCCCAGGCGACGTCGACCCGGCTGCCGAACGGCTGCTGCGCCGCCTCACCGACCGCAGGCACCGCAGGCGCCACGGGGTCGGCCCCACCGTCGACCGTCCCGACCTGCTCCACCACGCTGCCGTCCGCGACCGAGGCCACCGCCGCGTGCAGGTCCCCGCGCTCCTCCAGCCGTTCGAACAGCTTCACCGCACGCTCGAGCGGCGGCATCGCCCGCGGCACTCCGGCGTACACGCTGCTGCGGCCCGCCTTCTCCGCGGCCTTCGCAGCACGCCAGACGCGGACGACGTCCTCGACGGTGTGCGCCTCCTCGTCCCCGAACACGTGCGGGTGGCGGCGCTGCATCTTCTCGCGGACGCTGTCGGCGACGTCGTCCAGGTCGAACCGCCCCTGGTGTGCAGCGATCCCGGCGTGCAGCACCACCTGGTACAGCACGTCGCCGAGTTCTTCGCGCAGTTCCTCGGTGTCGTCGCCGTCGATGGCGTCGACCAGTTCGTAGGTCTCCTCGACGGCGTACCGGGCGAGGCTCGCATGGGTCTGCTCGCGGTTCCAGACGCAGCCGTGCTCGGGGTCGAGCAGGCGGTCCACGACGGCGACGAGTGCGTCAACGGAGGTCATGACGCCATGCTGCCACCGACGGCTCCGCGCCGATCGGACCCACCGCGCGCCGATCGGACAGCGGGCCGAGCCGGTAGGATGGTGGTGGCGTGTCGGGAAGTCTGGTCGACGATCCGTTCCCCGTACCCGAAACGCCCCCGGAGCCGCATGCCCTCCTTCCTCCGTTCCCCCCGCTTCAGCGCCGTCGCGCTGCTCTCCGCCGCCGTCCTCGGTCTGGTGATCGCGAACACCGCGCTCGGCCCTGGCCTCGAGCGGGGCCTCGACTGGCACACCCCCTGGGGAGCGATCGGCCTCGACCTGTCGATCGCGCACTGGGTGAGCGACGGCCTGCTGGCAGTGTTCTTCCTGCTCGTCGCCGTGGAGCTGAAGCACGAACTCGTCGCCGGGGAGCTCGCGAACCCGAAGACCGCCGTGGTCCCCGCCATCGCCGCGGTCGGCGGCGTGCTCGTCCCGGCGCTGGTCTACCTGCTCGTCACCGCCGGCACCCCGTACACCCACGGCTGGCCGATCCCGACGGCGACGGACATCGCGTTCGCCCTCGGGGTCCTGGCGATGTTCGGTCGTGGCCTGCCCAGCACGATCCGGGTGTTCCTGCTGGCCCTGGCCGTCCTCGACGACCTCATCGCCATCGTCATCATCGCGGTGGTCTTCGCACACGGCACCGACTTCCTGGCGCTCGGGGGCGCCGCGGTCCTGCTCGTGGTGTTCGCGGTCCTCGGTCGTCGGCTGCGCCCCGGCAGTCGCGCGCAGCCGTACCTGATCGTCGCGATGGTCATCGTCGGCCTGGTCACCTGGTGGCTCGTCTACCACTCGGGCGTCCACGCGACGATCGCGGGCGTGGCGCTCGGACTCGTCCTCCCCCGCCGTCCGGCAGGCACGTTCCACGAGCACGTCGAGCCCTGGTCGAACGCCGTCGTCCTGCCGGTGTTCGCGTTCGTCTCCGCCGCGGTGGTCGTCCCCGCGGTCGGCATCAGCGACCTGTCGCCGACGTTCTGGGGCGTGGCCCTGTCGCTCCCCGTCGGCAAGGTCATCGGCATCACGCTCTTCGGCACGATCGCGGGACGGCTGTTCCGCGGGCCGGGCCGGTCGACGCTGTCGTTCGGCTCGGTGATGACCGTCGGCGTGCTCGGCGGCATCGGGTTCACCGTGTCGCTCCTCATGAACGAGCTGGCGTTCGCCGCGAACGAGGAGATCGTCGACGAGGGAGTCCTCGCCGTGCTCGTCGGCTCGGGCATCGCGATGGTCGCCTCGGCGGTCGTCGTCTCGGTCCGCGCACGCCGGTACCGCGGGCGTCGCGAACTGTCCGAGGCCGAGGCGACCGAGTAGCGGCCGCGGCTGGCGGCGCACCAGGGCGACCAGCTGACGGACGGGAGGCCCGTGGCGGATCCGCCACGGGCCTCCCGTCCGTCCGGCGGTCACCGGACCGACCGCCGTCTCAGGCGGTCGACGCCTCTTCGCGCGCCGGCGCCCCGTAGACGGCGGTGAGGATGCTCTCCACCCAGCCGATCAGGGCGTCGTCCGGCAGGGTCTCGCCGTGCGGCTTCGGCACCGGGATGCTCGCCGCGTCCTGCTGCGGGAACCAGCGCGCCCCCGGGAACATCCGCTTCAACCGCACCTGCGCGGAGTCCGCCAGTTCCTTGCCGGCGACGCGCAGGTTCGAGCCCATCACGACGACGTCGGACAGGCCGACCTGCTGCGCCATCCGGCGCAGGCGGGAGACCTCGATCAGGGTGAGCACGGCCTGCGGGGGCGTGCCGTAGCGGTCGGTGAGCTCGTCGAGGACCATGTCGATCGCCTCGGCCTGCGCGGCCGGGGCCGACGCGGCGGAGAGCTTCTGGTACGCCTCGAGGCGCAGCCGCTCGGACTCGACGTAGTCGTCCGGGATGTGCGCGTCGACGGGGATCTCGAGCCGGAGCTCGGTCTGCCCCTCGGCGACGTCCCCACGGAACTGCGACACCGCCTCACCGATCATCCGGAGGTACAGGTCGAACCCGACGCCCGCGATGTGACCGGACTGCTCGCCGCCGAGCAGGTTGCCCGCACCGCGGATCTCGAGGTCCTTCATCGCGACCTGCATGCCGGCGCCGAGCTCGTTGTTCGCGGCGATCGTCTCGAGGCGGTCCTGAGCGGTCTCGGACAGCGGCTTGTCGGCGTCGTAGAGGAAGTACGCGTAGCCGCGCTCCCGGCCACGACCGACACGACCGCGGAGCTGGTGCAGCTGCGACAGCCCGTACTTGTCAGCCTTGTCGATGATCAGCGTGTTCGCGTTCGCGATGTCCAGGCCGGTCTCGATGATCGTCGTCGACACCAGGACGTCGAACCGGCGCTCCCAGAAGTCGACCATGACCTGCTCGAGCGTGCTCTCCGCCATCTGTCCGTGCGCGACACCGATGCGGGCGTCCGGCACGATCTCGGCCAGGTGCGAGGCGACCGACTGGATGTCCTTGACGCGGTTGTGCACGTAGAACACCTGGCCCTCGCGGAGCATCTCGCGCTTGATCGCCGCGGCCACCTGCAGGTCGGACTGCGGGCCGACGAACGTCAGGATCGGGTGCCGGTCCTCCGGCGGGGTCGCGAGCGTCGACATCTCGCGGATGCCGGTGACCGCCATCTCGAGCGAGCGCGGGATCGGCGTCGCGGACATCGCCAGGACGTCGACGTTGGTCTTGAGCTTCTTCAGCTGGTCCTTGTGCTCGACACCGAACCGCTGCTCCTCGTCGATGATGACGAGCCCGACGTCCTTGAACTGCACGTTCTGCGACAGGATCCGGTGCGTGCCGATGACGATGTCGACGGTGCCGTCGGCCAGGCCGGCGAGCGTCTCCTTCGACTCCTTCTCGGTCTGGAACCGGCTGAGGGCGCGCAGGTTGACCGGGAAGCCGGCGAAGCGCTCCTGGAACGTCTCCATGTGCTGGCGGACGAGCAGCGTCGTCGGCACCAGGACCGCGACCTGCTTGCCGTCCTGCACGGCCTTGAACGCCGCCCGGATCGCGACCTCGGTCTTGCCGTAGCCGACGTCGCCGGACAGCAGCCGGTCCATCGGGATCGGGCTCTCCATGTCGCGCTTGATCTCGTCGATGGTGGTCAGCTGGTCGGCGGTCTCCGCGAACGGGAACGCCTCTTCCAGCTCGCGCTGCCACGGGGTGTCCGGGCCGAACGCGTGCCCCTTCGACGCCATCCGCGCCGAGTACAGCTTCACCAGGTCGACGGCGATGTCGCGGACGGCCTTGCGCGCCTTCGACTTCGCCGCGGACCAGTCCGAGCCACCCATCTTCGACAGGGTCGGGTTCTCGCCACCGACGTACCGGGACAGCTGGTCGAGCTGGTCGGTCGGCACGAAGAGCTTGTCGCCCGGGTAGTTCCGCTTCGACGGCGCGTACTCGAGCACCAGGTACTCGCGCTGCTGCTTCACGGCGTTCCGGCCGCCGCTCGAGACCTCTCGGCTGACGAGCTCGACGAACTTGCCGATGCCGTGGGTCGCGTGCACGACGACGTCGCCCGGCTTCAGCTGCAGCGGGTCGACGACGTTCTTCCGGCGGCTCGCGAGCTTCTTGACGGTCCGGGCGCCCTGCTGGACGCTCCGGCCGTAGAACTCGGCTTCGCTGAGCAGCGCGATGCGCGGGTCGGCAACGGCGAACCCGTGCTCGACGCTGGCGGTCGTGACGATGGCGACACCCGGTTCGGGAGGCCCGTCCAACGCCCCGGCGCGCGCGGCCACCCCGGCGTCGGCCAGCACCTGCACCGCACGCTCGACGAGCCCCTGGCCCTGCGCTGTCACCACGACGGCCCACTGGTCGGCGGTGAGCTCCCTGACGTGGGCGACCGCACCGTCGGCGCTGCCGGCGAAGCTCGGGATCGACTCACCCGGGACGCGGATGTACTCCCCCGCCTCGGCGACGGCGTCGGAGTCGGAGACCGGCTCGTCGGCACCGGAGTCGAACGGCGACACCGTCCACCAGGTGCGCTGCCCACGCGTGTTGCGGAGCTGCTGCACGGTCATGAAGTTGCCGGCGTCCAGGTCGATCGGCGCCTGCGCACCGGCGACCGCGGCGCTCCAGGCGGCCTGCAGGAACTCCTGGTTGGTCTCGGCCAGGCTGTGCGCACGGCCGCTCACCCGCTCGGGCGAGAACACCGCGATCGTCGCCGCCTCGGGCAGGTAGTCGGTGACCGGCACGAGCTTGCGGACCAGTGCGGGCGCGAGGGACTCCATGCCCTCGACCGGGATCCCCTCGGCCACCTTCGCCAGCATCTGGGACAGGTTCGGGAACTCGTGCAGCATCTCGCGCGCCCGCTGCCGGACGTCGTCGCTGAGGAGCAGTTCGCGGGACGCCGTCAGCTCGACCGAGCCGAGGTCGTCCTCCGTCGAACGCTGGTCGGCGACCGAGAAGGCCTTGACGCCGTCGATCTCGTCGCCGAAGAAGTCGACGCGGACCGGGTGGTCGGCGGTCGGCGGGAAGACGTCGAGGATGCCACCGCGGACGGCGAACTCCCCACGGCGGGTGACCAGGTCGACACGGGCGTACGCCAGGTCGACGAGCTGGGACGCCAGACGGCTGAGGTCGTTGCCGCGCGACCCGGTGTGCAGCACGACCGGCGCGAGTTCGGTCAGGTTGTCGGCGATCGGCTGCAGCGCCGCACGGACGCTGGCGACGACGACGGTCGTGCGGCGCTCGTCGACCGGGGTGTCCTGCCACCGCTGCAGCGCGCGGAGCGTGGCGATCCGGGTGCCGACCGTCTGCGGGCTCGGGCTGAGGCGCTCGTGCGGCAGGGTCTCCCACGCCGGGAACTCGAGCACGTCGGCGTCCGGGATCGTGCAGCTCAGGGCGTCGCGGACCGCCTCGGCCTCACGCCCGGTGGCGGTGATGACGAAGGCGCACTGCGGGCCGGTCCGGGCGGCCAGGAGTGCGGCGAACAGCGGCACGCGGAGCCCGTCGACGACCGAGAAGTCGGCGTCACGAGGAGCGGCACGGAGCGCACGATCGAAGGAGGAGGCGCGCGAGAGCGCAGGGATGAGGCCCGAGATCGTCACTCACACGATGGTACCGGCGGCCCCCGACAGCGGTTGCCCCGTGCGCGACCGGCGAACAGGAGGGGCGTGGCGGAGGCGGGACGGGCCTCCTGGCCGGGCCGGTGTCAGGACCGACCGGGCTCCAGGTCGTCCGGCGGGGGCGTCGGTTCGTCCGCGCGCGCCTGCGCGGCCGAGCGGCGGACGAGGAAGCGCGCTGTCCCGGCGAACGTGATCCCCACGACGGCGACGACGATGATCGCGCCCATCGCGAGCGGGTTCGTCGCGAGCACGACGGCGGTGGTCATGCCGGTGCGTGGAAGCGCTGCTGCGCGGCGAGCAGGCCGTCGGTCACGATCGCCTCGACCGCGTCGGCGGCGTCGGCCAGCAGGTTCGGCAGCAGCTTCTTCTCGGCGGCGGCGAAGTCACGCAGGACGTAGTCGGCCGGGTCCTGGCGACCGGGCGGACGGCCGATGCCGACCCGCACCCGCGCGAACTCGTTCGTGTTCGTCGCCTTGATGACGTCACGGATGCCGTTGTGCCCGCCGTGTCCGCCGTTGCCCTTGAGACGCACGGTGTCGAACGGCAGGTCGAGCTCGTCGTGGACCAGGATCAGGTCCTCCGGCGAGGCGGAGTAGAACCCGAGGACAGCCGACACCGGCCCCCCGGAGGTGTTCATGAACGACCCGGGCTTCGCGAGGACGAGCTTCGGGCCGCCCGGCACCAGGCGCCCCTCGGCGACCTGGTTCGGGGTCTTGTGCTTCTTGAACGTGGCACCCATGCGGGCGGCCAGTTCGTCGAGGACCATCTGGCCGACGTTGTGGCGGTTGCCCGAGTAGTCGGGCCCGGGGTTCCCGAGCCCGACCACGACGAACGAACGATCTGCCATCAGCGTCGACCAGATGCCTCTTCGGAGTGCTGCTTACTCGGAGTCGACCGGAGCGGAGCCGCCCTCGGCACCGGCTTCGGCGCCGGCCTCGGCGGAGGCCTCGTCCGCGGCCTCGTCGTCAGCGGTGCCACGCGGGGTGACGATCTGCACGACGAGTGCCTCGGGGTCGGTCTCGAGCTCGGCGCCCTCGGGGAGGGTCAGCTCGGAGGCGACGATCTGCTTGCCGTCCTCGAGGCCCTCGACGTCGACGACGACGTGCTCGGGGATGTCCGTCGCGAGGACGAGCAGCGAGACGGTGTTGAGGTCCTGCACGTGGATGGTGCCGGAGAAGGACTCGCCCTCGACGACCACGGGGACGTCGACGGTGACCTTCTCGCCACGGCGGAGGACGACGAGGTCGATGTGCTCGATGATCTGACGCACCGGGTCACGCTGGACGTCCTTGACGAGGGCGAGCTGCGCCGCACCCTCGATGTCGAGGTCGACGACCGCGTTGGCGGTACGGACGAGCAGCATGGTCTCGTGGCCCGGCAGGCTGATGTGCTTCGGCTCGGTGCCGTGGCCGTAGACGACGGCGGGGATCTTGTCGGCAGCGCGGAGCTTGCGCGCCGCACCCTTGCCGAACTTGGTGCGGACTTCCGCCGCGAGCTTGGTGTAGTCAGCCATGATGCCTCCTGGTGTCGGGACGACGCCGGAGTGCCGGCATCGGGGGTCTGTGGTGTTGCAACTCGAACGCGTGCACGCGTGAGGAACGGTCCCAGAGTCTGGCCGGGTCTCCCACTGCGTCGATCACGGCCGCGCGTACGCGGCCCTCGCCGAAGTCGTGGGCAAGCCTACCAGTACCAGCCCGGGCGTGTCGCACCTCCGGTCGAGGCGGTCAGTCCAGGTCGTGGCGCCGACGGCGGGCTGCCACGAGGTCCGCACGCGCCCGGTCGCTCGCCTGCTCCGCGTCGTCGCGCTCGTGGCCGAGGCGCTCGGCCTCGGCGTCGAGGTCCGCCCGGTCTCCCCCGAGCTCACGGAGCTGTCGTTCGAGGTCCTGCCTGCGGCGCTCGAGGTCGGTGCGTCGTGCCGCGACGTCCTCGAGGGCGGACTCGGCGCCGTCGAGCGCGGCATCGGCGTCACGGGACGCCTGGCGGGCCTGCCGTTCGGCGTCCCGGGCAGCCCGACGCTCCGCTGCCGGGTCGCGTTGCGCGGGAGCCGCCGGGTCGCGTTCCGCGGGAGCCGCCGGACGGGAGGCACGCCCCGGCCCCGCCGCGTCCGTCCTCGTGTCCGCAGGGTCGGCAGGGTCGCGGTCGCGGGTGCCCACGGGACCGGAGGAGCGGGATCGACGTGCGCCGCGCCTCCCGGCCGTGATCGGGATGGGCGGGGCGTCGCTGCCGGACCACGCGTCGGGGACCGCGTCCGGCACGGCGAGGGCGCCGTCGAGGTCGACGTCCTCGAAGCCGACGCTCTCGAGCGGTTGCACGAGGAGCCCGGAGCGGACGGCGGCTCCGGCGTGCGGGTCGGCCATCGCGGCTTCGATCGTGGCGCGGACCTGCTGCAGGACCGCCGGCGTCACGGGGTGGCCGGCGTCGTCGGCCAGGTCCGCCCCGGCCTGCACCAGGGCCCGCACCACGCTCGTGCGCTGGCGACGGAGCACGCTGATCTCCTGCGGGTCCGCGTTCGCCTGGGCCGCGCGGAGGGACGGGCCGAGGTCGACCGCCTCGTCGAGGGCCTGCTCGTTCGCCAGCAGGTCGACCACCCAGGCGGCCGGAGCCGGCTTCCGGAGCTTCCCGATCGCCGCGGCGGTCTCGCGGTCGTCCGTGCGCACTGCCCGCTGCCTGACGGTCCGCTCGGCGACGAAGTCCGTGGGAACGACGAGCAGGAGCTCGCGGGCGGCCGCGGCGAGCGTGTCGATGTCCACGCTCGCCGAGGCTACCCGCGGTGTCTCACCAGTCGTGGACGGTGCCGTCGGCCAGGCGGTTGAACGGCAGGTAGGCCTGCTCGTACGGGTACTTGCCCGCCTCGTCGACGTCGAGCGACACCCCGAGGCCGGGTTCGTCGCCCGGGTGCAGGTAGCCGTCGGTGAACGTGAACGACTGCCGGAACACCTGGTTCGTGCGGGGACCGTGCTGCATGTACTCCTGGATGCCGAAGTTGTGGATCGCGAGTCCGACGTGCATCTGGGCGGCGAGCCCCACCGGCGAGATGTCGGTCGGCCCGTGGAACCCGGACTTGACCTGGTACAGCGCGGCGTACTCCATCGTCTTCTTCAACGGGGTGACCCCGCCCATGTGCGTCACAGCGCCACGGACGTAGTCGATCAGCTGGTCGCGGATGATGTCCTTGAAGTCCCAGATGGTGTTGAAGACCTCGCCGATCGCGAGCGGCGTCGTGGTGTGCTGCCGGACGAGCTTCAGGGCCTCCTGGTTCTCGGCGGGGGTGCAGTCCTCGAGCCAGAAGAGGTCGTACGGCTCGAGGGACTTGCCGAGCTTGGCGGCCTGCAGCGGGGTCATCCGGTGGTGGCCGTCGTGCAGGAGCGGCAGCTCGGGGCCGAACTCGTTGCGGACCGCCTCGAACACGGCGGGCACGTGCCGCATGTAGGCGCGGGTGTCCCAGTCCTCCATGGCCGGGAAGGCTCCGCGTTGTGCCGGCTCGAAGTCGTACCGCACCCCCTCGTTGCCCGACGTGGTGGTGTTGGACGCGATGCCGTAGATGGACTCCAGGCCCGGCACACCGGTCTGGACGCGGATCGAACGGTAGCCCTCGGCCTGGTGCGCGCGGATCGAGTCGAACAGCTCGGGTAGTTCCTTGCCCGAGGCGTGGCCGTACGCCATCAGTCCGGTGCGGGAGGCGCCGCCGAGCAGCTGGTAGAGCGGCATGCCGGCGACCTTGGCCTTGATGTCCCAGAGCGCCATGTCGACGGCGGCGATCGCGGCCATGGTCACGGGGCCGCGCCGCCAGTACGACGACCGGTACAGGAACTGCCAGGTGTCCTCGATGCGGCTGGCATCGCGACCGATCAGCAGCGGCACGACGTGTTCGGACAGGTACGCAGCCGAGGCGAGCTCCCGCCCGTTGAGCGTCGCGTCGCCGAGCCCGACCACGCCGTCCGCGGTCGTGATGCGCAGGGTGACGAAGTTCCGGTCCGGGCTGGTCACGATGACCTCGGCCGTGTCGATCAGCTGTCCGCGGTCGGCGCTGGCCCAGGTGTCGGGGCGCCCCGCGGTGGCGTCGCCGCTGCGGTCGTCCGTCGCGCCCGGCACGGGTGTTGCCGGGTCGGTCGTGTTCGTCGTCCCGGTCGGGACGGGGGTGGCGTCGGTCATGCGGTGACTCCTTCGTCGGCGAGCTGGCGGGCCGCTGCCGCGGCGGTGCGGATGCGGTCGGCCGCGGCGGTGACGGCCGCGACCACGGGTGTGGTGTCGAGGTCGGGCGCGACGACGGCCAGGACGTCGTGCACGTCCGAGCCTGCTCCCGGTGCACCCGGATCGTTCACGAGGTCCGGCTGCGTGGTCACGTGGAGCCACCACGCCGCGAGGAGCGTCGCCGCCCCGGGACCGATGCCGGCCGCCGGGTCACGGTCGAGGCGGTGCTGGACGACGTCGACCACGCGCACGGGCAGCTTCTGCGAGCCGCCGGACGCGATCTGCACCAGGGTGTGCCGGATGCGCGGGTTCGCGAAGCGCTCCACCAGGGCAGCTCGTGCTCCCGCGATCTCGTCCGCGGGCAGCGGGAGCTCCTGGGCGGCCTCGTCCCAGAGGGCCTCGACCGCGGAGCGGCACACGGGGTCGGCCATCGCCCGCTCGACGGTCTCGTGGCCGAGCAGCAGTCCGAGGTAGGCGAGCAGGGAGTGCGACCCGTTGAGGAGCCACAGCTTCCGCTGCTCGTACGGGGTGACGTCGTCCACGACACGGACGCCCGCGGTCTCCCACGCGGGGCGCTCCCCCGCGAAGGCGTCCTCCACCACCCACTCGGTGAAGGGCTCCGTGACGACGGGCACCCGGTCGCCGTCAAGGGCTCCGGGCAGCGCGGCGAGCGCCGCGACGTCGTCCTCGGTCGTCGCCGGGGTGATCCGGTCGACCATCGAGCTCGGGAACGTCACGGAGGCGTCGATCCAGACCTGGAGGCCCGGGTCGGTCACGGCGTCGCGCACGGCCTGGCGCAGGACCTCGCCGTTGTGGGTGAGGTTGTCGAGGCTCATGAGCGTCAGCGGCCCGGCGTCCGCACGCCGGCGGGCGTCGAGGCCACTGACGAGGCGTGCCGGGACGTCGGAGCCCTTGCGGTACCCCTGCTCGGTGACGGTCAGGGTGACGACGGTCGTGTCCGGTGACGCGAGCGCCGTCGTCCACGCGGCGTCGTCGCTGCCCGGGTGCGCCGCGACGACGACGTCGACCACCTCGGCCGTGTCGCCGTCCGCCGCGCGGGTGACGAGCGTGTAGCGACCGTCCTGCGCGGCGAGTGCCTCGGCCATGTCCGGGGAACGCCCGGTGAACGCGGTGATGCCCCAGGGCTGCCCCGTCGCGTGCTGTGTGTACCAGGCGAGGTGGGCGCGAGCGAAGGCACCGACCCCGAGGTGGACGATGCCGGGTCGACGGCTCACGCGGTCACCGGCACCAGGGAGCGCAGGTAGGCCAGGTTGTCGGCCGTGCGCTCTGCCAGGGGTAGGTCGGTGGAGAAGTCCTCGATCGTCACCCAGCCGTCGTACCCGAACGTGCGCAGGTCGTCGAGGTACGCCGACACCGAGGCCTGACCGGACCGCAGCGGCGCCCACTCGTGCTGCCAGGTGCTGCTGCCGTCGGCCCGGGTGTCGCCGGTGTCGACCCAGCGGGCGTTCTTCACGTGCACGTGCGCCAGGTACGGGCCGAGGAGCTCGAACGCGGCGAGGTGGTCCTCGTGGCCCTCGATCACGAGGTTGCCGAGGTCGTGGATGACCCCGACGTGCTCCGGGTCGAGGCCGTCGACGAGCCGCAGGGCCGCCGAGGCCGAGGGCGTGATGGTCATGTGGTGCAGCTCGACCAGGGCCTTGACTCCGAGGTCCGCCGCACGGGACACCGCCCACTCGAGGTCGGCGCGGGTGCGGTCGAACAGCTGCGGGTAGGTCTCACCGGTGCGGGTCTTCTCCTGCCGGTAGACGGGCATGCTGACCCGCACCTGCCGGGCACCGAGCTCGCTCGTCACGCGGAGCATCGTCTCGACGCCCTCGTGGTCCGACGCCTGCTGGTAGCCGCCGATGCCCGAGTACGCGAGCCCGGCGCCGTCGGTGATCCGGGCGATCTCCCCGACCTGGTCGGTGATGCCCGTGTACTGCCAGGTCGATTCGTTGCCGGCCCAGAAGGCGCGCTCGGCTGGCACCGTGGTGCCGTCGGCGGGACGGTCGTCGACGATCCGCCACTCGATGCCGTCCCAGCCCTGCGCGGCGAGGGTCTCCGCCGCCTGCGACGGGGTCCAGTCGGGGGTGGACGCGGTGAACACGGAGAACTTCATCGGGTGGCTCCTTCTGCTGCGGCGACGGGCGAGGCGTGCACGACGGGGACGACGTCGTCGTACCGTCCGTCGATGACGTCGTCGATGCGCACGGGCTGTCCCAGCGTGGCGCTCACGTAGAGACCGCGGACCGTGGCGAGGGACACGAGGGCGTCGTCGACGGTGACGCCCGGGTCGCGACCGGTGCGGATCGCGTCGACGATGTCGTCGTACTGCCGGCCGTGCCCGGCGAGGAAGTGCTCGGCCTCCGGCGGCCCACCGACGACGTGCTCGGTGGGGACGACGTCGGACTTCTGGTCGACGGCGTCGGCGACCGCGGTGGCGTTCGCCGTGGTGGCGGCCGACTCGAGCGTGTCGGCGTCCGGCGCGACGTGGAAGTAGGCGAGTCGGTCGTCGTCGACGACGGCCGACCCCTGCGTGCCGTACACGGCGTAGCGGGCGGACAGGCCCGGGTACGCGGCCGTGGTGCAGTGGATGACCCCGAGCGCGCCCGTGTCGAAGCGGACGGTGGCGACGGCGGTGTCCTCGACCTCGATCCGGTCGTGGGCGAGCAGCCCGATCTGCGCGGAGATCTCCACCGGACGTCCGAGGCTCCAGACGAGCAGGTCGACGGTGTGCACCCCCTGGTTCATCACCGCGCCGCCGCCGTCGAGCTCCCAGGTGCCGCGCCAGTCGCCGGAGTCGTAGTAGCCCTGCGAGCGGTACCACGCCACGCTCGCGACACCCGAGGTCACCCGGCCGAAGCCGCCTCCGTGTGCGGCTCGCGCTACCGCGACGGACGCCGGGTCGAAGCGGTGCTGGCTGATGACGCTGACGACCAGCCCGCGTTCACGGGCGGACGCGGCGAGCGCGGCGATCTGCCGGGCGCGGGGCATGGTGGTGTCGAGGGGCTTCTCGATCACGACGTGCTTGCCCGCGTCGAGCGCCGCCTCGGCCAGCTGGACGTGCATGCCCGACGGCGAGCAGATGGCGACGACGTCGATGTCGGTCTGGGCGATGGCGTCCTCGATGGTGGCGGTCGTGAGCGGGCGGGGTGCCCCGGTGGCCTCGATCTCGTCGGCGGCGCCGGTGGCCGCGGCCGGGACCGCGTCGACGAGGGCGACGACGACGAGACCGTCGTTCGCGAGGGCGACGCGGGCGTGGTGGCGCCCGATGACGCCCGCGCCGACGACGGCCAGGCGGAGCGGTGCGGTGGGGCTGGTGGTGTCTGCGGTCATCGCAGGGTCACTCCGATCTGGTCGGTGAGGGTGCGGAAGGCCCGGCCGGCGCGGCCGAACGCCGCGGGGCCGGAGAACCCGCCGAGGGCTGTGACGTCGGTCAGGTGCGGTTCGAGCGAGGCGTACCCGGAGTAGCCGGCGTCCAGCAGTGCCGTGAGCGTGCGCAGGAGCTCGCCGTCGCCCTGGCCCGCGGGGACCACGGACGAGTCGGCGGCGAGGGCGTCCTTCACCTGCAGGTAGTCGACGTAGGGGGCGAGCTGCGCCCAGCCGTCGGTGAAGGGCCGCACGCCGCACTGGACGTAGTTGGCGTTGTCCCACGCGAGCCGGAGCGACGAGGACCCGACGCTCTCGACGAGGTCGAGCACCCGGGAGGGCACGTCGCCGTAGATGTCCTTCTCGTTCTCGTGCAGCAGGGTGATGCCCTCGCGCTCCGCCAGGTCGGCGAGCGCCCGCATCCGGACGAGCACGTCGTCGCGGACGGACTCGGCGGCGCGGCCCGCGAAGTAGAACGAGAAGATCCGGATGTTCGTCGTGCCGAGGGCGTGCGCGGCGGCGATCGCGCGCCGGAGCCGGACGAGCTCGTGTTCGACGGGTTCGTCGACCGGGACCTTGCCGATCGGCGACGCGATCGCGGACACGGTCTGGCCACGCTCGTCGAACAGGCGGTGCAGCCCGGCGAGCTGCTCGTCGTCGAGGTCGACGACGTTGACGCCCCAGGCACTGCGGACCTCGATCGCGTGCGCGCCGAGGGCCTGCAGGACCGCGACCTGGACGACGGGGTCGGCGTCGATCTCGTCGCCGAAGCCGGACAGTTCCCAAGTGGGTCGATCGCTGGTGGGCTGGGTCATTGCGTTCCCTTCATGAGGACCAGGGTGACCGGCGGGGCGGACGCGCGCCGGGCCTCCAGTCCGATCTGTGGACGAGTCGCTACTTCACACTCCCGGCGGTCAGCCCGCCGACGAGGTAGCGCTGGAAGATCAGGTACAGGGCGACGACCGGCAGCGCGCAGACGATCGACGCGGCCATCATCTGGCCGTAGATCGGGACCGCGCCGCCCTCCTGGGTCGTCCCGAGCACCTGCAGGACCACGGCGACGGTCCGGGTGTTCGGGGTCGTCATGATCGTGGAGAACAGGACGTCGTTCCAGCCGAGCAGGAAGGCGAAGATCGCGGACACGACGATCCCCGGCCAGGACAGCGGCAGGACGATCTTCGTGAGGATCCCCGTCGAGGACGCGCCGTCGATGCGGGCCGCTTCCTCGAGTTCCTTCGGCAGCCCGCGGAGGTAGGTCACCATCACCCAGGTGGAGAACGGCAGGGCGAACGTCAGGTAGGTGACGAACAGGCCCCACCGGGTGCCGATGATCTGCACACCCGTGGCGCTGGCGATGTTGGCGAAGACGACGAACACCGGCAGCAGCAGGAGCGTGCCGGGGATCGACTGCAACGCGAGCAGGCCGCGGAGGAACGTCAGGCGCCCGAGGAACCGGAAGCGGACGAGCACGTAGGCCGTCGACACGGCGAGCGCGGCACTGCAGACGGCGACCGCGCCGGCGGTCAGGATGCTGTTGACGAGTCCCTGTCCGAGGGCGACCGTCGACCAGATGTCGGTGTAGTTGGCGAGGGTGAACTCGGACGGGAAGTACTCGCCGCGGGCGACCGCGACGTCCGAGTTGACCGAGCCGAAGACGATGTAGAGCACCGGGACGGCGATGAACGCGACGATGACGGCGATCACGGTGACGAGCAGCCAGCGCGGCAGCAGTCGGGTGACGTCGGTGTCGTAGGGACGCTTCGGCCGGCGACCACCGCCCGGGGCCGTGATGCTCTCGGTGAGCGTGGCGGTCGGACGGGTCCTGGTGGTGCTGTACCCGCTCATGCGCGTGCTCCCTCGACGTCGGCGGCGGCCGGGGCGGCCAGCACGGCGCGGTCGGCGCGGCGCTGCTTCCGGTTCGGGCCCGCGTCGTCACCGGTGTCGAGCTGGACGGCCCGCAGGTAGACGAAGAGCGGGATGGCGACGATCACGAGCGAGCAGATCGCCATCGCGGCGGAGAGGCCGAAGCGGAACGACTGGAAGCTCGCGATGTACGTCAGGACGGGCATGACCTCGACACTCGACGGCAGCGGGATGCCGAACAGGACGAACGGCAGCGTGAAGTTGTTGATGTTGTGCAGGATCGCGATGATCACCGCCAGGCTCAGCGGACCGCGCAGGTACGGGAACACGACGTCGCGGAGCTTGATCCACCAGGTCGCGCCGTCGAGCGACGCGGCCTCGTGGACCTCGAGGTCCACGGCCTGGAGGCCCGCCAGGCTCAGCAGGTACACGAACGGCCACGACGTCCAGACCATGACGCCGGCGAGCGCCCAGTAGGACGCCGGACCGTTCAGCCAGAGCACGTCGGTGTGCAGGACCGAGTTGACGACGCCCTGCGGCTGGAGCATCGTGCGGAAGAACGTGCCGACGACGAACGCCGGGAGCACGTAGGGGATCAGGTAGACCGAGCGGACGAGTCCCCGACCGCGGAACCGGTTCTGCGTCGAGATCGCGGCGGCGACCCCGATCGGGACGGTGACGGCGGTGACGAGCACGGCGAGCGACACCGAGATCCAGATGGAGTGCAGCAGCGGCGAGTTCGTGAACGCCTCGGTGAAGTTCGCGAAGCCGACGAACGGCGCGCTGAACCACTGCCGGAGCGTGTACTGGTCGAGGTCGAGCATCGCGATGAAGAACCCGACGAGCAGCGGGACCACGATGATCGCGAGCATGAGGAGACCACCGGGGAGCAGCATCCAGAGCGGACGTTCCCGCTTGTACAGCGGGGTCGTGCCGTGCGGGCGGACCGGGCGGTGCCCGTCCGTCCGCCCGGGTGCGGACGCGGTGCGTGACTGCGTGTCGGTGCGTGGCTGCGTGTCGGTCATCACAGCCCTCCGTTCTTCTGCCGGTCGAGCGTGGCCTGGGCGTCCCGCTGCGCGTCCTGCAGGCGCTTGCGGAGTTGGTCGTCGGTGACCTCGCCGCGCTTGAGCGACGGGATCGACTGCACGACGACGTCGACGAGCGCGAGCTGGATGTCCGACCAGGCGCCGGTGAAGGCGGTGGGCTTGGACAGGCGCCCGGCGTCGATGATGGGCTTGAGCTGGGGGTTCTCCGCCGCGAGCTGCGCGGCGGCGTCCACGTTGGTGGGCAGGTTGCCGAACAGGTCGTAGTACTCGAGCTGCGCCTTCTTCGTGCTCAGCTGCTTGATGAACCGGAACGACAGGTCCTGCTTGGTGCCGTAGTCGGCGACGACGAAGTTGTCGCCGGACAGGATGCTGGCGGCCTCGATGCCGTCGGTCGGGCGTTCGGTGGCGCCGGGCGGCACGGTCGGCAGCAGGGCGAACGCGTACTTGCCGTCGACCTTCGTGTCCTTGAACGAGTTGATGGCGGTGGTCGTCGTCATCGGGAAGAAGGCCGCCTTGCCGTCGGTGAACTGCGCGAGGGCTTGGGCGTTGTTCCACCCGATCGCTGCCTTGTCCACGACGCCGTCCTTCGTGACCCAGTCGAAGTACGTCCGGTAGGCCCGCTGCACGGCGTCCGCGTCGAGCTCGGCCTTCGAGCCGTCGACGATCGTGTTGCCGGCGTTCTCGGACATCCCCCAGATGAACTTCCACGGGTCGAACCCGTCGGCGTAGGCGATCGCCATGCCGTGCCGGTCACCGGTGGTGGTGGCCTTCGCGTCCGCCGTGAGCTGGTCCCACGTGGTCGGCATCTCGGTGATGCCGGCCTGGGCGAGCAGGTCCGTGTTGACCGCCATCACGAACGGGCGGCTGGCGAACGGGATGCCGATCTGCTTCGACGCGCTCGGACCCGAGATGCCGAACGACGCGGGGTCGAACTGGTCCTTGCCGCCGATGGCGTCCCACTGCTCCTTGCCCATCCGGACGAAGGCGCCGGTGGCGTAGGCGGTCGGGGTGAAGGTGGTGCCGATCGCGTAGACATCCGGGCCCTGGCCCGAGATGACGCTCGTCTGGATGGCGGTCAGTTCCTCCTGGCCGGAGGAGTACGTCTCCCACTGGATGTCCGCACCGGTGGTGCGCTTGAACTCGGCGGCGGTGTCCCGCTGCCACTGCTTGCGTTGGTCGGGGTAGGTCGTGTCCGCGCCCATCATGACGCGGAGCGTGTTGGGGTCGTCGCCACTGCCGTTGACGATCGCGCATCCCTGCAGGGACAGCGTCGCGAGGGCGACCACGACCACGGAACCGATCAAGGTCCGTGTCTTCATGGGGGTTTCCTCCTCGAAGCCTCCACCCGAGCGGCGCTGCTCGGGGTGTCGCCGGGGCGAGCCGGCTGACGACCACTGTCGCGCGGGTGGCAACAGGCGGCAACCGGTTGCCACTTGTTGCCAGAGCGGCCTAGCGTTCGGGACGTGCAGCACAGGACAGGGAGGTTCGCGTGACCGAGACCGACTCGTCCCGCCGCGTCACGATCCGCGACGTCGCCACCGCGACCGGTGTCGCACCGTCGACGGTGTCCCGTGCCCTGTCACTCCCCGACCGCGTGAACCCCGTCACGCAGCAGCGCATCCAGCAGGCCGCCCGCGACCTCGGCTACGTCGCGAACTCGCAGGCCCGGGCGCTGACGTCCGGCCGGACGCGGGCGGTCGCGGTCCTGGTGTCCGACATCACCAACCCGTTCTACTTCGACGTCATCCGGGGCACGCAGCACCAGCTCGCCGCCGCCGGGTGGACGCAGCTGCTCGTCGACACCGAGGAGTCCGCCGACGCCGAGATGGCCGCCCTGAGCGCGGTGTCCACGAAGGCCGACGGCGTCGTGCTCACCGCGTCGCGCCTGTCCGACGTCCAGATCGCGAAGTTCACCGAGCGCACCCCGCTCGTGGTGGTCAACCGCCGACCGGCCGGGGTGCCGTCCGTGCTCATCGACACCCCGGGCGGTGTCGAGCAGGCCGTGCAGCACCTCGTGTCGCTCGGGCACCGTGACGTCCTGTACGTCGCCGGACCGGACAGCTCGTGGTCGAACGAACGTCGCTGGCGCGCCCTGGTCCGTGTCGCGAAGCGCCTGGACGTCCGCGTCGCCCGCATCGGTCCGCACGCCCCGTTCGTCGACTCGGGTGCCGCCGCCGCGGACGCCGCCGTCAACGCGGGAGCGACGGCGTGCATCGCGTTCAACGACCTCATCGCGATCGGCATGCTCGGCCGGCTCCGGGAGCGCGGTGTCCGCGTGCCCGAGGACATCAGCATCGTCGGCTGCGACGACATCTTCGGCGCTGACTTCTGCAACCCACCGCTCACCACGATGACGTCACCGATCGAACGGGCCGGCCGCGTCGCGATCCGGATGCTCCTCGGCCGGCTCGGTGCCGTCCCGGCCGACGAGCTCCCCGGCGAGCAGATGAGCGGTGCCGTCGCCCTGCCGACGCACCTCACCGTCCGCGAGTCGACCGGCCCCGTGCCGGCCATCCACCACCGTCCGTCCTGAAGGAGCCGACGATGCCCCGTACCGACACCGCCACCGCCACCCCGCTGGCGCCGCACCCCGACCGGCTGTTCGCCGCCGACCCGGGAGCGCGTGCGGTCGCGCGCACCCTGTACGAGGCTGTCGCCCATGCGCCGATCATCTCCCCGCACGGGCACGTCGACGCGGCCCTGATCGCGGACGACCAGCCGTTCGCCGACCCCGCCGCGCTGCTGATCACGCCGGACCACTACGTCCTGCGGCTCCTGCACGCGAACGGTGTCGGACTGGAGGCGCTGGGTCGCGCCGACCTGTCGGGGACCGGCACCGTGCCTCCCGGCCGACAGATCTGGCGGAACCTGGCGGAGCACTGGGACGACTTCCTCGGCACCCCCGTCCGGTACTGGTTCGAGACGGAGCTGCACGACGTCTTCGGGCTGACGGAGCAGCCGTCGGCCGCGAACGCGGACGCGCAGTACGACCACATCGCCGCCCTGCTGCAGCAGCCGCAGATGCGGCCGCGCGCCCTGTTCGACGCCTTCGGCATCGAGGTCCTCGCCACCACCGACGCCCCGGACGCCGACCTCGCCGCGCACGCACGGCTCGCCGCCGACCCCACCTTCCGCGGCCGAGTGGTCCCCACCTTCCGTGCGGACGCCGTCTTCGACCCGTCCCGACCGGACTGGAGGCTCGTGGTCGCGTCCGTCGGCCAGGCCGCCGGCATCGACACGGGAACCCACGACGGGCTGCTCGCGGCACTCCGCGCACGTCGGCAGTACTTCATCGAGCACGGTGCGACCGCGACGGACACCGGGGTGCTCGACGCCGGGTCGACCCCGCTGTCACCGTCGGAGCGCGCGCGGATCCACGCCGCTGCGCTGCAGGGGCCGGCCGGGGTGACCGCGGCGGAGGCCGTGGCCTACCGGCACGACATGCTCTTCCGGTGGGCCGAGATGAGCGTCGACGACGGCCTGGTCATGCAACTGCACCCGGGGGTCGTCCGGAACCACCACGCGCCGACCCTCGAGCGCTTCGGGCCGGACACCGGGCACGACCTGCCCGGGGTCGGCGCGTTCACCGAGCCGCTGCGGCCGCTGCTCGAGGCCTTCGGCACCGCTCCCGGCTTCCACCTGGTGCTGTTCACCGTCGACGAGACCGTGTTCTCGCGGGAGATCGGGCCGCTCGCCGGGTTCTACCCCGCGGTGTACGCCGGGGCACCGTGGTGGTTCATCGACACCCCCGCAGCGATCGGCCGCTACCGGTCGGCGATCACCGACTCGACGTCGTTCACGAAGACGTCCGGGTTCATCGACGACACCCGGGCGTACTGCTCCATCCCCGCGCGGCACGACATGGCGCGGCGGGCGGACGCTGCGTACCTGGCGTCGCTCGTCGTGACGCACCAGGTGTCCGAGGAGGACGCCGTCCGTGTGGCGCAGCGGATCGTGTCGGACATCCCGCGGGCGACGTTCAAGTTGTAGGGGTGTGGCGCGCAGCTCGTGGTGCGGGCTCGCGCTCCGGGCTCTGGCGCTCCTCGTCAGGGCAGGCTCTGGCGCTCCTCGTCAGGGCAGGAGGGCGAGGATGCGCGCGACCGTCTCGTCGACACTGCCCACGATCGGGACGGCAGCGCCGGCCTCGTCGTCCGCGGGACGCTCGAGCGTGGTGAACTGCGAGTCGAGCAGCGAGTTCGGCATGTACTCGTGGTGCCGGTGCGACTGCCGGTCCGCGATGAGCTCCCGCGAGCCGTCGAGGTAGGCGACGAAGAGCTCGGGTGCACTCGACCGCAGCCGGTCCCGGTAGACGCGCTTCAGGGCGGAGTTCGCCATCACGCAGCGCTTCCCGGCGTCCTCCACCTGGGCGATCCGAGCGGCGCACGCGTCGAGCCACGGCCAGCGGTCCTCGTCGGTCAGGGGTGTGCCCTGCCGCATCTTCTCCTTGTTCGACGCCGGGTGCAGGTCGTCGGCGTCGACGAACTCCGCGGGTTCCCCACGGTCGTGCAGCGCCGTCGCGAGGGCAGCGCCGATCGTGGACTTCCCGGAGCCGGAGACCCCCATGACGAGGACGGGAGGCAGGGGCGTTCGATCGCTCATCCCTCCACCGTATGGGCGAGGGCACGCGTTCTCCCCAGGTTGCCGCAACACCCCGGCGGTCCCAGCCCGCCAGACGTAGCGTGGGCAGGACATGACGACGAGGGAGAACATCGTGGCAGACAGCAACGGTCAGGCGAACATCGGGGTCATCGGCCTCGCGGTGATGGGCTCGAACCTGGCGCGGAACCTCGCGTCACGCGAGGGCAACACCGTCGCGGTCTACAACCGCACCTACGCCCGCACCGAAGAGCTCATGAACGAGCACGGCGACATGGGCTTCATCGCGTCCGAGGACATCGACGGGTTCGTGGCGTCCCTGTCGAAGCCGCGCACCGCGATCATCATGGTCCAGGCCGGCAAGGGCACCGACGCGGTGATCTCGCAGCTCGCCGACCGGTTCGAGGAAGGCGACATCATCGTCGACGGCGGCAACGCCAACTTCCACGACACCATCCGCCGCGAACACGACCTCAAGGACAAGGGCCTGAACTTCGTCGGCACCGGCATCTCCGGTGGCGAAGAGGGTGCCCTGCACGGGCCGTCGATCATGCCCGGCGGCTCCGACGAGGCCTGGGAGACCCTCGGGCCGATCCTCAAGTCGATCGCCGCCGTGGCCGAGGGCGAGCCGTGCGTGACCCACGTCGGCACCGACGGAGCGGGTCACTTCGTGAAGATGGTCCACAACGGCATCGAGTACGCCGACATGCAGCTCATCGCCGAGTCGTACGACCTGCTCCGCCGCGTCGGTGGCTACAGCGTCGACCAGCTCGTGCAGGTGTTCGACGAGTGGAACAAGGGCGACCTCGAGTCCTACCTGATCGAGATCACCGGTGAAGTCCTCAAGCAGCAGGACGCCGACACCGGCACGCCGCTCGTCGACCTGATCCGCGACGAAGCGGGCTCGAAGGGCACCGGGGTCTGGACCGTGCAGAACGCGGTCGGGCTCGGCATCCCGGTCTCCGGCATCGGCGAGGCGGTCTTCGCCCGTGCGGTGTCGTCGAAGCCGACGCAGCGCGAAGCGGTGCGGAAGTCCGTCACGAAGCGCCCCGACATCGCCGAGGTGCCGGACACCTTCGCCGACGACGTCCGCGCCGCGCTCTACGCCTCGAAGGTCGTCGCGTACGCGCAGGGCTTCGACCTCATCATCGCCGGGGCGAAGGAGTACGACTGGGACATCGCGCTCGGCGACATGGCGAAGATCTGGCGCGGCGGCTGCATCATCCGTGCGCAGTTCCTCAACCGCATCGTCGAGGCGTACGACAAGGACCCGGAGCTCGCGTCCCTGCTCGTCGACCCGTACTTCGCGAACGCCGTCGCCGAGGGTGAAGCAGCCTGGCGTCGCATCGTCGGGATCGCCGCGGCGTCGGGGATCCCGGCACCGGGGTTCTCGTCGGCGCTGTCGTACTTCGACTCGCTGGCGTCCGAGCGCCTGCCTGCCGCCCTGATCCAGGGGCAGCGTGACTTCTTCGGCGCGCACACGTACCAGCGCACGGACAAGGACGGCACGTTCCACACGCTGTGGTCCGACGACGGGCGTCCCGAGGTCGAGCAGGAGCCGTCGACGCACTGACACCGACCGTTCCGACACCGGGGGCCTCGTCGTGGACGAGGCCCCCGGTGCGTCCGGGCAGGGCATCGCCGGTGCGCGGGCCGGCTGGGCTGGGCTGGGCTGGGCTGGGCTGGGCTGGGCTGGGCTGGGCTGGGCTGGGCCCGGCCGGGCTGGCTCAGGCGACGATGCGCTCGCGGGCCAGGCGGGCCAGGAGCTCGTCCAGGCGGTCACCGCGGCCGAGCAGACGATCCGAACCGGGAGCGGCCCGGACGAAGAACGTCGCGACCGCCGTGGTGTCGTCGGGGCGGACGTAGTGCACGACGATCGCCGGCGCGGTCCGTCGCCCGGCACCCGGCACCAGGACGTCCTCGACCCCGACGTGCACGACGCGGCTCCACCGGATGACGAGCAACCGGGTGGCCCGGCGCTCGTCGAGTTCCCAGAGGGACGCCTCGGTGGCTCCGAACGCCCAGGTCACGTGCTGCGCGAGCGGGACCTCGGGACGGACGGCCTCCAGCGTTCCCCGGAGCTCCGGGGTCGCCGAGGCCGGCACGAGCCACACGGTCGGGTCGACCCGACGGACGGCGACGGCGAGCACGTCGTCCGCCCGCCGACGGGCGATGGCTCGGGCACGGACGACGGCGACCACGATGACCGTCACCCCGATGGCGACGGCGGCGACCTCGGCGATGCCGAACGCGGTCAGGTCGGCGTCGGGGTCGGCGTTCACGACGATGATGCGGGCGGTCACCAGGGCGGCCCAGAGTCCGACGATCGCCCACCGCAGTGCCAGGAGCCGACGGTACGGCGACCAGCGTTCCCGGTCGCCGCGGGCACGACCAGGACCCGGAACACGGATCGGTCGCCTCGGCACGGTGACGATCCTGCCACGACGACGGCGTCCACCGGCACGCCCCGGGATGAACGATCCGCCAACCCGTCCCCGCGGTGGACCGCCCGTTCACAGCGGCACTGACCTACCATCCGAAGGTGACCGAGCCTGACCCGCGCCTCCTCCCGAACCGTCGCTGGGCCGCAGCCCTCGTCGGGGTGATCGCGATGCTGGCGTTCCTGGCCGTCGCGGAGCTCGGTGCGCTGCTGCTCGGCGGTGCCGGCAGCCCGCTGGTCGCCGTCGGTTCCGCCGTCATCGACCTGGCACCCCGAGGTGCGAAGGACCTGATGGTGTCGCTGTTCGGCACCGGCGACAAGGTGGCCCTGTTCGCGCTGATGACGGTCCTGCTCGTGGTCATCACGGCCGGCGCGGGCGTCCTCGAGCGTCGCCGACCGCCGTTCGGTGCGCTGGTCTTCGCCGCCGGCGGGGTGCTCGCGCTGCTCGCCGTCACCACCCGTTCCGGCAGCGGCACCTTCGACGGCGCCCCCACGGTCCTCGGTGTCGCCGCGTCGATCATCGCCCTCCGGCTCCTCCTGCAGCGCCTCCGCCGGTGGGAGGACGCACGCGCCGTCCCGACCGCCGCTGCCGACCGGACCGGAGCGGACCGCGCCGGAGCGGTCCAGCGACGGGCCTTCATCGGGTGGGCGGTGACCACCGCAGCGGTCGCGGCGGCGGTGGGCGGCGCCTCCCGTCTGGGGTCGGCGTCCCTGCAGGCGGCAGCCGCGATCCGTCGGGCCGTGCGCCTGCCGGAACCGGCGACCACCGCGGCACCGGTGCCGAGCGGAGCCAGCCTGGACGTCACGGGGATCACGCCGTACGTCACCCCGAACGCCGACTTCTACCGGATCGACACCGCCCTCCGCGTGCCGTCGATCGACCCCGCCGACTGGTCACTGAAGATCCACGGCGAGGTCGAGGAGACGGTCGAGATCACCTGGGCCGAACTGCTGGCCCTGCCGCTCGAAGAGCACATGGCCACCCTGAGCTGCGTCTCGAACGAGGTCGGCGGCAACCTGATCGGCAACGCGCTCTGGCTCGGGTACCCGATCCGGTCGCTCCTCGCCCGCGCCCGGCCGACGTCCGGTGCCGACATGGTCCTGTCGCGGAGCATCGACGGGTTCACCGCCGGCACGCCGCTCGACGTGCTGCAGGACGAGGGCACGCAGGCGCTCGTGGCCGTCGGCATGAACGGTTCGCCGTTGCCGGCCGAGCACGGTTTCCCGGCTCGACTGGTGGTGCCGGGCCTGTTCGGGTACGTCTCCGCCACCAAGTGGGTGACCGAGCTCGAGGTCACCCGGTTCGCGAAGGCGCAGGGCTACTGGACGCCGCGCGGGTGGTCCGAGCGCGGTCCGGTGAAGCTCGAGTCGCGGATCGACACCCCCTCCGACGGCACCTCGGTCAAGGTCGGCGACCGGGTCCCGATCGCGGGCGTCGCCTGGCAGCCGCACATCGGTGTGAAGGCCGTGCAGGTGAAGGTCGGGTCCGCCGGGTGGCAGGACGCCGAGCTCGCCGACTCGGTCTCCGCCGACACCTGGCGGCAGTGGGTCTACCGGTGGACGGCCGTCGCCGGGCAGCACGAGGTGCAGGTCCGCGCGGTCAGCGCCGACGGCGAGGTGCAGACGAGCGTGCAGCGTCCGCCGGCCCCGAACGGCGCTACCGGCTGGCACGGGGTCACCATCTCCGCGTCCTGACGGGAGGCGTGGGTCACCGCCCGCGCGTCCGTCCCGTCGGCGAGACGCCCCCGTCGTCACCCGGCGGGGCCGAAGTGGTCCGACGCCGCTGAATTCTGCGGCGTCTCAACGACTGCGCTGCGTCTCGGTGACTGCGCTGCGTCTCACCGACTCTGCGGCGTCTCAGCGACTCGGCGGTGTCTCGGGGCGCTCGACGGCGTCTCGGCCCGGCGCCGTCAGGCGGGGAGGGTCGCGACGACGCAGGTGCCGTCGACCTCGTCGTCGCGGGCGAGTTCGGCCGTGAAGCCGGCCGCCCGGAAGAGTCCCGCCGACACCGGCGCCTGGACGCCCGACACCTCGATGACGACGGCGCCGCCCGGCCGGAGCCACTCGGCCGCACCGGCAGCGATCCGCCGGTGCACGTCCAGGCCGTCCGCCCCGCCGTCGAGGGCGACCCGGTGCTCGTGGTCGCGAGCCTCGGTCGGCATCGAGGCGATGGCGTCGGTCGGCACGTACGGGGCGTTCACCGTGAGGACGTCGACCTGTCCACGGAACCGGGTCGGCAGGGGCGCGAAGAGGTCACCCGTGACGACGATCCCCCGGTCGCCGAGGTTCTCGGCGGCGACCTCGGTGGCGTCCGGGTCGATGTCGGCGGCGACGAGGTCGAGCGCGCCGATCCGTTCGAGCAGCGCCATCCCGATCGCCCCGGCACCGCAGCAGAGGTCGACGACCCGGTCGTAGCGGTGCAGACGCCGGGCGGCCTCGGTGACGACGACCCGGGTGCGAGCCCGCGGCACGAAGACGCCGGGTGTCACGCGGACGCGGTGCCCGTCGAAGGCCGCCCAGCCGAGGACGTACTCGAGGGGCTCCCCGGCCAGGCGCCGCTGCAGCAGCCCGCGGAGCCGCGTCGGGTCGCCGTCCCCGGCCGCGAGCAGCAGGTCGGCTTCTTCCTCGGCGAAGACGCTCCCGCCGGCCCGGAGTCGGGCGGCGAGGGCGTCCCGCGGGGTCGGTGCCACGGATGCGTCCGAGGACTCAGGCGGCGCCGTCGAACATCGACGTCACCGAGCCGTCGTCGAACACCTCGTGGATGGCGCGCGCGATGAGCGGTGCGATCGGCAGGACCTCGAGCTTGTCCCAGCGCTTCTCGAGCGGGACCGGCAGCGTGTCTGTGACGACGACACGGTCGATGAACTCGCTCTGCAGCAGCTCGGTCGCCGGGTCGGAGAACACCGCGTGGGTGGCTGCGACGACGACGCCCTTGGCGCCGCTGGCCTTGAGCGCTTCGGCTGCCTTGGCGATGGTGCGGCCGGTGTCGATGAGGTCGTCGACGAGCAGGCACCAGCGGCCGGCGACGTCACCGACGATCTCGTGCACCGAGACCTGGTTCGGGACGAGCGGGTCTCGGCGCTTGTGGATGATCGCCAGCGGTGCGCCGAGCTTCTCGGACCAGATGTCGGCGACGCGCACGCGGCCCATGTCGGGCGACACCACGGTCAGGGTCGCGGGGTCGAGCATCTCGCGGAAGCGCTCGAGGAGCACCGGCATGGCGAACAGGTGGTCGACCGGGCCGTCGAAGAAGCCCTGGATCTGCGGGGCGTGCAGGTCGACGCTCATGATGCGGTGGGCGCCGGCGGCCTTGAACAGGTCGGCGACCAGGCGGGCCGAGATCGGCTCGCGCCCACGGCCCTTCTTGTCCTGGCGCGCGTACGGGTAGAAGGGGGCGACGACGGTGATGCGCTTGGCCGAGGCACGCTTCAGTGCGTCGACCATGATGAGCTGCTCCATGAGCCACTCGTTGATCGGGGCGGTGTGCGACTGGATGACGAAGGCGTCGCATCCGCGGACCGACTCGTCGAAGCGGGCGTACAGCTCACCGTTGGCGAAGGTCCGGGCGTCGGTCGGGACGAGGTCGACACCGAGCTCTTCCGCGATCGACTTCGACAGCTCCGGGTGCGCTCGCCCTGCGACCAGGACGAGTCGCTTCTGGCCGGTTGTCTTGATTCCGGACACGTGTGGTGCTCACTCCCTGACCCCGTGAAGGGGTCGATCTGACCCGCCGGGGCCGATGTCCTGGGCTCCGGTCGGGGCCCACCGCTGACGGCCACGGGGACCGTCGAAGGTGTCATTCGCCTCGCGCGCGCCGAGCTGCCTCGGCCGCCGGGGTTCCGGGTCGGTTCTCCTCGACCCATCCCTCGGTGTTGCGCTGTGGGGCGTAGCTGATCGCGAGCGACCCGGCCGGCACATCCTTGCGGACGGTCGTGCCTGCACCGGTGTACGCCCCGTCGCCAATCCTAACCGGGGCGACGAACACGTTGTGCGACCCGGTCCGGACGTCCGAGCCGATGACGGTGCGGTGCTTGTGCACGCCGTCGTAGTTCGCCGTGATGGTGTTCGCACCGATGTTGGAGTCGTCCCCGACCTCGGTGTCGCCGATGTACGACAGGTGCGGGACCTTGCTGCCGCGGCCGATCACGGCGTTCTTGGTCTCGACGAAGGTACCGATCTTGCCGCGCGCGCCCAGGAACGTACCGGGACGCAGGTACGCGAAGGGCCCGACCGAGGCACCGTCACCGATGACCGCCAGGGTCGCGTCGACCCGGTTCACGGTGGCGCCGGAGCCGACCTCGGTGTCGCGCAGGGTGGTGCCCGGCCCGACGACGGCCCCGCTCGCGATGGCCGTCGCGCCGATCAGCTGGGTGTCCGGCAGCAGTTCGGCGTCGGGTTCGATCGTGACGTCCAGGTCGATCCAGGTCGAGGCCGGGTCCTGCACGGTGACGCCGGCCAACTGGTGCCGACGGACGATGCGGGCGTTGAGCTCACGCGCGGCGTCGGAGAGCTGCGCGCGGTCGTTGATGCCGACGACGAGCCACGGGTCGGTGAGCGTCACGACGTCGACCCGTCCGCCGCGGGCTGCGACGAGCTCCGGGACGTCGGTGATGTACTTCTCCCCCTGGGCGTTCTCGGTCGTCAGGGACGGCAGGACCGCACGCAGGTGGGTGACGTCGAACGCGTAGATGCCGGCGTTCGCCTCGGTGATCCGCAGCTGCTCCGGTGTGGCGTCCTTGTGCTCGACGACCCCGGCGAACGCACCGTCGGCGTCACGCACGATCCGTCCGAGTCCGGTCGGGTCGGGCGCGATCGCGCTGACGAAGGTGGCTCCGTGCCCGCCGTCGCCGTGGGCGTCGACGAGGGTGCGGAGGCTCGGCGCGTCGAGCAGCGGGACGTCGCCGGACAGCACCACGACGACGCCGTCGAAGTCGGCAGGGAGCGCGTCCACCGCGACCTCCACAGCGCGCCCGGTGCCGGGGACGTCGTCCTGGTCCACGATGCGGGCGTCGGGTGCTCGCTCGGTGATCTCCGCGGCGACGCGGTCACGCTCGTGTCGCACGACGACGACGACGTGGTCCGGGGACAGTGACTCCGCGGTGCGGAGCACGTGGGCGATCAGGGGCAGGCCGGCGAGCCGGTGCAGCACCTTGGGGAGCGAGGACTTCATGCGCGTGCCCTGCCCGGCGGCGAGGACGACGACGGCGATCCGCTGGTCGGTCATGCGTCCCATCCTGGCCCACGGCCCCGGCATCGTCCGACCGTCGTGCCGTTCAGTGGAGAACTCCGCGGTGAACCGCATCGGTGCAGGAGAACCCGCACCGGACCGACACCGCCACACCTGGCCAGGCCGGCCCCGGACCTCCCGGCTGTCACCGATCGCCGTGCCAGGCGCCGGCCAGCCGACCGCGACACTCCCGGGTGCCGGTCGCCCAGAGGTCACGAAGTGTCGCTCCGAGCCCGCGAGAACGACGCTTCGTGACCCCTCGGCGGACTGAGCGGCAAGTCGTGCGACCCCGGCAGCCCACGGACGGGAGGCACACACAACGTCCGGCACCGAGCCTCCCGCCCGCCCGGCGGCCGCGACACCCCCGGGTGCCGGTCGCCGAGAGGTCACGAAGTGTCGCTCCGAGCGTGCGAGAACGACGTTTCGTGACCCCTCGGCGGAACTGAGCGGCAGGTCGTGCGACCCCGGCAGCCCACGGACGGGAGGCACACACAACGTCCGGCACCGAGCCTCCCGCCCGCCCGGCGGCCGCGACACCCCCGGGTGCCGGTCGCCGAGAGGTCACGAAGTGTCGCTCCCAGCGCGCGAGAACGACGTTTCGGGACCCCTCGGCGGAACTGAGCGGCAGGTCGTGCGACCCCGGCAGCCGACGGACGGGAGGCACACACAACGTCCGGCACCGAGCCTCCCGCCCGCCCGCCGGCCGCGACACCCCCGGGGGCCCGGCGCCGAGAGGTCACGAAGTGTCGCTCCCAGCGTGCGAGAACGACGTTTTGTGACCCCTCGGCGGAACTGAGCGGGGTGTTGTGACCGGTCGGCCGCAGGCCACAGGCCGCAGGCCGCAGGCCTCAGGCCGCCGCAGCCGCCGCCGGCTCGTCGCGGACGAAGGCCATCAGCACCAGCCCCGCGACCAGGACCACGACGACCCCGAGGATCCCGTACCGCGTCGACCCGCTGATCGTCACCGCGAGCCCGAACAACGCCGGCGCGATGAACGACGCCGCCCGCCCGGTCGTGGCGTAGAGGCCGAAGAGCTCACCCTCGCGGCCGGGCGTCGCGAGCTTCGCCAGGTACGCCCGGGAGGACGACTGCACCGGCCCGACGAACATGCAGAGCCCGAGGCCGAGCACCCAGAACGACGCCTGCGCGGACCCGGCGAACAGCACCGCGGTACCGAACACCGACAGGCCGACCAGGGACACCATGATGAGCGGCCGGGACCCGAAGCGGTCGTCGAGCCGGCCGGAGACGACGGTGGAGATGCCGGCGACGACGTTGGCCACGATCGCGAACATGATGACGCCGGACGGGCTGAAGCCGAACACCTGTGCGGCGATGATCCCGCCGAACGTGAACACGGCACCGACGCCGTCGCGGAACACGGCGCTGGCGAGCAGGAAGGCCAGGACGTTCCGGCGGGTGCGCCAGAGCCGGGCGACGTCCCGTCCGAGGTCGGCGTAGGCGGACCAGAGGGACCCGCGGCGGCTCGGGTCGGCCGGGGCCTCGGGCACGACGACGAACAGCGGGATCGAGCTGACGGCGAGCCAGACGGCGGCGATGCCGATCGCGACGCGCACGTCCCACTGCCCGGTGGCGACGGTCGCGGGCAGCTGCAGGAGCCCGCCCTTGCCGTCGACGCCGAAGTCCTGGATGCAGAGCAGGAGCAGCACGATGAGCAGGACGATGCCGCCGAAGTACCCGGCGGCCCAGCCGATCGCGGACACCCGGCCGGTCTTCGGCCCGGTGGCGACCTGGCCGAGCATGGCGTTGTACCCGACGCAGGCGATCTCGTACGCGACCGTGCCGATGCCGATCAGGGCGGCGCCGAGCACCAGGTAGGGCTGGGCGGGGGCGACGAAGACCATGCCGACGATCGACAGGACGATGCCGATCGTGGCGATGAACACCGAGCGCTTCCGGTGACCGGAGGTGTCGGCGAGCCGGCCGATCGCGGGTGCGACGAGGGCGACGACGATGCCGGCGACGGTCAGCGCGGTGGAGACGGTCGCGGCGTTGTGGGCGAGTTCGCGTTCGACGGCGGCGGCTGCGGCGGACGAGGACCCCTCGGCAGCGACGAGTGCCGGGTCGACGAACGCCCGGCTGGCCAGGTACGTGCTGAACACGAACGTGGTGACGACGGCGTTGAAGGCTGCGGAGCCCCAGTCCCAGAGCGCCCACGACAGCAGTGCCCGACGCCGGAGCGGGGTCGGCGGAGCCTCGGCGGTCGTCGGCGTACCGGTCATGGCGGAACCGTAGCGCCTCCGGGTGTCCGCGGAGGTGTCCAGCAGCGTGTCCGGCACCGTGCCCGGTGGCGTCCGACCCACGGACGGGAGGCGCGACTCACCGCCGCAGGGTCTGCTTCGGGTACTCGCCGAACCGCTCCGCGTACGCCGCCGAGAACCGCCCGAGGTGCGCGAAGCCCCACCGCGTGGCGACCTGTCCGACCGAGACCGTCCGGGAGTCCCGGACCAGGAGCTCCTCGTGCACCCGGTCCAGCCGCACCTGCCGCAGGTAGGCCAGCGGCGACAGCCCGAAGGTGCGCCGGAACGACTCCTGCACGCTGCGGACGCTGAGCCCGGCGACCCGCGCCAGGTCGGTGATCGTGATCGGGTCGTCGGCGTGCGCGTGGATGTGCTCGACGACGGCGCGGAGCTTGGCCTGCCGCGGGTGCAGCAGTTCGGCGGGCAGCTGGTCGAGCTGCGGCGGCACGACCTGCAGGAAGGCGTCGACGGTGTGCCGCTTCGCCTCGTTCCAGACGAGCGAGCCGGTCCCGCCCTCCCGCAGTGCACGGGCCAGGGCGCCGAGGGAGTCCCGCCACCGCCGGACGGCCAGGGCGTCCGCGGGTCGCAGGTGGTCGAAGCGCATCTCGAGGGTGCCGACGTCGAAGCGTTCGGCAGCGACCTCCCGGACGAAGCCGCGGTCCAGGTGGACCAGCTGCTGGTCGTAGTCGGTGGCGACGAAGACGACGTCCCGGTGCGCCGGGAACAGCATCGGCTGCCCGACCCGGAGAGGGACCCGGTCGCGCAGGGTGTCCGGTGTGCCGGAGCCCGCGGTGAGCCAGCTCATCACCAGGTCGTCGCTCGGTGCGGAGGCCCCACGGAGGAAGCCGTTCATGGTGGACCGGCGCATCGAGACGTCGGAGTCGCCGACCGCTGTGTAGCGGTAGGAGAACTCCCCCTCGGTCCGGCGCGACAGCCACTGCTTGCCGGAGTAGATGCCGGCGAGGTCGCGGACGGCTGCGTCGGGGTCGGTGCCGACCACCTCGAACCGCACCGGGACCGCGGAGTCGGCGAGCGCCTCCCGTCCGGCGAGTTCGCGGGTCTCTGCGGGCTCGGGCGCAAGCGGCGCGCTCACGTCGTCACCACACTGGACCGGGAACCAGCGGTATCTGGATATCCTTGCCGCGAGCATGCCGGTCCCCACTCCGGTGTGTCGTGACGCACGGAGGAGGGCATCCGGTGAGTGACCTCGACGTGATGGGTGCCCTGACCCGTCTCGAGCAGGCCTCGACAGCGCTGCGCAACCGACTGCGTGACCGGACCGGTGTGTCCGGCACGGACCTGTCGGTGCTGCAGTACGTGTGGCGTGCGAAGTCCGGCGACCGTTCGGTGCGCGTGAAGGACCTGACGTCGCACCTCGGGCTGACCGGTCCCGCGGTGACCGGGATCATCGACCGGCTGGAACGGCAGGGGATCCTGCAGCGTGTGCCGAACCCGGAGGACGGTCGGAGCCGGTTCATCGAGCTGACGCCCGGGCAGGAGCAGGTGTTCGCAGCAGCGCTGGACAGCACCAACGAGCAGTTGCACGAACTCCTGTCCTCCTTCTCGGAACGAGAGCGGCGACGCCTCGTCCGCATCGTCGACCGCATCGTCGCGGCGCTCGACGGCGGAGTGCCGCCCACGACGTAGTGCAGGTTAGGGGCCTGTCGGTTCGTGGGCGAAGCAATTGTCCACGCAGCGCGGATGGGTCACTTCTCTACCTACTTGCACGGGCACGGCTCCGAACGTCGCCGTACCGTCGGAATCGACCGGGACTCCCCTCGCACGGGGGTCACCGCCGACGGGAAGGGACACCATGGGTATGTACGAGACCGAACCGGGCGTCGATCCGGTGCGCATCACCACCATCCGCCGCATGCGCCGTCGCTGGAAGCACGGCGAGCAGCCCACCGAGGACCAGGGACTGTTCGACGACCTCTTCGTGGCGACGACCGAACCGCGCTGATCCAGCGCCCTCGACGCAGCGGCGTCGAGACACTGACGGGAGGCCCGTGGCGGGATCGCCACGGGCCTCCCGTCCGTCCTGGGGCCGTCCCTCTCTCCCCCCCCCCCCGGTGGCCGCCGAACGGGGGCTGCATGCGGACCCCGGCGCTGGGTAGCGTCAGGAGGGTGGTCGCACCCGACGGCCGCGCGCGCGTCGTCTCACCAGCGGCGCGACCGAGGGCGACGACGCCCGCACCGACGAAGAGGGGCACGATGTCCACCACCACCGGACTGGGAACACTGAACGTCGCCACGATCGTGGCCGAGGGGGCGCGACGGCACCGCAGCAAGGTCGCCGTCGTCACCGCGCTGCCCGACGGCGTCCACGAGCTGACGTACGGCGACCTGTGGGAGCGGGTCCGCCAGACCGCCGGCGGCCTGCGGGCCCGCGGGGTCGAGCGCGGCGACCGGGTCGCGGTGATGCTGCCGAACGTGCCCGAGTTCCTGGTGGCGTACTTCGCCGTCCTCGCGATGGGGGCCGTCGTCGTGCCGATCCACCTGCTGTTCAAGCGTGAGGAGATCACGCACGTCCTCGGTCGCTCCGGTGCCCGGATGCTCATCGCCGCCGGTTCCGTGCTGGCCGAGGCCGGTCCCGCAGCGGCCGACACCGGCGCTCTCGTCGTCGGCGTCGGTGCCGGCGAGGACGTCCTCTCACTGACCACGCTGTCGTCCGAGGGGGAGCCGCTCGACGCCGTCGTCGCGACGAACCCCCTGGACCCCGCCACGATCCTGTTCACCAGCGGCACCACCGGTCAGCCGAAGGGCGCCGTCGGGTCGCACTTCGCGCTCGTCGAGCAGGTCAACGTCTGCATCATCGACGTGTTCGACCTGCGCGAGGACGACATCGTGTTCGGCGGCCTGCCGCTGTTCCACACGTTCGGGCAGACGGTCGTGATGAACACCACGCTCCGCCGCGGAGCGACGATCGTGCTGCTCCCCCGCTTCGACGCTGCGACCGCACTGCAGCTCTGCACCGAACAGCAGGTGACGGCGTTCCTCGGCGTCCCGACGATGTTCATCGCCCTCCTCGGGGCGGCGGAGCAGCACGACGCCCGGCCGCCGTTCCGCTGGTGCGTCTCCGGCGGCGCCGCACTGCCCGCCGCCGTGCTGGAGCGGTTCGAGTCGACCTTCCGGGCGCCGATCCAGGAGGGCTACGGGCTGACCGAGACCTCCCCCGTCGTCTCGGTGAACCCGCGTGGGGTCCCGGGCCGTGCCGGCAGCGTCGGCCCCGCCGTCTGGGGTGTCGAGGTCGTCGTCGTGGACGCCGAGGTCGAGGGGCGCATCGTGCCGGTACCGGTCGGGGAACCGGGCGAGATCGTCGTCCGGGGCCACAACCTGTTCCTCGGCTACCTCGACGACCCGGAGTCGACCGAGGCCGCGATGGCCGACGGGTACCTGCGCACCGGGGACATCGGCGTGCTCAGCGAGGACGGGTACGTCAGCATCGTGGACCGCAAGAAGGACCTGATCCTGCGGAACGGCTACAACGTCTACCCGTCCGAGATCGAAGCGGTGCTGCACCGGCACGAGGACATCGCGTCGGCCGCGGTGTTCGGCGTCGACCACCCGGTGCACGGACAGGAGGTGCACGCGGCCGTCGTCCTCCGCGACGGCGCCGCCGGGTCCGACGGGGTCGACGCGTTCGTCCGCGAGCGGGTCGCCTCGTTCAAGTACCCGCGGGTCTACCACGTGGTGGACGTGCTGCCGATCGGACCGAGCGGGAAGGTGCTGCGGCGCGAGCTGACGCGGGAGTACAGCGACTGACGGCGGCGGCCCGGCGCACGTGGGCGGGGCGTGCCCCGGGGGCACGCTCCGGGGGCACGCTCCGGGGGCACGCTCCGGGGGCACGCTCCGGGGGCACGCTCCGGGGGCACGCTCCGGGGGCACAACGGACGGGAGGCCCGTCACCAGCTGGTGACGGGCCTCCCGTCCGTGTCGTGGCCGGGCTGCTGCCGGGCGCGCGCCGCTGCCGGGTGTCAGCGCGGGATGACCGAGAACAGGAACTTCCGCCGGATCATGTACCAGCTGAGCAGGATGAGCGCGGTGTGGACGGCGGTGCCGATCCAGACGTTGCCGTAGTCCAGGGGCAGCGACGCGATCACCAGCGCGAAGAAGACCTGCCACACGAACACGTAGAGGCTGGCCTGCCCGAGCGGGATCCACAGCCACCCGATGACGGCGTTCACGGGCTTCCAGAACACCGTCAGGATCGCGTACGAGACGATCGCGAAGAACGCGATGTCGACCAGGCGGCCCCACTGCAGGTCCACGCGCTGGTACGCGGTGTTGTACAGGTCCTGGTACATCGACGCCGGGAACGGCACCGGGGTGAAGTCGAACCGGTCGCCCGCCCAGACGTAGACCAGGAAGGCCGCGTACCCGCAGATCAGCACGCCGATCAGCACCTTGCCGAGCCGGCCGGTCAGCGCCCGCGTGATCTGGCGACGGTAGTACCCGAGCACCAGGCCGTGGGTGAACACCACCTGCCAGGTCAGCAGCGGGAAGACCGCGTCGAACTGCGAGTTCAACGGCTTGAAGTCCGGGTTCACCGCCTGGAAGACGTAGAGCGCCCAGCTGACGACGAGCAGCGCCCACCAGTACCCGCGCCGGATCACCCACATGAACACCGGGATGAACAGGCTGAGCACCACGAACAGGCCCATGATGTTGAACGGCCACGGGCCCATCTCGAGCAGCAGGAACTGCCGGATGGCGTACCAGGGCGGCGGGTAGGCCAGCAGCTGCATCGCGTTCGGGTACAGGTCGTACACGCGACCCTCGGCCTGCATGCCGCCCAGGCCGGTCCCCCGGTCGGTGAACGTCGTGATCGCGTCCGTGTCGAGCAGCGGGACGAAGCTCAGGGCGAAGACGATGAGGATCACCGCGAGCGTGACGAGGTACTGCTTCCGGGCGCGCTTCCACGCACCGATCGCCGACGCCCACTCGCCGAACCGGGCGATGCCGAGCGGGTAGACCATGCCGAGCACCATGCCGGAGAGGAACACGAACATCTCGGCGCCGGTGATCGCCCCGACCGCGTGCAGCGTCAGGTACGAGTACGGGCCGGCGACCTCGATGTGCGTGATCACCACGGCCAGGATGATGAACCCGCGGAACAGGTCGAGCCGCAGGTCACGCCCCGGTTTGCCGTCGTCCGGGTACCGCCAGCTGGGCACGAGCCGTCCGACCAGGCCGCTGACCACGAACACCAGCGCGAGCCCCGCCGACAGCCAGACGATCCACGCCATCTGGTCGCCGCCGGTGTCGAGCTGCTGGTTCGTCGCGACGGCACCCTGCTGGGCCGTCACCCGGTCGGTGACCGGACCGAACACGAAGCGGTCGGCGCCCTCCAGGTCGGACCGGAACGACGCGGCCGTCCTCGACGCATCGGTGAAGCGCCAGTCGACGACGCGGTTGCCGGCCTCCGGTTCGCGGCGCTCGGCCTCCACGAAGGTGACGCCGCGGATCTCGGGGGTCGTGCGCACCTCGGCGATGACCTGTCGCCACCAGGCCTGCTTGACCGCGAGCTCCGTGGCGACGCCGCTGAGCGAGCGGTCGTAGAGCGCACCGGTGTCCAGGAGCAACGGTCGGTCCCGGTCGACGGCGAACCGGTCCGTGAACGAGCGGGACTGCTGCTGGTCGTAGCCCCAGCGCTCGGCGAAGCGCTGCGCGACCTCGTCGGACGCCGGCACCTCGTTCCGGGTCAGCGGGACGTCGCGGCCGGCGGCCTCGGTGGCCTTCCCCTTGCCGAAGAAGAACATCGACAGCCCGACCCAGTCCACCGACGACGCCCCGGGCCAGTACGGCTCGTACGGGTCGTCGGCCGCGGTGATCTGGCCGTCGCCGTTCGTGTCGAGCTTCTCGGTGTCGGTCGCCGACAGGTCCGCCAGGCGGCCGGCCGACGAGCCGAACGGGTAGCCGGCACCGTACGAGGGCGACCACACCATGCGGGCGTCCGACTTCCCCGCGTGCACGTGGCGCGCCAGGGTCCGGAAGGCCTGCACGAACTGGGTCGGCTGCTGGCCCCAGCGCACCCACGTGCCGTTCATCTGCGGGGCGAAGCGGACCAGGACCTGGGTGTCGTACTGCCGGTGGGCGCGCTCGAACAGCGTGTTCGCGTGGCGGGCATCGGCCGTCGTCAGGGACTCGAGGGACTGGTCCGGCACCAGGCTGACGACGAGCACGGCGCCCTGTGCGGCGGCGGCCCGGGTGGAGCGGAGGAACTGCTCCTGGGCGCCCCCGTCGAGCGGGTAGGCGATCTCGACGCCGTACATCGACGGGGTCGCACCGAGGCGGCCCTCGTAGCCGTCGGGAGCGTCGGAGCCCCAGTCCAGGTCGGGGCCGAACCAGGTCCGGCCGGATGCGGGTCCGACGGCCGATCCCTTCGGCGGCGTCGCGGTCGGCGTGCCCGTCGGCGTGCTCGTCGCGGTACCCGTCGGTCCGCTCGTCGCAGTGCTGGTGGGTGTGCTCGTCGGTGCGCTCGTCGCCGCGTTCGCCGGCAGGGCACCGCCCAGCAGGACCACGCCGGCGACGAGGAGGAGGGCGACGATGCGCGCCACGAGCTGCCTCACCGGTCGCACACCAACACCCAGACGTTCCGCCCACCCTCGTGGTGGTGTTCGAGTCGGTCGAGCGCCGCGATCGCCAGGGCCAGGCCGCGGCCGCCCTCGTCCTCCGGGTCGGCCATCGTCACGGCGCCGAGGTCGATGTCCACCGGCATGCCGTTGTCCGACAGGACCGCGACGAGCTCGGTGTCGTGGGCGGTCAGGTCGAGGACGAACCGGCGCCCCTCGTGCGGGTCCGACCGTCGGGTGTGCTCGATGACGTTCGCGGCGACCTCCACCAGGGCGGTCTCCAACCGGAAGCGCATCGTCGGGTCGTCGATGCCCTGGCCGTCCCACCACGCCGCGAAGGTGTCCTGCACCGTGTCGAGCGACGCCGGGACCGCGGGGACGTCGATGCTCGCGTGCGTGCTCACAGAGGCCCTCCGACCGTCGTGGACTCGTGCTCCAGGGGCACCGGAGCCTCGGGCCCGCGGTACCGCACCGCCCGGATCACGATGCTGAAGATGAACAGGTCGAAGACGACCCAGGCGGTGTTGACCAGCGGCGCGATGCCCTCCGCCTGCCCGGTCAGGTACCGGATGCCGATCATCACCAGGGCCGCGGCGAGCGCCGCCATCGCGACGAGCTGCGGCTTCACCAGGTCCCAGCGCGGCTTGACGTCCGTGGTGTCACGGACCTTCGGCGTCACACGGAAGCCGAGCGGTCGGCCGCGGAACACGTTCTCGAACGCACTCGTGACCGACTCGATCCACACCGGGAAGAGTGCCAGCGAGTACTGCTGCCCGCGCCACGTCGGTCTGCCCGCCGCGACCACCCAGAACAGCAGCTGGTTGAGCACCAGGAACGGGATCAGCCGGGCGAAGAAGTCGGTGCTGTACGCCTGGACCGGGACGACGCCGAACGACAGGCAGAGCACCGGCGCAGCGATGTAGACCACGGCGGCGAAGCCCGACAGGTAGCTCCACATCGTCGAGAAGTACATCAGGCGCTGCCCGAACGACAGGCCCTTCTGCACAAGGGGGTTCTCGCGGAAGAACACCTGCATGGTGCCCTGCGCCCAGCGGAGCCGCTGCACGAGCATCGTCTCGAGGTCCTCGGGTGCGAGCCCCTTCGCCAGGATCTCGTCGTGGTACGCGGACCGCCAGCCGAGGCCGTGCAGGCGCATCGCGGTCGCCATGTCCTCGGTCACCGAGATGGTGGCCAGCGGCATGATCGCCTGGGCCTCGTCGTCGCGGTTCACGTCGAGCGCCCGGGCGAGCACCGCGATCGACTCGATCGCGGCCACCGGGGACGCACCCCGCTGTCCGAGGACGTCGAGCGCGGCGTCGTCGAGACCGGCGAAGGTGTTCGCGTCGGTCGACATCGCGGCGAGTTCCTGGAGGTCCGCGCGTACCGACTCGAGGTCCGCGGCGGCGAACCGGAACGCGATCGCGTCGATGCCGCGCTGGAACCGGTAGGTCACGTCGCCGAGCGGTTCGCCCGCGGCGCTCTCGTCGCGCGCACGGTCGACGACCCCCTCGGCGTCGTCGAGGGCGATGAGCACGCGCTCGTCGGTCTCGGTCTCGCGCGCCCGGCCCAGGAGCTTCTTGGCGGTCTTGATGGTGCGCTGGACACTAGTCTCGACCTCGCGCACGTACCGCGTGATGCCGAGCTGCATCAGCGCCTCCCGCCGGAGGATCGCGTTCGACCCGCAGAAGAACGCGGCGTTCCAGCCGTCCTTCGACTGCTGGATCGGCCCGTAGAACAGCGGCGCCTGACTGCCGAGCGGGTCCGAGTCGGGCACGTTCTCGAACCACTGCGGGGTCTGCACGAGCGCCATCCGCTCGTCCTTGAAGTACCCGAGGGTGCGGTCGAGGATCGACGGCTCCGGCACCTGGTCGGCGTCGAGGATGAGCAGGAACTCCCCCTGCGTGGCGAGCAGCGCGTTGTTCAGGTTGCCGGCCTTGGCGTGCCGGGGGCGGTCCACCCAGTCCTTGCCGCGGGTGATCACGCCGAGCCCCGCGGACTCGGCGGCCGCACGCATCTCGGGGCGGTTGCCGTCGTCGAGGATCCACGTGGTGTGCGGGTGCGTGATCGCCTTCGCCGCGAGGGCGGTGCGCATCACCAGGTCGATCGGTTCGTTGTAGGTGGTGATGAAGACGTCGACCGTCACGTCGGTGCTCGGCTTCGTCGGCGGTTCGCCACGCTCGCGGAGCTTCCACGCCCCGAACGCGAAGAGCACCGAGTCGATCACGCTGTACGTCTCGGCGAGGATCAGCGGCACGGCTATCCACCACGAGTGCCAGTTCACCGAGGCGATCCAGCGCCAGCCGACGTAGTTCAGGCCGGACACCGCGGCGAGCACGGCCACGGTCCGGACGGCCAGGAGCCGGCGGCGCGGCGTTCCGACGGTCAGTCGACGTCGATCGCGTCGACCGACGTCCAACGCCGTCATCGGCGCACCCCTGTTGAACCGTCGCTGCAGTGCACGGCGTCCCTCCTGATCCCCGAGATCCCGTGCACGCGGTTGCCGCGCACGGGTGTCGCACCGAAGCCGTCAGTGGGTCCAGGGTCCGCGGGCGACGCCGTCCGCTCGGCGTCGTTCGGGTCGACTCCGGCGTGCTGTCTTGTCTACCGCAGCAGGGCGACACCTGTCAGCACGATGCCCCGATCTGGGGACGCCGGATGCGCGTCGCGGCGATGTGCAGGACAGCCGGTCAGGACGGCAGGTGCCGGATCCACCACGCGTGGGAGCGGATCCGCCCGACCAGTTCGGTGAACGTCCGCGATCGCTCGAGGTCGGGTCGGCCGTCGTCGTGCACCAGGTACCGGTCGGAGAGCCGTCCGGATCCGGCTCCGAGCAGCGCCTCGAGATCGCGGAGGACCGTGTTCCGATCCGCTCGGGTGAGTGGGACGCTCCGTAGCCGGTCCGCCGCGGCCTGGAAGCGCTCGGCGTTGCGGCCGCCGACGTCGTCGACCTCGCGCACGAGCGGCACGATCGCATCGACCGCGTCCGCCAGTCGTTCCACTCGCCCCCGCACGACGCGAGCCTAGACGCGCCGCCGTGTTCGGACGACGCCACCGCCGGTACAGCTGGTGTGGGCAGCGCTGGTCTCATTCCGAGAGTGGGTCCACGCGCTCCCCCGCTGACCGCAGGTCAGACGCGGCGGCGTTCCACCATCCACCGCAGGTGCGCGCCGAAGACCGACCCCGCCAGGCTGCACATCATGTAGGGCAGGAGGGCTGCCCCCCAGCCGTCGAGCACCCGTGTGAAGACCAGGGCGGCGACGATGATCCCGCCGACCATCAGGACGGCCGAGACGTCGGGCCGGAACACCGCGAACACGATCGCCGCCCAGAGCAGACCCACGACGAAGCCCACCACGAGCGAGGGCAGGAGGACACTCCCACCGGGTCCCGCGATGCCGATCGGTACGGCGATGCCCACCACCAGCAGGCACGCCGCCGCGATCAGGTTGACGGGGTGCTGACGCTGACCGCGCCACGGCCGCGCCTTGGTCACTCCGGCCACGGTTCCCCGTCCTTCATCCCCTCGTGCACCGTGTCGGTGGCGGTCCCGATCCCACGGCCGACCAGCGCCGAGACATCTCTGGTCGCGCTGGTGCTGACAGCAGCCCGGGTGACCCGATCCCCCACGGACGACAGCAGCCCGGCCCGTCGAGGTGATCGACGGCCCGGGCCCTGTCCGAACGGCTGCTTACGCGCCGCCACCCGCGGTGAAGATGTCCTGCGAGATCTTGTCGAGCTGCGTGCGGAGCTGCTCGAGTTCGGTCTTCGCCTTGTCCAGCGCAGCCTTCGTCTCGGGCCAGGTCGACCCACGGAAGTTCGACGCCAGCGGGCCGTCCCACACGTTCGAGTCGGACAGCACGCGCCCCTGGGCGTCGAGCTGCGAGATCTGGTCCGTGAAGCCACCGTTCACGATGGACTGGATCTGGCGGATGGCGGTCTTCGCCTGTTCGGTCGAAAGCACACGCGACATGGTGAACCCCTCTTTTTCTCTTCGTACCTGCACCCCCGCGCAGAAGATCCCCCGGAGGCTCTGACGTGCTCAACCATACCGGCTCCCGGGGCCGACAGGCCAGGTTCTCCACAGACAGGACGGGAGGCCCGACACCAACTGGTGTCGGGCCTCCCGTCAGGACGCGTCGGTCGCGGTCGTCGCTGCGTCAGTCGCGGTCGTCGCGCGTGTGGCGCGGCTTGCGGTCGTCGTAGCCGCCGCGGTCGTCACGCGGACTGCGGTCGTCACGGTCGCCGTAGCGCGCGCCGTCACGACGGGTGCCGCTCTCGCGACGCACCCCGCCCCGGCTGTCCGCGCGGATCTCGATGAGCTTGCCGCTGATGCGGGTGTCGCGCAGACGGTCGAGGACGCCGGAGTCCATGTCGGCCGGCAGCTCCACGACGGAGAAGTCCGGACGGATCTGGATCGCCCCGAAGTCGTCACGGCGCAGGCCGCCCTCGTTCGCGAGCGCGCCGACGATCTGACGCGGCTCGACACGGTGGCGGCGGCCGACCTCGATGCGGTAGGCGGTCATCGGCACCGAGCGGCGACGACGGTCCCCGCCACCGCTGTCGCCGTCGCGGTCACGGGCCGGGCGGTCGTCGCGGCTGCGACGCTCGTCACGCTCGATCTGCTGGCGCGCGCGGTCGTCCGCCGGGTCGAGGAGCAGCGGGGTGTCCCCCTGCGCCACGACGGCGAGCGCCGCGGCGACGTCCGACTCCGGCACGTCGTGGTGCTCGACGTAGTGGGCGATGATGTCGCGGAACGCGCTGACGCGGGACTCCTGCCCGAGGGCGGCGGTGATCGCGTCGTCGAAGCGGGTCAGGCGCGTGGAGTTGACGTCCTCGACGCTCGGCAGCTGCATCTGGGTGAGCGGCTGGCGGGTGGCCTTCTCGATCGCGGTGAGCAGGCGACGCTCACGCGGGGTGACGAAGCTGATCGCGGCACCCGAACGGCCGGCACGACCGGTGCGGCCGATGCGGTGCACGTACGACTCGGTGTCGATCGGGATGTCGAAGTTGACCACGTGGGTGATGCGGTCGACGTCGAGGCCGCGGGCGGCGACGTCGGTGGCGACCAGGATGTCGAGCTTGCCGGACTTGAGCTGGTTGACCGTGCGCTCGCGCTGGGCCTGGGCGACGTCACCGCTGATGGCGGCGGCCGCGTACCCGCGGGCGCGGAGCTTCTCGGCCAGGGTCTCGGTCTCGCTCTTGGTGCGGACGAAGACGATCATGCCCTCGAAGTCCTCGACCTCGAGGATGCGGGTCAGCGCGTCGACCTTCTGCGGGTACGACACGACCAGGTAGCGCTGCGTCGTGTTCGCCGAGGTGGTCGTCTTCGCCTTGACCGTGATCTCGGCCGGGTCGTTGAGGTACTGCTTCGAGATGCGGCGGATCTGCGCGGGCATCGTCGCGGAGAAGAGCGCGACCTGCTTCGTGTCCGGCGTCTCGGCGAGGATCGTCTCGACGTCCTCGGCGAAGCCCATCTTGAGCATCTCGTCGGCCTCGTCGAGCACCAGGTACTTCAGCTCGGACAGGTCGAGGGTGCCCTTGGCGATGTGGTCCATGATGCGACCGGGGGTACCCACGACGACGTCGACGCCGCGACGGAGGGCGGACAGCTGCACGCCGTACGCCTGGCCGCCGTAGACGGGCAGGACGTGGACGTGCTTCATGTGGGCCGCGTACTGCTCGAACGCCTCGCAGACCTGGAGTGCGAGCTCACGGGTCGGGGACAGGACGAGCGCCTGCGGCAGCTTCGAGCCGGCCTCCATGCGGGACAGCACGGGCAGCGCGAACGCGGCGGTCTTGCCGGTACCGGTCTGGGCCAGGCCGACGACGTCGCGGCCCTCGAGCAGGATCGGGATGGTGGCGGCCTGGATCGCGGAGGGGGTCTCGTACCCGATGTCCTTGACGGCCTTGAGGACGGGGTCGCTGAGCCCGAGGTCGGCGAAGGTGATCACGGGCTCCTCGTCGACGGCTTCGGCGGGGGTGGTGTTCTCGGTGCTCATGGTGAGAACGGTATCCCGTTTTCGGGCTGGACCCCAGACGGACGGGAGGCGCGTGGCGGCGCCGCCACGTGCCTCCCGTCCGTCACGGGGTCGGTTCAGACGACGGACCAGCCGCCGTCGCTCGGCAGGACCACCCCGTTGACGTTCGCGGAGCCGTCGCTGAGGAGCCACGTGATGGCCGCTGCGAGCTGGTCCGCGGAGGCGGCGGCGGGCACGATGAGCTGGCTGATCGGCCCGATGCGACCGGCGGCGTACTCGCTGCCCATCGGTGCTTCGATGTTGGTCGCGACCGCTCCCGGTGCGACGGCGTTCGCCCGGATCCCCTGCGGGCCGTGGAAGAACGCGACGCTCCGGGTGAAGCCGACGACCGCGTGCTTCGACGACGTGTAGGCGACGCCGGCGGTGGACCCGCGGAGGGCGGCCTCGGAGGCGACGTTCACCACCGAGCCCTTGCCGGCGGCGATCATCAGCGGCAGCACGGCACGGGTCAGGCGCATCGGCCCGGTCAGGTTGACGCTGAACACGCGCTCCCAGGTCGCGTCGTCGACCTCGGTGGGCGGCAGGAAGCGGTCCATGATGCCGGCGACGTTCGCCAGTCCGTCGACCCGGTCGCCGGCGGCGACGAGGACGGCGTCGATCGTCTCCTGGGCGGTGACGTCCCCGACGACGGTCTCGAGGTCGTGGCCGTCGAGTTCGGTGCGGAGGTCGTCGAGCCGGTCGGCGACGACGTCGGTGGCGACGACCCGGCCGCCCTCCCGTGCGATGCGGACGGCGGTGGCCCGGCCGATGCCGGATCCCGCCCCGGTGACGACGACGGTGCTGCCGGTGAACCGTCCTGCGGTGGTGTCGGTCATGGTGTCTCCTCTTCGAGTCGTGCGCGGTGCGCGGTGCGCGGTGCGCGGTGCGCGGTGCGCGGTGCGCGGTGCGCGGTGCGCGGACCCAGTTGTAGCACTGAGTGCCGGAAGTTCGCCTGCGAGAGGATGAGCACATGACCGACCGGCCGACAGGGCGTCCCCGCACGATCGATCCGGACGCCGTGTCGCTCGCCGCACTGCGCCTGTTCGACGACCGGGGCTACGACAGCGTCTCGATGGACCAGGTCGCCGCGGCCGCCGGGGTCAGCCGACGCTCGCTGTTCCGGCTGTTCCCGACGAAGGCGTCGCTCGTGTGGGGCGGCCTCGAGGAGTTCGCCGACCGTCTCCGTGCAGCGCTCGACGACCGGCCACTCGACGAGTCCGGCAGCGACGGCCTCCGCGCCGCGTATCGGGCTGCCGCGACCTTCCCTGACGCCGCCGTCGAGACCACCCGACACCGGCTCCGGGTGATCCGCACGAACCCGACGCTCGACCGGGAGGGCGCACCCCGGATCGCCGGGCTGGAGGACCGGTTGACACGGTTCGTCGCCGAGCGTGACCACGCGGACCCGTCCGACCTGGGCCCCGCGGTGCGTGCAGCCGCCTACGCCGGGGCCGCCATCGCCGCCCTGACCTGGTGGGCGGAGCACGACGACGGGCGACCGGAGGACGTCGTGGACCGGGCGCTGCGCGGGCTCGCCTGACGCCTCCGTCGACTCAGGGCACCGAGCGCCCGCCCTCCGACTGCTCGCCGAGCGGGCGTCCGTCCTCGCCACCGGCGCCGAGCACCTCGGCAGCACGGTCGTTGAACCGCGCCAGCAGCCGGGCGAGGTCGCGCAGCTCGTCCCCGTCGAACACGCTCGTCACGTCGTCGAACACCGCGTCCCCCTGCGCGTCGAGGCCGTCGAGCAGGGCACGTCCGGCCGGCGCCAGGGCGAGCAGGGCTGCGCGACCGTCGTCCGGGTCCGGGGTGGTGCGGACGTAGCCGGCCTCGACGAGCCCCGCGATCCGCCGACTGACCACCGGCCGCGACAGACCGGTGCGCTCCGCGACGGCGGTCGAGCGGACCTCCCCCAGCCGCTCGACGGCCCGCAGGATCACCCGCGCGGTGGGGTCGAGGCCGCCGGACTGCTCGATGAGCACGGTCCGCAGGGTCTGGCGCACCCAGAGGCGGTCGAGCTGGCGGCGGAGCAGCCGCTCGGCCTCGGTCCGATCCCCGGAAGGCCGATCGTCGACGCGCCGATCGTCGTCGGGGCGGGGGTCCTCGGGCACGGCGCCATCGTACGACGCGCCAACTAGTTGCTTGCAGAACGCAATGGATGTAAAGTTGCGGAGCCTGCAAGGTTTCAGGTTGCGCAGCGGCCCCTCCGTGGCCCACGTACCCGCCTCGCCTCCGCCCGACGACGCACTCGCCGTCCGGCACGTCGAACCAGAAGGACCCGCATTGTCAACAGCCACCGCACAGACGCCGGTGTCGGGCCGGAGCGCCGCCACCACCGGCGCGCCCGGTCAGCAACCCCTGATGACCCACCGCCAGATCCTGCTCGTCATCTACGGGCTGATGGCCGGCATGTTCCTGTCGTCCCTCGGGCAGACGGTCTTCGGCACCGCGATCCGCACCATCGGCGACGACCTGCACGGTCTCGACCAGCAGGCGTGGGTGACCACCGCCTACCTGATCACGTCGACGATCGCGACACCGATCTACGGCAAGCTCTCCGACATCTTCGGCCGCCGTCCGCTCTACATCTTCGGCATCGTGGTCTTCATCCTCGGCGCCGTCCTGTCGTCGATGTCCACGTCGATGCTCATGCTCGCCGCCTTCCGCGCGGTGCAGGGCATCGGTGCCGGCGCACTGATGTCGCTGCCGCTCGCGATCATGGGCGACATCCTCGCCCCGCGTGAGCGCGCCAAGTACCAGGGCTACTTCCTCGCCGTCTTCGGCATCTCGAGCGTCATCGGCCCGCTCATCGGCGGTCTGCTCGCCGGCGCGTCCGAGATCCTGTTCATCACCGGCTGGCGCTGGGTGCTCCTCATCAACGTGCCGATCGGCATCGCCGCGCTCATCATGGTGATCGTCTTCCTGCACCTGCCGAAGGTGCACGACAAGCGCGACAAGCCGGTCGTCGACTGGTGGGGCGCGACCTCGGTCATCGTCACCCTCGTCCCGCTGCTCCTGGTCGCCGAGCAGGGCCGCACGTGGGGCTGGGGCTCCCCCGCCGCCCTCGCCTGCTACGTCATCGGCGCCGTCGGCCTGGTCGCCCTGCTGATCATCGAGTCGAAGATGGGCGACGCGGCGATCATCCCGCTGAAGCTCTTCCGCTCGGGCACGTTCTCGATGGCGACGATCATCGGGTTCCTCGTCGGCTTCGCGATGTTCGGCGCCATGCTGACCATCCCGCTGTACCTGCAGATCGTCGTCGGCCTCAGCCCGACCGAGTCCGGCTTCGCCACGCTGCCCCTGGTCGGCGGCCTGATGATCGCCTCGATCACGTCCGGTCAGATCGTCGCCCGCGTCGGCCGCTACCGGGTCTTCCCGGTGATCGGCACCGCGCTGGTGTCCGCCGGCTACGTCGTCCTGACCTTCATGTCGATCGACAAGCCGCTCTGGTTCCTGATGATCGGCATGTTCCTCATCGGTCTCGGACTCGGTTCGGTCATGCAGTCCCTGACGCTCGCGTCGCAGGGCTCGGTCGAGGCGAAGGACATGGGCGTCGCGACCAGCTCGGCGACCTTCTTCCGCCAGATCGGCGGCACGCTCGGCACCGCCGTGCTGCTCTCGATCCTGTTCTCGGTGATGCCCGCCAACATCGTGCACGCCACCGCGAACAAGGCCGACCTGACAGCGGCACTGGACGCAGCGCTCAACCCGACCGTCGCCAGCGCGAAGGCGAACCAGGGCGTCATGGACCAGATCTGGGACCCGATCGTCGACCCGATCCAGGACAGCATCGACTCCGGCCTGGTCCGCGGCACCACCGCCGCGAAGCAGGCCGCGGACCAGGCCGTCACCCAGCAGGTCACAGCAGCCGTCCAGGCGCAGGTCGCCGCCGGCACGGTCCCCGCGGCCGCCGCCGAGACCGTGATCGCCCAGCAGGTCGCCGACGCCACCCCGCAGGCCGAGGCCACCGCCCTCGCGACGGCCGCCGACCAGGCGCACGCCAGCGTCGTCGACGGACAGCTCGCGGTCGACTGGACGGACGCCGGACAGCGCGGCTACTGGGTCGACCAGGTCGTCCCGGACCTCGTCAAGCAGATCGACAAGGGCGCGAACGACGACTCGAGCGCCTCGGCCACGAACGACACCTCGTTCCTGACCGGTGCCGACACCCGCCTGACCCGTCCGTTCATGGCCGGCTTCAACGCCTCGTCCGTCACGATCTACTGGGTCGGACTCGCCGTGATCCTGCTCGCCTTCGTGCTCACCTGGTTCTTCAAGGTCCCGCCGCTGCGGCAGCGTTCGGCCCTGCAGGAGCAGGCGGACATCTCCGCGGAGGCACAGCTCGAGGCCGACGCCGGCATGGCCGCGGCCGAGGCTGGTTCCTTCACCGGTCCGATGACCGGCTCCACGCCGACCCAGCGTCGGTGACCACCCGGGCCGCCCGCACGGCCGCCGACACCCGTCGGCGACGCGCGGGCGGCCCGTTCCCCTTCTCCCCAACCGGAGGTCGCCCGTGACCACCACGGCAGCACCCGCGCCCGACAGCGCCGTCGGCAGCACCGAGCCCTGCACGCTCCGCGAGCGCAAGAAGCAGCAGACCCGGCAGGCGATCCACGACGCCGCACTGACCCGCATCACCGAGCACGGCCTGGACGGTGTCACGGTCGAGCAGATCTGCGCCGACGCCGACGTGTCCCCCCGCACGTTCTTCAACTACTTCTCGTCGAAGGCCCACGCGGCCATCGGCCTCGACACCGTCGAGGTCCCCGACGCCGTCCGCGACCGGTTCGCCGCCGCCGACGGTCGGTTGATCGACGACGTCTGCGACCTCGTCGCGCACACCGTGCCGCTCTCCGCGGACCGTGCCCGCGCGAAGGAGCTGCTGGTCCGTCGTCCCGAGATGACCTCGATGGTGATGCGCTGGATGGCGGAGTCGCGGCAGTCCCTCGTCGCCGCGGTGAGCACCCGCACCGACGAGGACACGGCACGGACCGCCGTCGCGCTCGTGATGTCGGCGCTGACCGAGGCGGCACACCGCTTCAGCGTGCAGAGCCAGGCGGACCTGGCCACGCGCCTCCGGGGCGTCGTCGCCGAGATGGCCGCGCTCGTCACCGACCGCTGACCCGACCGACCCCGCCGATCACGGCGTCGGAGGCACGTCCCCCGTCATGACGACCCGGCCGGCCGCGTCGTCCCACCGGTAGGTCGCGGTGGCGCGGCCGCTCGCCTCGGCGTTCGACTCGCCGTCGCGCGGGAACTCGTAGGTCACGGACAGGGCCGCATCCGAGGTCCGCGTCACGCCCGGCTCGAACGAGTACTGCTCCTTCGTTGCCGTCCCGAGGTACGTGCCATCGTGGAACAGCAGGATCGCCGACGGTGAGCTGCCGCTCGACATGGCCGGACGCAGCACCACCCACGACAGTGCGGCACACGGGTCGTACCCGCCCCGTTCGGCCGCGGCGGTGTCCCACGTCGCACCCTCGATGCCGGCCGGCGGTCCGAGACGGTCCGCCGCCTGCTGGATCGCGCTCGTCGGGTCCTCGGCGCCGCAGGTCGGCGTCGCGCTCGGCTGCGGCGTCTGCACCGGTGCCGGAGTCGTCGCCGCTGCCGTCGGGGTCGCCGTCGACCCGCCCGACGGTGCGACGGTCTGCGTGACCGTCGGCGTCGGTGCCGGGGCCGACCCCGACGAGCACCCGGTGAGCGCGATCGAGACGAGCCCGAGCGGGACGAGGCCGCGGAGCACGGCGGGACGGAGTCGCGAACTGGTTCCCATGTGGAACATCCTGCCGGGCGGTCGCGGCGCGTCCACAGAGGACGTGGAGGTCGGCAGCGCATCCGGCCGGGAGGTCCGGGGCGGGCGGGATCCGTGCCTCCCGTCCGGCAGCCGGTCGCCGGTCAGTGGCTGCCGACCACCCGGCGGCCAGCGTCGCCGGTCAGGAGCGGTCGCCGGACCGCCGGAGCGCGCGCAGGTCGCGGAGGAAGGCGGTCGGCGTGGTGCCGCGCTCCTCCTTGAAGAGCTGCTGGAGCCGGCGGGGACGCAGCCCGGCGGCCGCGGCGATGTCGGCGACCGTGCACACGTCGTCGAGGTGGTTCTCGATGTAGGCGACCGCCTGTCGGATGCGCCACGACGACCGCCCGTCCGGCCGCTGCGAGGTGGCCGCCCGCAGGGTCACCGAGGGGTCCTCGCCGAACCGGGCACGGTAGGCGGTCGCGAACCGACTGGGGTTCGTGAAGCGCCAGCGGCGGGCGACCTCGAGGACGCTGTTCGGCGACTCCCCGCGGAGCAGCTCGCGGCGGACCTCGTCCAGCCGCTGGTCGCGGAGGAAGCCGTTCGGGGTGACGCCGAGGGTCCGGGCGAAGACCTCCTGCAGGCCTCGTTCGCTCAGCCCGGCGGCGGCGGCGATGGCCGGCACCGAGGGGCGTTCGCGGGCGTGCTCCTCGACGAAGGCGATCGCGTCCCGCAGGCGGCTGGCGGTCGGGACGTCGTCACCGCGGTCACGGAGCGGGAAGGTGTCGAGGACGACGGTGGCCAGGCGCCGGTTCAGCGCCGTCCGCATCGCCCCGCGGACCCGTTCGTCCATCAGCGTCGGGCTGACCTCGCTGAGCAGTCGTCGGAGCGGCTCGCGCCGGGCGACCCGCTCGTCCTGCTGGTCGAACAGGACCGGCCCGTCCGGCATCGGGTACCCGAGCTCGCCCGCCGTCTTGCGGAGGAACGCGTCCGAGATGTGGACGCCGTTGTAGACGGTCTCCTCGGACTCGAAGCGGTACGCCTCGGAGGCGGACGCGATGTACGGGCTGCCCGGTTCGATGATCCGGGTCCGGTCGGCGAAGTGCATCTCGAGGCGCCCCTGCTGCAA